>JBCDLG010000077.1:0-15454 GCA_038745625.1 Pseudomonadota bacterium | reverse complement strand
CGGCATGCATGCCAAGCAATGGACCCGGGAAGAGGCCATCGACTACATGGTTGCCAATGCCGGTATGGAACCGTCCGGCGTCGCCATTGAGATCGAGCGCTACAGCGTCTGGCCTGGCCAAGCTCTGGCTTACAAGACGGGCATGCTGAAGATCCAGGAGCTGCGCGCCCGTGCGGAAGAAACCTTGGGCGAAGATTTCGATCTTCCGGTCTTCCACTATGAACTGCTGCGTGACGGCGGTGCTCCTTTGGAAGTGTTGGAGAAGCGCCTCAACCGTTGGATCGAGGCTGGGGGCCCGGCCCCTGACCTCGACTGAGGCACGATCATGATCTGCGAAAAAGGGGCGGCCCAGCCGTCCCTTTTTTGTAGGGTCCGTTGGGAGACCTAAGATCCAAAAACGGAGAATTGGGATGAGGCTGTTCAGCTATTGGCGATCCGGGACGTCCTACCGCGTTCGGCTTGCCCTCGCCCTTAAAGGCGCAGCCTGTGAGATCGTGCCGGTCAATCTGTTGAAGGCGGAGCACAAAAGCTCCGCATTCCTCGCAATCAACCCGCAAGGGCTAGTGCCGTCGCTCGAGCTTGATGACGGGACTTTTCTCTCACAAAGCCCCGCGATCATTGAGTATGTTGATGAGACCCTGCCTGGCACCAAACTCTTCCCCGATGATCCGGCAAGGCGGGCTATGGTTCGGCAAATGGCGGCCGTGATTGGCTGCGATGTCCATCCTCTCCAAAACCTCCGTGTCTTGAACTATTTGCGCAATCCCCTGGACCATGATGACGGCGCCGTTGGCGCGTGGGTACGGGAGTGGATAGGCGCAGGGTTTGCCGCGCTCGAACAGCTGGCGGTCGAGGCGGCGCCCGATGGGACCTATCTCTCGGGAGAGGATGTGACGGCAGCGGAATGCTACCTGCTGCCCCAACTCTACGGTGCCCGGCGCTACAGCTTGGACCTGACGCCCTATCCGCGCCTGCTCGCGGTGGAGGAGGCCGTTCAGGCCCTACCCGCGGCCAAGGCGGCGCATCCTTCTGCACAGCCGGACGCAGCCGAATAAAAAAACCGGCCCCGAAGGAGCCGGTTTTTGTCATGGTGTCGTCGCTAAGGAGCGAGGATCGCTCCTTAGAAAGATCGTCCGTTAGCCGGCTTCAGCTTCGCTCTCTTCGCCAGCCTCGCCCTCGTCTTCAGGGGCACGCTCGGCCTCGACCATCGACTCTGCCGTCTCACCGGCGTCGACCCGCGCCAAGAGATCGCGACAGGCCGCAATTTCATCGGCGGGAACATCCGTGCGTCCACCGAGCTCAATCACGTCAATGATCGATCCGCAGCGTTCGATCTGCCGCTGCTGACGCTCAATCGCCTGGCTCAGCTCGACCGCGGCTTGTTGCTCAAGCGTCGCCTCAATGGTGTCAATATACTCGATCCACGAGTTCGCCACCCGCGCCGATGATTCATAATCCGCTGCGAAAACAAACTCTTCACGAGCGGCCGTCCGCGCTTCTTTGCTCTCACTGTCTTGCTGGAACAACGACGTGCCAATCAAAACATGGGCATTGGCGACCTCTCGGTCTGCAAGACCGCCGCGGCGAAGCGCCGAACGCAGATTGCTGATCGCGCGGTCATACTGTTCATCCGCGAGGTAGCTCTGGCCGAGCTGATAGTAGAGCTGACCATCTCGCCGCTGAGGCGCGGCCTCAGTCAAAATCGCAATCGATTTGTCCTGCTCGCGCGCGGCCGCCCAAAGTTGGGCCAACAGCTGAAGGTTATCGAGATCGCGCTCAACGGTTCCCGCGTTCATCTCCGCCTCGAGAAGGCGTGCACCACGATAGGGGTTGTTTTGATCATAATAGAACTGGGCGAGCGTGACGATCTTATCATCGTCATCAATCAAGCCTGCCGCATAGGCGACCTCGAGCGCTGCCAAGGCATCGGCATTGCGATTCGCGGCCGAATAGGATGCTGCCAACTGGGACCAGTAGCTCTCCTCGCTCGGAAAGTACTCCACCATCGTCTCAAGCAGGCGTCCCCGCAGGGTATCGAGGCCAAGCTCGTTATAAATTAGGTTGAGAAGATCATAGAACTGCTTGCGGCGGTTGGTATCGAGCTCAACCGCACGTTCGGCCGGCCCCCGCGCACCGCGATAGTCTTCGAGCTGAACATAGGATGCCGACACAATGAAATAATCGTTGGCTTCAGCCTCGGGACCAGCGTCACGGATATAGCTCTCCATGAAGTTGATCGCGCGCCGGAACTGGTCCGTGACGTAATAGAGCTGCGCCACGTTCCGGCGGATCTGGCTCGTCCGGTCGCTCGGCAGCGCATCGATTGCGAGCACCTGCTCGAAGTCGCGGAGCGACAGATCGGTGCGATCCACCTGCGCGTAGAGACCACCGCGCACCTCAAGTGCTGTCGCCCGGTCAAAGTCAGGCAGATTGTCCCGCGCCAGAAGCCGGCTCACGACTTCAATGGCTTCCTGATAACGCGGCGGGTCCTCATTGGCGAAGTTCAGCGCTTCATTGAGCGACAAACCGCTTCGCGAGGATAGGGTCTGACGTGACCGCCGACGGTCCTCTGCCTCTTGAGAGCTGTTCTGCGCATAAGCAGTCGGTGCCAGGATCGTCGCCGTTGTGGCGCCCACCGCGAGAAAGAGTGCGGCAAGGCTGACGCGACCAGCACGGCGTGTCTGTAGACGGATCATTATGCTTTACCCTTCGCCAATTTCGAAGCGGATCGTGGTGCGGACACCGCGGCGCGGCACCGCCTCACCGTCCACGATCTTTGGCTGGTACTTCCAGCGTTCAGCTGCACGAACAGCGTATCGGTTGAAACAGCCATCGGTGGTATCGATCACCTCAACATTCACAACGTTGCCAGACGGGTCGACGTCAAACTCCAGCGCGACCGACTCGGTCGATGTGTTGGAGTCGATGCAACGCTCGAAACCTGTTGGGTTCACCCGCACCAGCGGCTGCGCATCGCGGTCTGGGTTGAAGCCTGATCCGATGTTCACGTCGGCCCCAAAGTCCGGCGCAGCGGCATTCACGCCGTCCACGGACGGTTCGAAGTTCTGCCGCTCGATCGCCGGGGGCGGCGGGGGAGGCGTATCAAGTTTCGGACGCTCGAACCGGCGCTCGTTGCGAAGTTCGGAATCCTCAAGTTGGCGCGTGATGTTGATGTTGACCGGTTCACTCTCGACCGGGTCTGGCAAACGGTCAGGAATAATCAGGCCATACATCACGAGGAACAGGCCCACGACGATAACCCCAGCGAGGGGAACGCCGATCACGCCTCGAAAAATCGTACCCATGGATCGTCCTCCAAAGTGCCGGGAGCGCCGGGCGCTCACACAGGCCTATCTTCCCTATTCAGCCACCGTCGAAATCGCGACGTCGCTGATCCCTGCATCTTTAATCTGCTGAAGCACTTGGATGGTCAGCTCCGACTTCGCAGCCGCATCAGCCTGCAAGACCGCATTGCCCTTCGGCGTCTCGCGGCGAAGCTCCTCAACAAGGTAACGCACCTCAGTCAGATCGACCTCTTCATTGTTGATGAAGATCTGATCGTCCTCGGTGACCGCCACCAGAACAGCAGGGTTCTGCTCAACCTGCGTAACAGCCGCAGGACGCACCACATCGACACCTGGCTCCTTAATAAAGGTCGAGGTCACGATGAAAAAGATCAGCATAATGAAGACGATATCGAGGAGCGGCGTGATGTTGACGTCGTCCCCATCTTCTTCCACCGGTTGCTGCAGTGACCGTCGAGCCATGGCGTTTACGTCTTCCTCAAATCATGCGCCGAAGCGCGAAACGTCCCTATTGGAGGTCGCGCCGAACGCGACCCAGATCTTAGCCGCGCGACTGCGGCGCCAAGGTGATGGACCGGTACCGCTCCGGGCCAGCCGCCTGACGAGCCTCATCAAGCACCGTCACCATCACCCCAGTTTCGCTGTCCGGAGCAGCCGAGACGATCACCACGCCTCGCGGCTCCTTAGCGAGAAATTCTTCCACCACAGGTTCTGCCGAGCGCGGATCAATCTGGCGAATATTGTCCACCAAAACGAAACCGTCCGCTTGCACCGTCAAGAGGAGCGCCGGGGGCGGCGTTGAGTCCTCATCGTCTTCGTTGTTTTGCGGCAGATTGGGCGCAATGCCGTCCTCATACACAAAGGTCGCCGTCACGATGAAAAAGATCAGCATGATGAAGACAATATCGAGGAGCGGCGTGATGTTGACGTCCGCCGCCTCGCCCTCACCGTGTCTGCGTCGTCCAGCCATGATCAGTGATCCTCCAAAACGCTGTCGAGACGCTCTGCTGTCTCTGCCACCGCGCCTTTTTGCTGCCGCTCAAGGATGTTCAATGCAAGAATTCCCGAAAGAGACGCCACAAGACCGGCCATGGTTGGAATGGTTGCTTTGGTGATACCGCCAGCCATGAGGCGAGCGTTGGACGATCCGGTGATAGCCATCACGTCAAACACCTCGACCATGCCGGTCACAGTGCCAAGCAGGCCCAGAAGCGGCGACACCGCCACCAAGCCGCGGATGACGCCAAGATTGGCGCGGGTATCGACGGCAATCTCAGACAACAGCTTGTCGCGGATCGCCAGTGCGTACCAAGACTTGTGCTCAGGACGCGCTTCCCATTCCCGTTGCGCCTTCTTGATCAGAGATCCCCGCGCGGTGCCGAAGAAAATGAACCGCTCAATGATCATCGCCCACATGACAAATGTCACCAGCATGATCACGACCAAGACATTGCCGCCAGCGAACAGGAAGTCCTGAAGACTATCGAACGGATCTAAGAATACTCGAAGCATCAGCTATGCCTCCCAGGCTCAAGGAGCGCGCTTAAGCGCGCCCCTCAGCGTGTTCAGCGATCAGACCTGCTGCTTGCTCTTCCAGGACCGCAGCGACCGAACGGGACGTACCCGCCGCGAATGCATGCACCAGAAGAAGTGGGATCGAAGCAATCAGGCCCATCACCGTGGTGATCAGAGCGAGCGAGATACCGCCTGCCATGATTTGTGGGTCACCCGTACCGAACAGCGTGATTTGCTGGAACGTCTGGATCATACCGACGACGGTACCGAGGAGACCGAGAAGCGGCGCAACGGCAGCCAACACTTTGACGAGGTTGAGGCCCGACTCGAGCTTCGGAAGCTCTTTGAGAACCGCGTCATCAAGTTTGAGCGCCAAGGTCTCAACGTCAGCACTGGTGTTGCTTTCGTAAGCCAGCATGATCCGGCCAAGCGGGTTACCACGAGATGGGCTCTTGCGGCGCATCTGGCCCTTCACCGCCGACTTGGTCGACTGCAGAGCAGCAAGGCGGAAGGTACCAATCACCATACCGACGATCAGAATGCCGGTGATGACGTAGCCAACCGGACCACCCGACTGGAAACGCTCTTGGAACGTCGGCGCGACGATCACGAGGGCGAGGATCTGGCCAAGCGATGGGTCAATGGTTGCCGTACGGAAACCGTCACCAGAGAAGCCGGCGATCGAGCGCGCGTTCGGAACCGCATTATCGGTGCCCGGGTTCCGCGCCAGCTGCGTCAGGCGCGCACGGCCGTCCTGCAGCTCTTTCATCACGTAATAGTTTCCGCTGCTGTCAAAGGCGGTGAACGCAGCGACCCGCGTGATGGTTTCGCTCACTGACTCGCCCGAGGCATCGACGACCTCAGCCTGGAAGGTTGCCACTTCTGACTGGGCAACAATTTGCTCGAACATCACGTCGGTGACGAAGCGCAGTTGGGTTTCCGAAGGCAACGTGTCGCTCTGAGCGATTTCCTGAAGCGGCTCAACGCGGCCTGGAAGCTGCGCCGAAATCACCGAGTCCTGAAGCTGAGCGGCAAAGTCGCCAGCAGCGGAACGCGCAGCGCCGAAGAGTTCGCCAAACTCGCCCTGACGCTCTTGGAGCGTGTTGGTGAGCTCGAGGATGGTGTTGTCATTGGCTTCGAACTCAGCCGCAAGCCGGTCCGACTCAGCCTCGGCGGCCTCAACTTGCGCCACAACCTGGTTCAGCCGCGCTTGTTGTTGGTTCCGCTCGGCAAGAAAGCGGCGCTCGCGCTCGCGGTTTTCCGCCGTAGCCTGAGCACGTTCTGCCCGCGCAGCGTTCAACACATCCTGAAGCGAGACTTCCTGCGCAACACTGACAGAGCCCGCCGCGAGGAGAGCGGCACTGGCCACGAGGCCCTTTTTGATCATCGAAAGCATGGTCATTCTCTCGTTCTCCCTTTCGCCTTACTCAGCCGCAATGGTGATGGGAGCGGTGACAGGAATCTCCAGAAGGCCTGGAGGTGTTTGTTCTTTCGCCATCCGCAGACCGGTGCGGACACCAGCGAGGTAGCGGCCCTTATCGAGGTCGACGTAACCGCGCGTTTCTGCGTCGTAGATCCGCAGCAGGCTGTCATCAGCCGACTTATAGATCAGCGCGAGGCGGCCGAGACGCAGGAATTCAACGGTGAGCTCAGCACCGTCTTCCATCACGGTGCCCTCATAGGCCTCAATCGAGCGGCCATACTCGTTCTCGATCTGATAGGCCTCGACAATAAGACGGAAGCGCGAGGCGGCCGTTTGCGTTGGGTCCTGCATGATTTGATCAAGGCGGGCCAAACGGGCCTGACGCTCAGCCGGCAGGAACGGAATGTCGGCGTTCACAATCAGCTTGAGCTGCGCAAGCATGTCACCGATCAGCGGCACCACAGCCTGTTGGAGGCCATCCACATTGGCGATGTCGCGCTCAAGGCCCTGGATCTGGATCAGCTGGTTCTCGATTTCGAGACGCTGACTCTCGTTAAAACGTGTCAGCAGATCGAGCTGTTTCACGTTCGCCCTGTACTCGTTCAGAAGCTCCGTGGCCTGCTGATCGAGATTCTCAACCCGCTGCTGCGAAGCAGCGCCATCGCGAGCCGTTTGACGGCTAATATCCAGAGCTTGCCGGAATTGTGCCGTGGCGGGGATGCTCGCCGACCAAGCGACGACGATCGCCGAGCCGAGCAGCGCGAGTTTCTTGTGCATGTGCTTCACCTTCAAGTGTCTCCACCCATCCTCAAACCAGATCGTGCGCCACCACGACGACGATCAAAAAACCTACAAAAAGGGGAAGTCGCGCCGACGCGAACCACCCCCTCGTCCCAGCCACTGTCAGCGGTTGACCAATCCTTACCCCAAACTATCCATTTGGCAAGAAACGCAACCGCGATTTGATCACAACCGATCAGCGCCTCTCCGAACCGATCGTCCAATAGCAGTGACTGTTCCGATAGCCTCGACCGTGACGGAAAAACGCCATTCGATCAATCTCTATCGAGACAAGTCAGTTAAACTTCACGATAAGAGGAATGTTGATAACCGCAAGCGGTCTACTGCTTACCGTTAACTCAACGACTGGAACTCCTGGCTGGGGTGGCAGGATTCGAACCTGCGCATGGCGATACCAAAAACCGCTGCCTTACCACTTGGCGACACCCCATCCGGGAGAGCGAGCCAATAACCATCTCCGCGTAAGGGCGCAATGAAAAATCGGCGGGAAGTTCCGTGCCGGTGTGCACGCGTTGTCACAGCGGGGGCCGATTGATAGATCAGACGCTCGCGGAGTGTAGCTCAGCCTGGTAGAGCACTGTCTTCGGGAGGCAGGGGCCGGAGGTTCGAATCCTCTCACTCCGACCACGTTTCACTATGTATGAAGGACTCCCCATGCAGCGTCGCCTCAATGACCTTGTCACCGTCTCACCGCAGATCACCGTCGATGATCTTGCGGCTATCAAAGCGGCCGGCTTCCGCGCGGTTGTCGCCGCTCGGCCCGATGGTGAGGCTCCGGGCCAACCAAGCGCTGCGGAGATCGCGTCAGCAGCCGAGGCAGCAGGGCTTGTTTTCCGCCACGTGCCGATGCGCGGGCCGCAGGTCGATCCTGACGATGTCGCGGCCTATGCCCAAATGCTGAAGGAGGGTTCGATCTTCACCTATTGCGGCGCCGGGCCACGCGCTGTGTTGCTCACATCGCTTGCCGAGATCTTGAACGGCAAAAGCGTTGAGGCGGTGATCGCCCAAGCCGCTGAGGCGGGCTTTGATCTCTCCCCTGCCCTACCGCTGCTTGAAAGCTATGCCAGCGAACGAGACGGAACAGCGTGAGCGTTCCTTTCGTTCACGCACCAGACTTGAAGCCGGGCGTCCATGAGACGCTGTCGCCGCTCATCACACGGATCATCGCTCCTAACCCGGGGCCCTTCACCTATACCGGCAGCGGGACCTATCTTCTTCAGGCAGCGGACGAAACGGTGGTGATCGATCCGGGTCCAGATGATGCCGGCCATATCGCGCTTCTGGCGGAAAAGGCGCCATGCCCGATCAAGACGATCCTGATCACTCATACCCATGCGGATCATTCAGGTGGAGCACACCGCCTCCAGTCGCTCACCGGTGCCGCGACCTATGGCTTTGGGCCGCACCCTACACAGCCTGGCGGCTCTGCCCCAGCGCTTGATGAGGGCGCAGATTTCGGCTTCACGCCAGATCGCGAGCTGGCGGATGGTGATCGGGTTCCGGTCGAAGGCCTCAATCTGACGGCGATCCACACGCCTGGGCACATCTCCAACCACCTTTGTTTTCATCTGGCCGAGGAAAACGCGCTCTTCACGGGCGATCATATGATGGGTTGGGCCACCACAGTGGTGGCGCCGCCTGACGGCGATATGGCCTCGTATATGAAGAGCCTCGATCTGCTGCTCGCGCGGGATGACACCATCTACTATCCCACCCATGGCGCGCCGATCACCGAGCCACGCGCCTTTGTCGAGGCGGTGAAAGCCCACCGGCTCGGTCGTGACCACGCGGTGATCGCCGCGCTGGGCGACGGGCCGCGATCGATCGGTGATATTGTCGATGAGATCTATGTCGGTCTCGCAGCGCCCCTGAAGATCGCCGCTGGCCTCAACGTCCTGGCCCATCTGGAAATGCATGAGGCGCATGGCGAGGTCACGCGCGGTGATGGCGGCGTCTTTTCCCTGACCCGCTCAGCGAGGGTCTGAGGACGACACCTCCTCAGGGAGCGAGAGCCGGCGGCGCACCTCTGACACGAGGCGGTGCTGGCCATCCGTGGACTCACCCGCCTTGCTGGGCACATCGCTCAAAAAGGTCGCGAGGCTCTTCATCTCCTGAAGCGTGCAGTTCGATTTGATCGGTGCAAGGATCACGGCCAACCCCTCATCAGGACCCGGCTCGAGCATCGCCTGGGACACCGCCGAGGACCAAAGCCGCATCGCCTCGTCCTCATCGACCCCAAACTCCGACTGAAACCAACCGGTAGCGCGGCTTTTGACATCATCCTCGGCGGCGCCGAGCACCGCCTGGCGCGCCACGAGCAAAGCGGCGGCATGGGTCGCTAAGCGGCGCGGCTCGAAGTCCGGATCAGGTTTGGGCGCAGAGAACCGGCCGGATCTCAGAACCCCGTAGGAGCATCCGACAAGAAGCATGACGAGGACGGAGAAAAGGAAGAACACGGCGTCAAATCTCGTTGGCCTGCGGATCTTCTGCGACGGCGTCCAATCGCTCGGCTAAACCAGGGAAAGAAGGATCGAACCCGGCAGCCCGTTCGTAAAGGACAGCCGCGCCGCGCACATTGCCCTCCTCCGCTTCAAAATCCCCCATCGCGATCAACAGCCCAGCATTGTCGGGCTCAAGACCAGCGGCCGTCTCATAATGCTCACGGGCCTCACTGATTCGCCGCGCGCCTTGCGCCACCATGGCCCTGACAACCCACGCGCCAGGATGGCTTGGCGCCAATTCTGTTGCCGTCTTGGAGAGCTTGTCAGCGACGCCAATCTCGCGGGCATCAAGCGCAATCAAGGCGCGGTCGCACAGAATACCGACCCCCACCTCTGGACCTTCAGCGGCCGAGCAAGCCTGATAGCCCTCAGGAACGTCGAGCGGGGCAGCGGCAACCAACAGGGCGAGCGTCAGGAAGAAAACCATCACGCTCTCAACGCTATCTGATCGAAGTTAAGCCGCCAAGAAGCGCCGCGATCACATTGGTGAACACCTAGGCAACCATCCGGCGACGCCGGGCCACAGCGAACCCAGCAGCGGCGCCAACAAAGAGCAGGCCAGCCGCGGGCACAGGCATGGCGATGGCCGCCACCTGCATGGAAATGCCGCCCACATTGTCCTTAAAGTAGCTGTCGCCGATATAGAAGGTGACGTCGGTGAGTGCCGACAGCGTCAGGGTGAAAGGCGATGCGGCCGCAAGCGCGAGATCCGGCGTTGCAAACCGGCCGTGACGACCGAGCTTATAGACTGTGCCCTCGGCCAACACGTTGATGTTGGTCAGCCAACCTTTCGAACAGTTCGTTCCATCGGAGTCGCAACCTTGAACTTTGCCCCAAGCGTTCCACGCTTTGTAGGCGCCTTCCACAAAGCTCAACTCGTAGACGCCAGCATCAAGAGATACCGTGACGCCATTGTCGGATGGCAGCGAGTCCACATCCACAACCATGGTTGCGGCATGGGACATCGACAGGGCGGACAGAGCTGCAGCAATGGATGCGATCAGAAACTTCATGAGATATCTCCCCAAGAAGTTGTATAGTATCAGAACAACACGCGCGTTGCAAGAGTGAATCGAAGTTTATTTAAAATATTCATGCGCTTAATGTTAACCATAACACCTAACACCCAAGAATCGCTGCAGTGCGGCATTTTGGCGGCGCCAGAACGCAAAAAAGTCCGCGCAAACCCTGTCGCGCGGACGATTGACTGTCGGTGTTATGCTGGGCGCTGGGAACTGTCCCAGCCTTGGCTCAGCCCTGGCGCGCTTTGAAGCGACGCTGGGTCTTGTTGATGACGTAGATGCGGCCTTTGCGACGCACCACGCGGCAGTCGCGGTGACGGTTTTTCAGCGATTTGATCGAGCTGCGGACTTTCATCGGGATTCTCGCGGGCAAATGGGAAACTGTTGGAAGCGCGGCTCATGACCGCAAATGCTGGCAGGAGTCAATCTTCGAAGAGCGAGGCTTGCGATTTCCCTTGCACCTTTTTCCCCGAGCCCTTCGCGGCCTTGCCCAAGGGTGTCGCGCGGAGCGGCCCGTCGGCGAAGGTCACGGTGATCTCGGGCGCTTGGGAGGCGTCCTTGGCGCTCTTGAGCAGGCCGCCCTTTGGCGCGCTGACGAGGGCGAACCCGCGATCGAGAACGCCGTGATAGCTGACCGAGGCGAGAAGCCGCTCCGCCTGGCTGAGCGACGACGCCATCGCATCAAGGCGTGATCGCATGAGGCGGGCAGGCAGACGCTGGTCGGCAAGCCGCCGCCCATGGCGCTCATGGTTGCGCCCCATCGCGGCGGTCAGCCGCTCCCCCGCGCGGTCAAGACGATCGGCGCGGCGGTTCGTGTCCCCGCGCAAGAGGCTGGGCACCAGACGGGGCGCAACGCGGCTGAGCCTCAGCTCGCGCTGACTGATCGCCCGGCCAGCGGCGTTACGGAGCTGCTCCTCCGCCCGGTCGAGGCGCTGGATGGCGGGTTCAACGAGGGCCTGGGGAGAACCAAGGCCCCTCGCCGCCGCCTGCAGCCTCAAACGCGCGCCTTCTGTCTGCGCGGTCAGCTGACGAATAAGTCGGCCCTCGAGATTCGCCACATCAGAAAGAAGCTCCGTCCGCACCGGGACAGCGAGCTCTGCTGCCGCGGTCGGCGTCGGCGCGCGGAGGTCCGCGGCATAATCGATCAGGGTGGTGTCCGTTTCGTGCCCCACCGCTGAGATCAGCGGGATCGGGCTCGCCGCCGCCGCGCGCACCACCTCCTCATCATTGAAGCACCAGAGGTCCTCGAGGCTTCCGCCGCCGCGGGCGACGATGATCACGTCTGGCCGCGTCTCTTCGGGCAGCAAGGCGAGACCCTTGATCCCGCGCACGATCTGAGCCGGGGCGCCCTCGCCCTGCACAACGCTCGGCCACACGATCACGTGGCTCGGGAAGCGGTCGCGCAAGCGATGGAGGATATCGCGGATCACCGCGCCTGAGGGCGAGGTCACAACGCCGATACGCCGCGGCAGCCTCGGGATCGGGCGCTTCCGCTCCGGCGCGAAAAGGCCTTCCGCGGCAAGCTTTTTCTTCCGCTCCTCGTAGAGCGCCATCAGCGCGCCTGCCCCCGCCGGGGCCAGCGTGTCGATAATCAGCTGGTAGCGCGACTGCCCGGGAAACGTGCTCATCCGGCCGGTGGCGACGACCTCGAGGCCCTGCTCGGGCTTCACGGTCTGCCGCGCCGCGGTGCCTTTCCACATCACAGAGGAGATGACCGCCCGCTCGTCTTTCAAATCGAGATAAACATGCCCCGACGCCGCGCGGGTCACCCGACCCAGCTCACCCCGTACACGGACATAGCCGTAAGTGTCCTCAATCGTGCGCTTGAGCTTCCCAGAGAGTTCGGAGACGGAATATTCGGGAATGTTGTCAGAGGTCATCGCGCCCAAGACTGCCCTTTGAGTCGGTCGGCAGCAAGAGGATCAGCGGGAGCGCTTCTGCTTCTTTCGTTTACGCGGATGGGGTTGCCCGGTCTCCGCGAAGTGTTTGAGCTCCTCCTGCGCTTTTTCGAGCACGCTGCCGAGTTGACCTTTCATCGGCGCCTCCATGAGGGTCCCGAGAACACCCTTGACCACGATATCGATCCGCATGGTCAGCTTGGTTTTCCGGTCGGCAACTGTTTCATGCGACCAGGTGTTGACTGCAGAGGCGACGAAGCCGGGCAGTCCCTTTGTTATGGCGTAGGCAAAAGTGTGGTTCTTCGGATCATAGTGCGTGAAGACCTCAACAGTTTGCCCACCGCTATAAAGATCACAGACCCGCCCGCCGATGGGTGCGCCCGCTGTCGCTGTCCCTTCGGCACGGGACGCTTTCACATTGGCGTCCCAGCGATCGATCTGTTCAAAGTCCGTTGCGCTGACTTCCCAGACTTTGTCGATAGGTGCGTCGATGACGCAGCTTCTTTCAATGACGATTAACTTTGGCATGCCAGACCTCAAATTTAATCAGTATCTTGATATTTAAAGCGTGCGTGCACGGATGACCCAGCATCGACCGGTGAAGCGGACCTCGTTATCCGAGGTGTAGGGTTCGTAGGCCTTCCGAACTGCTTGCTGGACCTCTGAGCGCACGTCGTCGCTCAGCTGGTCAAGGTCGTGTCTCAGACGCGCCACCTTGGTGAAAAAGAGATCGAGATGTGCTTCTGGGAAGGCACACAGAACATCATGAGGAACCAAATCGACCTCGCCCCATCCCGATTGCTCAAGGTATGAGCGAACGCGATCAGCGTCACCAAAAGCGAATGGTCCGGGCGCCGCGGGATCTGGTGGCGACGCGTCGGGCAAAAACGGTGCCGCAGCACGGGCCGCAGCGGTCATGAACTCGTTCTCTTCAGGACTTCGCCAAACGATCAACCGCAAGCTGGCACTATGTGCGGCGGCATGCCGAAGGTTAGCGAACGCCGCAACGGGGTCAGAAAAGAACATCACCCCAAAACGCGACGCGATCACGTCGTAGGCGTCGTCACCAAACGTATGAGCAGCCGCGTCGGCGAGGATGAATTGGACATCGAGATCCTGCTCGACGGCTCGGCGCCGCGCGTTGGCAAGCATCGGCTTCGAGATATCGATACCGGTACAGACGGCTTGTTGTGGCAGATTGCGTTTGATAGCGAGGGTCGTTGAGCCGTTGCCGCAGCCCACATCCAGCACGCTCTGGGGAGCGAGCTGCTCGACCTCTTCCACCAAGAGAGCTTCGAACGGCTGGAGCATCTCATCGAAGAAGTCCTGGCCCGTTGCCCAGGTCTCACCCATCTCGCCATTCCAGTAGTCCGATTGCTCCTTCTGGAGACTTTCTGTTGTCGTCATGATCACCTTACATCAGTTCACAGCCAAATCTGCTTGGACGGTCGAGAAGTCTCTCACTCCAAAACCGTCCAACTGCTCACCACCATGGTTGTCAGCTGCAGTCTTCAGTCCTAGAGTGCCACTTCAAGTTGACTTGAGGTCAAGCCCAAATGATCGAAATCTCTGTCCTCGCCAAAAGAAGCGGCCAATCGGCCTCAACCATCCGATACTACGAGGAACGCGGATTGATTGAGTCGATCGGCCGCCGCGGCTTGCGGCGACTGTTCGACGATGCAGCGATTGAGCGTTTGGCGCTGATCGCCCTCGGTCGCGCGGCTGGCTTCACGCTTGATGAGATTGCTGAGCTGTTCACAAAAGGTCGCGGGATGAGCGTTGATCGCGACAAGATGCTGGAGAAAGCTGATGAGCTGGACGCTCAAATTGAGAAGCTCAAGGTGATCCGCGATGGCCTTCGGCACACGGTGAAATGCCCCGCGCCAAGCCATATGGAATGCCCTAACTTTCGAAGAATGGTGCGAGCTGCCGGGCATGGCCTCCTGCCCGCGCTCGACCAGCCGACCCGGCGGGGCGCTTAAGCCGCGAAAGAGATCACTGATCACCGCCGGGTTCTTCGAAGAAGATGCTCGGCTGGGGGAGCGAGATGCTGGGCGCCGTGGGTTCGTAGGTGGCAGCGTCGCCAGCGTCTTGGACGGCCTCCGTGCCCACCCGGGCCTCGGCCTCTGTCTCATAACGCGCTCGCGCCGCTGCCCGGCGGCGGGCTTCAAGCTCCGCGGCGTAAAGAGCGCGAACTTGTCTGGGTACGGCGTAAGGGTTCGCCTGGAAGGACGAGACCGTCGAGTTGGGCGCTGGCGCGCGTAGCGGACCATAGCGGATCTGCCGCCGCTCCGTGCCAAGCTCTTCAGCGAACCGGCCCCACTCGGCATCAAGATCGGCAAGCTCGGCCCGCCAGCCCGAGAGGATCGCGCGGCCGGCGCATTCGCGCGCTTTGTCTGGATCCTCAAAAACGGCGTAGCAATCGACCCCGACAATGCCCTCGGGCCGCCCCTCGCCCGCATCCACGTCCGGAAGCGCGATCGACGGGATATCGATCCCGGCTTTGGCGACTGAAATGTCTTCACCGAGATCGGCATCGGGCGCGTCATCACCGGTTTGCTCGCCTTGCGTTTCGCCATCCGTCAGCGCGTTACCTTCTGGGATGCTCTCGACCCCCATCTCGGCATCCTCTTCGAGAATTTCCTCGGCGTCGTCCTCACGGACTTCGGGGATCGGCCGCTCATCGCGGTCAGGTGGGGAGAAGAAGGAGATCGCCACCACCCGCTGGCCGGGCCCAGCATTGGGCACGCCTTTGGCGACAAAGGACTGGTAGCCGATGAAGAGGACGAAAATCAGGAGTCCGTTGAAGCCCACCGAGGCGACGAACGGAAAGGCCCGCCGGGCGCGATGCAGCTGACGCGCCACCTCGGGCCGCTGGCGCCACCGCCGCAGCCGCACATAGGAGCGCGCAAACCGTTTAAACCTCATAGACTTCCGCATGGGCCCCAGCATAAGGCCCGTCACGTGACTTAAGAGAAGGAACGCCGAT
>JBCDLG010000076.1:0-15563 GCA_038745625.1 Pseudomonadota bacterium | reverse complement strand
GCTGATGGTTTCCGGTACCATCTGGCCTTCGTCGAGCTGTCGGCCGAGACGCAAGGCACCTTGCAGGCCGAGCGCGATCTCGGTCTGCATATCAACAAGCTTCTTCTGAACGAGCTGCGTTGCCGCGATGGGTTTGCCGAAGACAACCCGCTCCATCGCGTAGGACCGGGCGGCATGCCAGCAGAACTCCGCCGCGCCCATTGAGCCCCACGCAATGCCGTAGCGCGCCTTGTTGAGGCAGGAGAAGGGCCCCCTCAGCCCCCGGACATTCGGGAGGAGATTGTCCTCGGGGACAAAAGCGTCGTTAAGGGCAATCTCGCCAGTGATCGAAGCGCGGAGCGACAGCTTCCCCGTGATCGCTGGGGTCTCAAACCCTTTCGTGCCGCGCTCCACAACGAAGCCGCGGATATCGCCGTCGAGCTTGGCCCACACCACCGCGAGATCGGCGATCGGTGAATTGGTGATCCACATCTTGGCGCCGTTCAGGAGAAACCCTCCGTCGACGCTCTCCGCCTTGGTCCGCATCGCTCCGGGATCGGACCCTCCGTCTGCTTCGGAAAGACCAAAGCACCCGACAACGTCGCCGCTTGCCATCTTGGGCAGGAACTTTGTGCGCTGGGCCTCATCGCCGAACGCGTCAATCGCATACATCGCCAGGCTCGACTGCACCGACATGGCCGAGCGGTAGCCGCTATCGACCCGCTCCACCTCGCGGATGATCAGGCCATAAGCGACGTGGCCAGCGCCGGCGCCGCCGAGGTGTTCCTCCAGCATCGCGCCGATGAAACCTTGCGCCCCCATCTCGTGCAGGATCTCGCGATCGAACCGCTCCTCACGGTTGGCGCTGATCACCCGGGGCATCAGCCTGTCCTGACAATAGGCACGAGCGGCGTCGCGGATCGCGCGCTCGTCGTCGGTGAGCTGGGTTTCCAGTGAAAAGGGGTCCGCCCAATCGAAGCTCCGACGGTCGTCGCCGGACATTTGCGGTGATGACGCCATGGCTTCGTCCTCTCTCTGCGTAAGCGAGGCTAGCGCCATTCACGGGCCGAACACCACCTGATGCATAATCCGGCCGGGCGTGAACGCGAGCGCACCAGCCACCACCAGCCCGCCGATATAGATGCCGAGGAACGGCTTCCAGTGATGCTTTAGAACCGGCCCGCCAGCCAGAAGGTACCGCAGGCCGCCATAGATCCCATAAGCTGTCACGGCGGTAAAAATATGGATGAAGGAGAGGCGGCTGAAAAATGTGCCGCCCTCGATCGGAGGGCCGAGGATGAAGGCAGAGCTCGCTGTCACCGCCGCCATCAGGCCAATCCAGATGGCGCCGAGTGCTTTATGCGGGAGGGTGCCTTTCGGCGCTGCAAACTGAATAGCGCCCAAGAGGAACGCCGCCATCGCGCTGATGGCATGGATCTGGACATACCAAGGCGCTGCATAGAGCGGCGCAAAGTCGAGGCCCATATCTTGTGCTCCCTGCGACAGCCTGATTGAACGGTGGCGACGGAAGTCTTGCAAGAGGAACCCTGCTATGGCCGATCAATCCTTTGACCTCGTGGTGATTGGCGCAGGGCCGGGCGGCTATGTCGCTGCTATTCGCGCCTCACAGCTCGGGATGAAAACTGCGATCATCGAGCGCGAGCACCTAGGGGGGGTGTGCCTCAATTGGGGCTGTATCCCGACCAAAGCACTTCTTCGGACCGCGGAAGTCTACACCAATATGCAGCACGCCTCGGCCTTTGGTTTGAAGGCGGAGAATGTTGGCTTTGATCTCGATGGGGTCGTGCAGCGCTCGCGCAAGATCGCGGGGCAGCTGGCTGGCGGCGTCGGTTTTCTCATGAAGAAGAACAAGATCACCGTTTTCGATGGTGAGGCGAAACTCGGTGCTGCGAACGGTTCGGGTCCGGCGATCCAAGTCACGTCCAAGGACGGCAAGACCCAGACCGTGCATGCCAAGCACACCATCATCGCTACTGGCGCGCGTGCACGGACGATCCCTGCTGCGGGGCTTGAGCCGGATGGCAAGTTCATCTGGACCGCGCGCGAAGCGATGGTGCCCGACATCTTCCCCCAGCGCTTGCTCGTGGTTGGCTCTGGCGCGATCGGGATGGAGTTTGCGAGCTTCTACAATGCGCTTGGCGCTAACGTGCAGGTCGTCGAGATGGTCGACCGGATTCTTCCGGCCGAAGACAAAGAGGTCTCGGCCTTCGCCCATAAGACGTTTGAGAAGCAGGGCATCAAAATCGCCACGGAAGCCAAGCTCGATCAGATTGAGAAGAACGCTGAAAGCGTGAAGGCGACCATCGTTGGCAAAGATGGCAAAGCGCAGACGGCGGAGTTCGACCGCATCATCCTCGCGATCGGTATTGTAGGGAACACAGAGGGCCTTGGTCTTGAGCAGCTCGGCGTGAAGGTCGATCGCGGTCACATCTTGGTGGATGAATGGCTGCAGACTGGCGCCAAGGGCGTCTATGCGATTGGTGATGTGACGGGCCCGCCATGGCTCGCGCATAAAGCATCGCATGAAGGGATCATCTGTGTTGAGAAGATCGCGGGGTCGAACTCTGTCCACCCCCTCGACGTGAACCGAATCCCTGGTTGCACCTATTGCAACCCGCAGATCGCGTCGGTCGGCTATACGGAGGACCAGGCCAAAGAGGCCGGTTATAAGGTCAAGGTCGGCAAGTTTCCTTTCCAAGGCAACGGCAAGGCGATCGCACTCGGTGAACAGGAGGGCTTCATCAAGACCGTGTTCGATGCCAAGACGGGAGAGCTCCTCGGTGCGCACTGTATCGGCGCTGAGGTGACCGAGCTGATCCAAGGCTTTGGCATCGCGATGACGCTTGAGGCAACCGAGGAAGACCTCTTCCACACGGTCTTCCCGCACCCGACCTTGTCAGAGATGATGCACGAAAGCGTTCTCGACGCCTACGGACGGGTGGTGCATATCTAGCGACGGCGCTTAAGCTCCGACTGCGAGACGTCCTGTGCGCCGTTTCATTGGTTGGCTTTCGCGGCTCACCAGCCTTAGCAAGGGTAGGCATCAGCATAGGCCTCAACGATAACAAGGGCGGCGGGTCTCGCCCTGTCGGCGACGTTGGTCTTTTCAAAGTAGCGGAAAACCTCGTCTACAGAGTATCCCTTGCCGGGCGGTGGGCAGAAGGCGCGCTCCTTGTTTTGGCTCGCAAGGGTCTCGCCCGATCCTACCGCGCCCTCAATCACCCCCTGTAGATAGTAGGTGAGGGCATTCCATTCCGCACGTGTGGCGAAAGCACCGCGGAGCTTTTTCACCACGCGAGGAGCGCCCTATCATTCCATTCCGCACGTGTGGCGAAAGCACCGGCGGTTGTTCTGTCACGCATGGCGAGCGCGTCTGCCACGGTGAGCTGCTGGCCGTGAGCTGCGGACACCAGAGCCCAGACCCCACAGGCGAACGCCAGTTGATGCCTCATACGCAGTCTCCTCGATTGGACGGCAATGAGCCCTTGCAGTTCAAAAATTAAAGTGCAAGTTTAATTTATAAATCTAAAAATTGGTGCTCTATGCGAACGACACTCCCTCCCAGGCGCCTTGCTGCCACGATGGCTTTTTTGACGTTGGTGACGGTGGTCGCCTTGCCTGCTGCCTCGATGGTGATCTGGCTTTTCTGGCAGAGCCTGGCGATCCATCTGGCGGGTGGTTCGGCCTACGGGTATGATCTCACGAATCTGAGTGCCGCTGCTCGATTTGCGGCGTTTGGTCTGTTCTTTCTGGGTGCGCTTGTGCAAGCCTATGGCTTGCTCGGTATACGGCGGACATTTTTAGAGGCTGCTGCGGGCCGGTCCTATTCCGACAGAGCGTTGGGCGGTTTTCGGCGCTTCGCCTGGATCACTGTCGTCATGGTCTTTGTCGGGATCATTCAGCAAACGGGGCTTGTCGCCATTCTGTCGATCAGTGATCCTGCCCGCCCTGGGGCGTTGTCCATTCAATTGGGCAGTGAGGAGGTCAAAGCGCTGTTCATGGGCCTGCTGTTGGTTTTCGTTGCCCGTATCTTCGGCGAGGGAAAACGAGCGAAGGACGAGATCGAGACATTCTTGTAGCGGCTAAGCCCATGAAGATCGTGATCCACCTCGACGTGATGCTGGCCCGCCGTAAGATGCGGCTCAAAGAACTGGCCGAGGCGATCGGCGTGACCGAACAAGCGCTTTCATCGATCAAAACCAACAAGGTGAAAGGTGTTCGGTTTGAGACCCTCGTGAAAATCTGCGATGTGCTCGACTGTCAGCCGGGTGACATTTTGGAGTTCGTCCGCGGCGACCAGACCAACGTGTGAGCCCGCTTTGCACCTTGTCGTATGCTAATCGCCATGCCGCTCACCCCTGTTGGGAAGAGCCCTCCGAAATCGTTAGGCCGCTTGATCGTCGTCAGGGTTGTCGTCAGCCATGAGGGCGGCCGAGGCAGCTGCGGCAGCGACGGCGGGCTCTGCGCCCTCATCGGCCTCGGCCTCCGCCTTTTTCTTGCGTACGCTGCTGACTGTCGACCAGACGCCGACACCGATCATCGCGACGATGACGACATAGACCCAGCTCGGCAGGTTCTCGCCAAAGATCGCGACATAGAGATAGGGCTGGATCGCGAGATAGAGCAGCAGCAGCGCCTGCACCGTGATCGGCTTTTTTTGCCGTGCCCGGTTGGCGAGCCATGCTCCTGCACCAAGGAAGAGCGGGATTCCGCCGACATACAAGATCCCGAAGATCACGGGATTAACATTATACGTCGCGCTCAGCTCGGCGACGGTCTCGGCGATTCCAGCAAACATCGTGTTCCACTCCAGTCTTGAACCCGCTGTTCGTGGCCCAGGTCGTGCACGTTACAGACAAAAGGCGCGGCTGTGATAGGCCGCTCACACGACTTTGTTTCGCGATGGCACAGCCGCGCGTCGTTTACCATCGCGTGCCTCGCTTTCGCCGATTTTTCACCTTCGTCTGACAACAATCCTCCTGGACATTCTCTGTGGACGCAGAGGAGGGCCGCAAGGTCTCGAACGGGGGTTCGGTATGGCTCGCATGACACGTGCGATGACGGCAGGCGCTCTGGCCTGCGCGATGTGGGGATCACCTGCTACCGCAGGAACGGATTTGCCGCTTGTGCCCAACATCGGCGCGGACGCGTCGATCGGTTCCAATGGTGCAAATGTCAATGTTCAGCTTCAGCTCAACCCGTTCATCTCGGTGCGCGGCGGCTACAGCTATTTGGAATTCGAGCTGACCAATGTGGAGTGGGACGACATCAAGTATGATGTTGAACTCGACTTCTCGCAGCCTGCCGCTTTTGTTGACCTCCATCCCTTCATGAACGGCTTTACGGTCACGGGCGGCTACGTTCTGGGTGATCGGACGCTCGATTTCACCTCCACGCCGACGCAGCCCGTTGAAATTGGCGGTGTGTTTTTCACCCCTGAGCAGGTGGGTGAGCTCGTCGGCACCGGGACCTTCCCCGGCGACGGCATGTATGCGGGCATCGGTTGGGACACGACCACGCGCGGCGTGATGCCGATTTCCTTCGTCGTGCGCTTGGGCGTGATCGTCACCGATCCGCCCGAGATCGACCTGCGCAGCCAGGGTGGTCTTGGCGATGTCGATCCCAACATCCGGGCCTTTTTGGATCAGCAGCTCTTTATTGAGGCGCGCCAAATCGAGGATGACCTTGAGGATCTTCGCTATTACCCTGTGCTGAGCTTCGGCTTTGGTTTCGGGTTTTAGCCGCTGCGGCACTGCGCTCAATTGACCATATAAAGAAATCCTTATATCCCAGTGCGGCGAGGTGGCCGTGCTCTTTCTGGATGGATTGGATCAGTTGCGAGCGGCGGGTGAGGCGACCCGTCTGCGCACCCTTGCGCTGTTGAGTGAGGGGGACCTCACGGTCTCTGAACTCACTCGTGCGCTTGACCAAAGTCAGCCGCGTGTCAGTCGGCATCTTCGGGTGTTGGTCGATGCGGATTTGATCGAGCCCTATCAAGAGGGTTCGTGGCGGTTCTACAGGTTGGGCGCATTGGCCCCCTGGCTCTCGGATTTCTTGGCGGCGCTTAGCGGGCCGGAACGTGATGCTGATACCCTTGCGTTTGAGGCCATTCGCCGTGATCGCGCAGAACGGGCCTCGGCGTTTTTTGCGCAAAATGCGGAGCATTGGGATGCGCTTCGCCAACTTCATATTGATGACCGGTTGATTGAAGAGGCCATGCTAGACCTCGCCCCCGGACGTTTTGGGCGTTTGCTCGATCTTGGGACCGGAACCGGCCGCATGCTGTCGGTGTTCGCTGATCGTTATGACGAGGGTTTGGGCTTTGACGTCTCGCCTGAGATGCTGGCGATCGCGCGGGTGCGTCTTGATGAAGCTGAGGTTCGCCATGCGAGCGTTCGGCGACGTGATTTTTCCCGGATTGATGAGATTGCGGAGGGTACGGCGGACGTGGTCTGCTTGCATCACGTGCTGCACTTCCTCGGAGAGCCAAGTTGTGCGGTGGCGGCTGCGTCCCGTGCGCTATCGCCCGGCGGCCTCGCGCTCATTGCAGATTTTGCTCCGCATACGCGGGAAGAGCTGCGTGATCAGTATGCCCATCGGCGTCTTGGTTTTTCGGAAGACGAGATCCAGCACTACGCCGAGGCTTGCGGGATGATGCTTGCTTCGGTGACCACGTTGGAGCCTGAAACCCCAGGCGGCCTGATCAGCAAAGTCTGGCGGCTGGAGAAAGCGGCTGCGGCGCAGCCCACTAAGAAAGAGAAAACCCTTGTCTGAGCCTCGTGTTAGCTTCGAATTTTTCCCGCCCAAGACGGAGAAAATGGCCGTCAACCTTTGGGAGGCGATCGAGAAACTGCGCCCGCTCGATCCCACTTTCGTGTCGGTCACCTATGGCGCGGGCGGATCAACGCGGGAGCGCACGCATACGACGGTCGAGCGGATCATCCAAGACACAGATATTCCCGTTGCTGCGCATTTGACGACCATTGAAGCAACACGCGCAGAGGTGGATGAGGTGCTGAAGAGCTATTGGGCGTCCGGCGTCCGTCACATTGTAGCCCTGCGCGGAGATCCACCTGGCGGTGTCGGCGAGGCCTATGTTCCCTCTACAGATGGATATGCTGGCGCGGCTGAGCTGACCGCCGGCGCGAAAGCGGTCGCCGATTTTGAGATCACGGTCGGCTGCTATCCTGAAAAGCACCCCGAAAGCGCGAGCTTCGATCATGATATCGATCTGTTGAAACGCAAAGTGGACAACGGCGCGACCCGCGCGATCACCCAGTTCTTCTATGATAACGATGTCTACGAACGGTATGTTGAGAAGGTCCGCGCGGCGGGCATCGAGATTCCGATCGTTCCAGGGATCATGCCGATCAACAATTTCGGCGCTCTCCAGCGGATGGCCAAGCTCTGCCAAGCCTCAATACCGGCTCGTCTTGAGCGTCTTTTTGGTCATCTCGACGATGATCCTAAGACCAGGCAACTGGTCGCAGCAACGGTCGCTGCTGAACAGTGCCATGATCTTGTCGAGCGCGGTGTGACCGATCTGCATTTCTATACGCTGAACAAAGCCGATCTCGCTTTCGCGCTTTGCCACATGCTGGGTGTCCGGCCTAAACAGAAAGCGGAAGCGGCCTGATGCAGCCCACTTTTGTCAATATCGGTGAGCGGACCAACGTCACGGGCTCAGCGAAGTTTCGTAAGCTGATTAAAAACGGCGACTACACGACAGCCGTCGATGTCGCTCGACAGCAGGTCGAAAACGGTGCGCAGATTATTGATGTGAACATGGACGAGGGCATGCTCGATGGTGTCGAGGCAATGTCCACCTTCTTGCGCCTCATCGCATCAGAACCCGATATTGCCCGGGTGCCGGTGATGATCGACAGCTCCAAATGGGAGGTGATTGAAGAGGGGCTGAAACAGGTCCAGGGGAAACCGATCGTCAATTCGATCAGCCTCAAAGAGGGTGAGGAATCGTTCCTCCTACACGCCAAGAAATGCATGCGCTACGGTGCGGCGGTTGTGGTGATGGCGTTCGACGAAGAGGGCCAGGCTGACACGTCCGATCGCAAAATTGAAATCTGTACACGGAGTTATAATCTCCTGGTGGAGAATGGGTTCCCGCCCGAGGATATCATCTTCGACCCCAACATTTTTGCTGTGGCAACCGGGATCGAAGAGCATGCGGGGTATGGCGTTGATTTCATTGAAGCGACGCGGGCGATCAAAGAGACGCTTCCTGGTGCGAAAGTGTCGGGCGGTGTGTCCAACGTTTCGTTCTCGTTTCGCGGCAATGACGCCGTGCGCGAGGCGATGCACTCTGTTTTTCTCTATCACGCCATCCGTGCAGGGATGGATATGGGAATCGTCAACGCGGGTCAGCTCGCGATCTATGATGACATCCCAATAGAGCTGAAAGATGCCGTTGAAGACGTCATTCTCAACCGGCGGGAGGATTCCACCGAACGGCTGCTTGATGTCGCGGAGCAGTTCAAAGGGCAGGGCGGCAAGGCGCGGGAGCAAGACCTCTCTTGGCGTGAGACCGACGTGGAACAGCGGCTCGAACATGCCCTTGTTAAGGGCATTACGGAGTATATTGTCGAGGACACCGAAGAGGCGCGGCAAAAACTCGGCCGACCTCTTTACGTCATCGAGGGGCCGCTGATGGACGGCATGAATGTCGTCGGTGACCTTTTCGGCTCGGGCAAAATGTTCTTGCCGCAGGTGGTGAAGTCCGCCCGCGTGATGAAAGCCGCTGTTGCTTATCTCGAGCCCTTTATGGAGGAGGAGCGCCTCGCAGGCGGCGCGGCGCCGGAGGCCAAGGGCCGGGTGCTGATGGCCACTGTGAAGGGCGATGTTCACGATATTGGTAAGAACATCGTCGGCGTTGTTCTTCAGTGTAACAATTATGAGGTCATCGACCTCGGCGTGATGGTGCCGGCGAATGATATCCTCGACAAAGCGGCAGAGCATAAGGTTGATGTTATTGGGCTTTCTGGCCTGATCACGCCGTCGCTGGATGAGATGGTGGGCGTGGCCAAGGAGATGACCCGCCGCGGCATGGCGCAGCCGCTGATGATCGGCGGCGCGACAACGTCCAAGGCGCATACAGCGGTGAAGATTGCTCCGGCCTATGACAATGGCGTGATCTATGTCAGCGATGCCAGCCGCGCGGTGGGCGTCGTGAGTGATCTGATATCAGACGAACGCCGTGGCGGCTATCTCGATAACATCGCCAACGAGTACGACACCGTGCGCGAGTCCTTTGCCAAGCGGCAGAAGAAAGAAGATCGTGTCACCATCGCGGCCGCGCGGGCGAATGGCCACAAACTCTCGGCGGGTCCGGTGCCCGCGCCGCTCCAACCGGGCTTGCACGTGATCAAGGACGTGCCGCTGGCCGACCTTGTGCCCTATATCGACTGGACGCCATTTTTCGCGTCCTGGGATCTGCACGGACGATATCCGGCTATACTCACCGACAGCGTGGTGGGCGAGGCGGCGACATCACTCTTCAACGATGCGCAAGACGCGCTGAAACGGCTCGTCGAGGAGAAATGGTTTCGGGCGGATGCTGTTTGCGGCCTGTTCCCCGCCAACCGGGACGGTGACGACATCGTCGTGTGGACCGACGAGACGCGGACGACCGAGAGGGCGCGTTTCCATACGATCCGCCAGCAGATCGATAAGAAAGGCAAGTCACCCAATCTTGCGCTTTCTGACTTCATCGCGGAGAGCGGGCCTGATTACATCGGCGGCTTTGCCGTGACGGCAGGCCATGGCGAGGATGATGTGGTCGGACGGTTCAACGAGAGGGGCGACAACTACGGCGCAATCATGGCCTCAGCACTCGCCGACCGTTTGGCCGAGGCGATGGCCGAATGGCTGCACGAGAAATGCCGCCGGGAGTTCTGGGGCTTTGAGACAGGCGAGAAAGCTGCGGCCGAGACATTGATCGCTGAGGACTATCAGGGCATTCGGCCGGCGCCCGGCTACCCGGCTCAACCCGATCACACCGAAAAACGCACCCTTTTCGATCTCCTGGCAGCGGAAGAGAATACGGGGATCACGCTGACCGAAAGCTACGCGATGCAGCCCGGCGCCGCTGTCTCCGGCCTCTATTTCGCGCACCCAGAATCCTATTACTTCGGTACCGGGAAGATTGGTCGCGACCAGGTCGAAGACTATGCCCAACGCAAAGGGTGGGATGTCGCAACGGCTGAGAAATGGCTCGCCCCGATCCTCGCTTACGACGCATAAAAAAGCCCGGCGCTGGGGCCGGGCTCGTCGAAAGTTCTCTCGCCACTTAGAGGACTTTGAGGTCCACAGCGCTCGTCTTGTTCCGACGTTGGTCCGTGTAGAGCTCATAAGAGACCTTCTGATCTTCTTTCAGCTCTTTCAGACCCGACCGTTCAACTGCGGAGATATGCACAAACACATCCGAGCCGCCTTCATCAGGCTGGATAAATCCATAGCCCTTCTGGTCGTTAAACCATTTTACTTTACCGGTAGCCATCGCTCATTCCTTTTTCCACTGGCCCGACGTGGGCACCACGCATGCGGGGGGAAAGTCGAAGAGCCGTCGGTCCGACGGTAGTCCAAGTCTCAGACCGACCGTATGCTGGGAATGGCATGGACCGCAGGTTGCGGACCGTCAAGGACAAAGGCTGGGGCGCCAAAAAACTGTCAAGAATATCACACGGCAAAGAGGGGTGCGGATATTATCCCACCCTTTTGATTTCAATGCCTTGTTCTTGGACTTTTCGATAGAGAGTCGAGCGGCCAATGCCCAAGCGCCGTGCCACTTCTGACATTTGGCCTTTGTACATCTCGATGGCTGCGGCGATCAGGTCTCGCTCGATATTTTGTAGCGACCGCAGGTGCCCTTCGCGGTCGAGAAGCTCGATCAATTCTTGGTGTGCGGCATCACTGTGTGATGCGGCCGAGGCTGGGCTGCGCGTTTCGAAGTCATCGGCGACTTGCGGCGGACCATCACCGATCCCCGCGTCGCTGAACGAGGCGGCGAGGGTGGGGAAGTCCTCCGCGCCGAGCCATTCGTCGTCAGCGAGGACCACGGCGCGATAGATCGTGTTTTCGAGCTGGCGCACATTGCCCGGCCAGTTCTCGGCTACGAGAACATCAAGCACCTCATGCCGTGTGCCGCGGATGTCACGACCCTCTTCGGCGTTGTAGCGGTTGATAAAGTGCTGGATCAGATCGGGGATGTCCTCGCGGCGCTCGCGCAGTGGCGGCACTTCGACCGGAAAGACGTTGAGGCGGTAAAAGAGGTCTTCGCGGAAGGTGCCGTCTTTCACGTCCTCGGCCAGCTCGCGATTGGTCGCTGAGATGACGCGCACATCGACCTGCACGGGCTTTTTCGATCCAACGGGATCCACTTCGCCTTCCTGCAGAGCACGGAGCAGTTTAACCTGGGTCTCAAGCGGAAGCTCGCCCACCTCGTCAAGGAAGAGCGTGCCGCCATTGGCCTCTTGAAACTTGCCAATATGCTTGGCGTTGGCGCCGGTGAAGGCGCCTTTCTCGTGACCGAACAGGATCGACTCAACGAGGTTTTCCGGGATCGCACCGCAGTTCACGGTGACGAACGGTGCGCCTGAACGGTCTGACGCGCCTTGGATGGCGCGGGCGATCATCTCTTTGCCGACGCCGCTTTCGCCGGTGATCAGGATCGGAATGGTTGAGGTGGCTGCGCGCTCGGCGAGTTTGAGGCAGCGCTGAAAGGCGCCTGACGAGCCGACGACATCGTCGAAGCTCATACGGCCTTCGGACTTGCGCTTAAGACGCGAGACTTCTGTCCGGAGCGAGGTGACGTTGAGCGCGTTAGCGATGCCGACCATGATCCGCTCAGGCGAGGCGGGCTTCACAAAAAAGTCGGCCGCGCCGTTTTGCATGGCTTTGACTGCCGTCTCGACGCCGCCTTGGGCGGTCAGCACAATGACCGGCAGCTCGGGGCGAAAACCGCGCACCTGTTCAAGCACATCCATGCCGGAGACTTCTGGCATCACCAGGTCGAGCATCATGATGTCGATCGAGCTGCCCTTGTCACCGCGCAGCATATCAAGCGCCTCTTGGCCGCCCTCGGCGTCTTTCACGAAGTAGCCGCCGCGCTCACAAATCACGCGCATCAGCCGACGCGAAGTCGGGTCGTCATCGACGAGCAAAACGGTCTTAGCCATGGAACCCCGGCAGCAAAGCTAGTGTGATCTCTCGCCTCACCATGGCGTTATCTTGTAAAGATCAGGTTGCTTCCGTCCCAACATGATGCAGGCTTCTGCTAACGAATGACGCTGATCGAGGCACTTCCCCTCGCGCGGACAATGTTGCTACGCGGCGGTTGTCGTCGCGTTGAATAATCGAGGTTATCGATCCATGAAGCTTGCTGCCATTAAGGCTGTCGATGAAGTCCGCTCTCCGATCACGCCCGACACGGTCAAAAAATATGTCGGCCTTGGCTATGAGGTGGCTGTCGAGGCGGGCCTCGGCCTTCCTGCCGGGCTGACCGACGCTGCCTTTACGGACGCGGGCGCGACGGTCTCCGATGATGCGGCCAGCGGCGCTGACGTGGTGCTGGTTGCTGGTCCTGTGAGCGGTGAAGCAGCAGGTGCCCTGGCACGCGGAACTCGCCTTGTTGGCATGCTTGACCCCTATGACCGGAAAGAGGATCTCGCCGCCTACGCCGGTCACGGTGTCGATGCTTTCGCGATGGAACTCGTGCCGCGGATCACGCGGGCGCAGGCGATGGACGTTCTCTCGAGCCAGGCGAACCTGGCGGGCTACAAGGCCGTGATCGACGCCTCAGCGAGCTATGTCCGGGCGTTCCCGATGATGATGACGGCTGCCGGCACGGTGCCGCCGGCCAAGGTCTTTGTGATGGGTGCAGGTGTTGCCGGTCTTCAGGCCATCGCCACCGCGCGGCGTCTTGGCGCTGTGGTCTCGGCGACCGATGTACGGGCTGCAGCGGGTGAGCAGGTGGAGTCGCTCGGCGGCACCTTCATCTTCGTCAAAGAAGCGATGGAAGAGGGTGAGGGCACGGGCGGCTACGCCAAAGAGCTGACGCCTGAGCAGCAACAGGCCCAGCAAGAGTTGGTCACCGAGCACCTTAAGAAAATGGATGTGGTGATCACCACCGCGCTCATCCCGGGGCGCCCAGCGCCGAAGCTCATCACCGCCGATATGCTCGCGGGGATGAAACCGGGCTCTGTTGTGATCGATCTCGCAGCGCCGCGCGGGGGCAATGTCGAGGGCTCAGCTGACGGCGTCACAGTGATCAGCCCTGCGAGCATTCTCGATGGTCTAGCCGGTGAGGCCTCTAACCTCCTGGCCCGGAACTTTTTGTCCTTTGTCACCCTGATCACCAACAAAGAGGACAAACAGGTCCATGTGGACCCTGAAGACGAGATTATCCAAGGCGTGCAGCTTACCCGCGATGGCGCGATTGTGCATGAACGCTTCCAGGGGGAAGCGTGAGGATGATTGCCGCCGTCATCCCGGCCGCAGCGCAGCGAAGAGCCGGGACCCAAGGATCGGTCAAACACGTTGATCGTTTCCGGTCGGAACAGTCTGTCATGGATCCCGGATCGCCTGCGGCGTCCAGGATGACGAAAGAGTAGGATACTGACGATGATCCAAGATCACCACAACGACCAGAGCATCGAGGACCTTGAGGCCGCGGCTGAGGAGCTGCGTCAGGCCAGTGAGCGCTTGAACGACGCGGCTTCCGATGCGGAAATGGCGGCCAGCGAGGCGTCGAGCATGATTGAGCCCTTGGCCAATCTCGCTGACGCGTCGGGGCCAGGGAGTTTCGTCTATCTCGCAGCCGTGTTCGCGCTTGCCTGCTTCGTCGGCTATTATGTCGTCTGGTCGGTGACGCCAGCGCTTC
Organism: Pseudomonadota bacterium; assembly: GCA_038745625.1. GTDB lineage: Bacteria > Pseudomonadota > Alphaproteobacteria > Caulobacterales > Parvularculaceae > Parvularcula. The sequence continues at coordinate 1,669 of JBCDLG010000076.1, read as the reverse complement.
ATACGCCGCTGATGTCGGTGACAAACGCTGTGTCATCGGTGGTGATCGTTGGTGCTCTGATCGCTGTCGGTGCAGATCTCGCCGAATCGCCCGCAGGGGGGCTCAGCCGAACCTTAGGCGTTGTTGCTGTCGCGCTAGCCTCGGTGAACATCTTCGGCGGTTTCATGGTCACCAACCGCATGCTTGCCATGTATAAGAAGAAGGAGAGCTAAGGCGCGCCCATGGTCAGCCCCTTTGCCTTTCACACCGTGCAGAAAATCGTCTTCCAGCCGGGATCATCCCAAAATTTGGCTGAGACGGTTGGTGCGCTTTTGGGCGAGCGGACGGTGTTCATCACTGATCCGGGGCTGATGAAGCTCGGCTTGGCCGATCCCTCAATCGGTGCACTGAAAAAATCCGGCATTGACGTTTCCCTGTTCACGGATGTCGAGGCCGATCCCTCCCTCGCCACGGTCGAGAAGGCTGTGGAGGTGGGAAAGAGCGCAGGCGCGACGTCGGTTGTCGGCTTCGGTGGGGGCTCGTCGCTTGATGTTGCGAAGCTTGTCGCGCTTCTGGTGGGCTCAGGCGAGGATCTCGACGAAGCTTGGGGTGTGGGCAACGCGAAAGGTCCCCGCCTTCCGCTGGTTTTAATCCCGACCACTGCGGGCACAGGCTCCGAAGTGACGCCGGTCTCGATCATAACCCTGCCGGGCGATGAGAAGCGGGGGGTCAGCTCACCCCTGATCATTCCGGATGCGGCGATTCTCGATCCTGATCTGACCCTTGGCCTCCCGGCGCATATCACCGCGGCGACGGGCATTGATGCCATGGTCCACGCGATTGAGGCGTATGCGTCGAAATCGGCGAATAACAACCCGCTGTCCAAGGCTCTGGCTGTCGAGGCTCTGCAGCTCCTGGGGCAGAACATTGAAACGGCGGTGCGCAAGCCGTCGGACAAAAAGGCGCGCGGCGCAATGCTGCTGGGCTCGATGCTGGCGGGACAGGCCTTCGCTAATTCGCCGGTCGCAGCGGTGCATGCGTTGGCTTATCCGATCGGCGGCAGGTTCCATGTGCCCCATGGGCTCTCCAACGCCCTCGTTCTGCCGCACGTGATCAGGTTCAACGCGCAGGATGCGGCATCGGGCGCCCGTGATCTTTATGCTGAGCTCGCGCCCTACGCGTTCCCGGATCTTGCGTCGGCGGACGGAAGCCAAGCCCGCTGCGCCGCCTTTATCGAGCGCTTGGCAGACCTCTCGGCAGAGCTGGGCCTTGAGACCAAGCTGCGCGAGGTCGGGATCGGCGAGGCTGACCTGCCGCAGCTGGCCGCTGATGCGATGCTTCAGACCCGGCTGCTGGTGAACAACCCGCGCGACGTTACCGAAGCGGACGCCCTCAGCATTTACGAGCAGGCCTACTGATGGCGGAGCGGACACCACCCTCGCGGCGCCAAGACTATAGCGCCTTCCGCACGCTGACCACGCGGTGGAATGACAATGATGTCTACGGACATATGAACAATGTCATCCACTACGCGTTGTTTGATAGCGCCGTGAACAGTTTCCTGATCGAAGAGGGCGCCCTTGATATCTACAAGGGCGACCAGGTCGGGCTCGTGGTCGAAACCCAATGCCGCTACCACGCCGAAATGGCGTTTCCCGACGTCGTCACCGCAGGCATTCGCGCCGACCGC
>JBCDLG010000075.1:0-15671 GCA_038745625.1 Pseudomonadota bacterium | reverse complement strand
TGATCGGCTCTTCTGCCTGATGACCGAGGTGGAGCGCATCGCGCCTTACGCGCATCTCTCGCTCCAGTCCGGCGATGACATGATCTTGAAGCGGATGAAGCGCCGTCATTCGCGGCGTGACGCTGTCGCTCTTTGTCATCGCCTTCGCACGGCGCGCCCTGAGATCGCGTTTGGCGCTGACCTGATCGCCGGGTTTCCGACAGAGACCGAGGCGATGTTTCAGAACTCGCTCAATCTCGTGCACGACTGCGGCCTTGCCTATGTGCATGTCTTCCCGTTCTCGCCGCGCGAAGGCACGCCCGCGTCCAAGATGCCGCAGTTGGCCCGCGACACTGTGAAAGAGCGGGCGCAGCGCCTGCGCGATGCAGCCGACAAAGCGCTCACGGACCACCTCTCGGCACGCGTTGGCGTGACGCGCCCCGTGCTGATTGAAGAGATCAAAAACGACGTGCCCCGCGGCCGCTTCGCTGACTTCACCGACGTGCATCTGCCGGATGCGCATGATCTCGCGGCGGGTGATGTTATCCGCGCGCGCATCACCGACACAGAAGGACGGCATCTCATGGCTGTTCCGCTCAACGGACCCCCTACGCATGGCTGAACAAAAAAAAGGCTTCTTCGGAAAGCTCTTTGGCGGGAAGACAGATGACGCCGAGACGCCGCCTCCGGCGGGTGACGCGCCGCAAACGGAGGACAAGCCCGTCCCCGCCCCGGCTGCGACATCAGCGCCGCCCGCACCGGAACAGGAGCCGTCGCCCCAGCCAAGTGCGCCAGCAACACTACGAACCCCTGAAACACCGGCGCCTCCGGCGGCCAAGCCGGAGGACGAGCCCAAGAAGCCGGGATTCTTCAGCCGCCTGACCGCTGGGCTCAGCAAGACGTCCCAGCGCCTCACCGGCGGTGTCGCCGAGATCTTCACCAAGCGGAAGCTCGACGAGGAGACCATCGAGGAGTTCGAAGACCTGCTGATCTCCGCCGACCTCGGACTTCCTGCAACCGAAAGAGTGGTTGCCCGCCTCCGCAAACGGAAGGTCGGCCAGGAGATCACCGATCAAGAGGTGCGCGACATTCTCGCCGAGGAGGTGGCCTCCACCCTTGAGCCGCTCGAGAAGCCGCTGACGATCGATCCTGCCAAGGGCCCGCACGTCATCTTGGTCGTCGGCGTCAATGGCGCGGGCAAAACGACGACCATTGGCAAGCTCGCGGCGAAGTTCTCCGCCGAAGGACACTCCGTGATGCTCGCTGCAGGCGATACGTTCCGGGCCGCAGCGATTGAGCAACTGGCTGTTTGGGGTGAGCGGACAGGATCACCGGTGCTGACCAAACCCCATGGCGCGGACGCGGCCGGCCTCGCCTATGAAGCGATCGAGACGGCGCGCGCCAACAACCACGATGTCCTGCTGATCGACACAGCGGGGCGGCTGCAAAACCGCAGCGAGCTGATGGATGAGCTCGGCAAGATCGTCCGGGTGATCAAAAAGCTCGACCCGGGCGCGCCGCACGACACCCTCCTCGTGCTGGACGCAACGGTTGGGCAAAACGCGCTGCGTCAGGCCGAGGCCTTCACGGAGATCGGCGGGGTGACAGGCCTTGTGATGACCAAGCTCGATGGCACCGCGCGCGGGGGCGTGCTCGTCGCTGTGGGTGATCAGTTCGGCCTGCCGATACATTATATTGGCATTGGCGAGAGCCTCGAAGACCTCAGGACCTTTAGCGCCCAAGACTTCGCCAAAGCGCTGACGTCGGATGAGTAGGGAAAGAGACGAGATGACAGAGCAAACGACGGCGCCGCACAAGCTGGACGGCAAAGAGAAAGCGGCCGTCGAGTTTGGCCCGGTGATCGCCCTTTTTGTTGGCTATTTCCTGCATCGTCGAATTGGTCCGGTCCTGGATGGTCTGTTTGGAGCGGACCTGTTTGCGGGTGATGACGGTCGGCTGTTCGTCGGCCTCGCCCTGTTTCTTCCGGCCTTCGCCATCGCATTTGTCTACTCGATGGTCAGAACCAAGCGTGTCGCACCGATCTTGGCTGTGACAGGCGTCCTTGCGATTGGCCTTGGGGTGCTGACCTTTGTCTTTCAGGACAAGCGGTTTTTCTATGTCAAACCGACCATCGTCTACGGACTGATCGCCGCCGCATTGACCTTGGGCCTTGCGACAGGGCGGAACTTTCTGAGGACGATCTTTGATGGTGCACTCGAATTGCCAGAAGACGCGTGGAAAACGCTCACGGTTCGAATCATCGGCTTCCATGTCGCGGCCGCGCTGGCCAACGAGGTCTTGTGGCGGACGCTGACGGCTGGATGCATTGAGGGTGCCGAATGCAGCGGCGAAGCCTGGTGGCTTGGGATCAAATCCGTGGGCTTCCCGCTCGCCTATGTGATCTTTATCGCCACCCAAGCGCCGCTGATCCTCAAGCATCAAGAGCTTGAGGAGCCTGCTGACTAAAGCCCGTCCACAGGGTTTGAGAACGGCGGAAAGCCTTGCTTTGCGAGCACCTCCCGGTGCTGGCGCAAGGCCCAGCCCACCGTGGGGAACGCCAAATCCGGCCAGGGAATGTCTTCCCACGGCACGAGCATGACATCTTCGCTCTCCGGTCCTGCTTCGACCGTCTCAGGGTTCTTGAGCCGTGCGCGGTACATGATCTGCACCTGACTGATGCGCGGGATCGAGTAGACGGCAAGAATCTGATCAAGCTCGAGCTCCGCTCGCGCCTCTTCCCACGCCTCGCGGCACGCGGACTGTTCGGTGGTCTCGTTCAGTTCCATATATCCGGCGGGCAAGGTCCAATACCCCTTTCGCGGCTCAATCGCTCGCTTACAAAGGAGGATCCTGCCCTGATCGTCCGTAGCCACGCTGCCGGTGACGATCTTGGGATTCACATAGTCAACGAAGCCGCAGTGGTCACAGACTGACCGCTCACGGTCGTCGCCATCGGGGATTCGTTTCGCAAAGGAGGGGTCCAAACCATCGGTATTCGTCACCATAACCTCACAAATCTGTCCGTTGACGATAGACTCTATCGTTTCGGCTGCAAAAAGTGTTGCATCCGTATCCGAAGCACTCAAAGTGGCAAGCGTTCTTTAAGGAAAACAATTCATGACCGCGAGTAGGGCACTCCGCACGCGGTCTTCTCCCAAGAGAACAGCCGAGGCAGAGGCCTCCAACACTTGAAACCCGGCGCGGGTTCCGCGCCACGAACGTCAAAAGAGAGTGACAATCATGGCGAAATACGCGCTCAAGACATCTCCCGGCCACCTTCTTCGTCGGGCCCAGCAATATGCTGATGATCTCTACAAGAAAGAAGTTGGTTCAGGCGGCCTGACATCGCGTCAGTTCACAGTCCTTCACGCGATCAGCGAGCAAGAAGGCCTGTCGCAGACTGATCTCGTTCGGAAAACCGGCATCGACCGCTCGACGCTTGCGGACATGATCGCTCGCCTGACGGCAAAAGGCTATGTCGCCCGTCAGCGCACGAAAGATGATGCGCGCGCGAATTCGGTGAAACTCACCGCCGCTGGCAAAAAGTCGCTCACCGGCTCGGAAGGCAAAGTGATGAAGGCCGAGACGGCTGCTCTGTCGCTTCTGCCCAAGACGCAGCAAGGCGCGTTCATGAAAGCGCTGCAAGCCTACGCTGAAGCGCTCGACAAGATCGAAGCTGAGCTGATGGCGCCGAAGCGTCCTGCGAAAAAAGCGACCAAGAAAGTTGCTCGTAAGGCACCTGCTAAGAAAGCTGCCAAAAAGACTGCGAAAAAAGCACCAGCGAAAAAAGCCGCTAAGCGTGCGACCAAGCGCCGTACCAAAAAGTAAGCGCGCAGCTTTGAGCTGAATGATCAGCGCCCTGGGCTTCGTGCCCAGGGCGTTTTTTGTTGGGGCGGGCAGCTAGAGCGCCAAATCGAGACTGACGGCTGCGTGATCGGAGGGTTTCTCCCAGCCGCGCACATCCCGGTGGATACGGAAGGCCTCGCGCCCGCCAGCCAGGGCCGCTTCCCGCAGCGGCTCGGTCACCCAGATATGGTCCAGCCGTCGTCCCCGATCCGACGCCGCCCAATCCTTGGCGCGGTAGGACCACCAGCTGTAGAGCTTCTCATCATCAGGGACGAGCGCTCGCGCCACGTCGATGAAGCCGCCCGCCTTGATCAGCCCCGCCATCGCCTCGGTCTCCACCGGCGTGTGCGAGACCACTTTGAGGAGCTGTTTGTGGGACCACACATCGTTCTCATGCGGAGCGATGTTGAGATCACCGACCAGGATCGCGCGCTCCTTCTTCGACTTTTTGAAGAGCGTCGTCATTTCGGCGACAAAGTCGAGCTTGTGAGCGAACTTGTCGTTCTCGTCCCGATCTGGAACGTCACCGCCCGCTGGAACGTAGAAGTTATGCAACCGTGCACCGCCCGGCAGGGTCACCGCCACATGCCGCGCGTCACCCATACCGCAGAACTCAATCGGCTCAGGATCTGTGAACGGCACGCGGGAAGCGATGGCGACGCCGTGATAGCCCTTCTGCCCGTTGATCGCGAGATGCGGATAGCCAGCCTTCTCAAAAGCAGCCGACGGGAACTGCCCGTTGTGGCATTTGGTCTCTTGCAGGCAGAGAACATCCGGCTGCTGCTCCTTCAGCAGGCGCGTCACCAGATCGATACGGAGACGAACGGAATTGATGTTCCAGGAGACGATCCGCATGCCTTAAGCCAGCCGCGGGTCTGTGGCTGCGATGTCGTCCTCTTCAAGCAGCGCGTCGGCGAGCTTAAAAAGCGCCGACGCTTTGCCGCGCCAATCGATCACGTCGCTCAGCCGAAAGCCAAGCCAGTCGGCGGTGACCGCCAGCGCCACGGCGCTGAGGCTCTCGGGTGCCTTCAACGCGCGCTCGGCTGCAGTGTTGAGCGCCGGCAAGGCAGCGCTGAGCCCAACGCTCCGCCTCTCCTGCCAATGTGCCGACACCTCGCCATCGCTGCGGCGGCTTTCGAGAAAATAAGCGACACCGAGATCGAGCACGCCCATCGCCAAAGCGATGTCAGCCTCCACCGCCAAGCATGCCCTTGGGTCGGCAGGGAACAGATCCTTGGGTCCATAGGCGTTCAAGGTGCGGACGATCAGCGTTGTCTCGAGAAGCGCCGTCCCGTCGTCCATGATCAGAGCGGGGACTTTGCCGAGGGGGTTCAGTTTGCGGATCCCATCGTCAAAAGGTCCGACCACCTCAAAGCGGAAAACGCCATCGACGGCTGCCCGTCGACGGACGATCCGGCAGAACCGCACATAAGGAGATGTCAACGAGCCGTAGAGAGTCCCTTGGTCAGCAGCCATGCTCGCCTATTCCCAGCGCGAGCTATCGTGTCTGTGGCGCCTGATCGTTCTGGCAGACCACAACACCGCTCGCTTCCGACACGGCCTTACCACCACCAAGGACCGGACTGCTAGGGATGATCCGCAGCTCATCCTGATGACGGGCGAGGAAACAGGAGGCGGCAGCATACATGTCGACTTGGCGTGACGGCGACAGCTCATCAATCTGGATACCGAGCACCAAGAGCTCTGGACCGAGCCGTTCATCACCCGCCCGCTCGCCCGAACGCTGAAGCTGTTTCAGCGCGTTCGAACGCATGCAGTAGTTTTTGAAATGGCGGGGGATGAGCGCCTCGTCGACCGAACAGTCGGGCGGAGAAAAACGCGCCGTCGCAGAAAACACAGACTGCCGTGCAAGCTCGCAACCGGGCCCTTCGATCCCGCAAACCTGGAACTCAGCGAAGTTGAACAGCGCCCGGCGGCGCTCCTCAGCCACATCAGCAAGCAAACCATTTGTCGCCGCACCAACCACGAACAATCCGTCATAGCCCTGCAGGCTCGACGTGAGCGGAGCGTCGAAACTGCTCACCGCACCCATCGCAAAGGGGGCAGGATGGCTTTCGGACGAGACCAAGGACAGCGCGTTCTTCTCGCTGCATTCCGCTTCCGTGCTTCGCGCGTCGCAGGTCTTTTCGACCCAAAGCGGTTCGACGACGAACCGATCTTCAAAGCGCAGGCGCACAAGCTCCATGCGCACAGCCGAGCCATTGGCGCAGAATTCGACGAAACCTGCATCAAGCGAACCTGCGGTCTCGCAGAAAGGTGTGCCGTAAGCGTTGAGCGTCGTTGTACCGGATCGCGCGGGCGCCGCTGGGCGTCCCGCCGTCACATTGGAGAGCCGCGCTGTCTTTTCATCGCCGCCAGCGGCTTTATCGTCGGTTGATGGCGCGTCGCCAACCTTCGAGGGGCCAACAATGAGCATCGCCGCGACAACAATGGCGACAAGACCCAGGCCTTGGAATGCGGTCATCAGGGCCCGACCCTTGCCTTCGTCCCAAAACTTCTCGCGCGCCCGATCCATGCGCTCCGACGGATCGGACAGGCGCGGCGGCCGTGTCAGTGGCAGTTTGAGGGATCCATCACCGCGCCTGATAAGAGGCACATCGTCCCGGAAAATGAAAAGACCAAAGGCCACCGCGGCGATCACCCCGACCGCAAGCACGCCCATGCCCGGGCCGCTCGTTAAAGCTGCGGCCACCTGTGTCAGTAGTGCCGAACCATCCGTCATGGCGTCCCCCGGGAGGCCTCCTCAAACCTTAACGAGTCTTAGCACGCCCCCCAGCCCCTGCCTAGCAGTCCCTTTTTGACGCTTTGCAGGGCCTAAGGTACGGCGCCGCCCATGTCTGAAATCGCGGCGTTCGAGCTGTCAGCCTCAGCTTTCATCATCATCGCCGCGGTCAGCTTCATTGGCTCAGCGGCAACGGCTGCGTTCTCGATCGGCGGCGGGCTTCTCCTCATTGGGACCATGAGCGTGCTGATACCGCCGGCCGCCGTGATCCCTGTCCATGGCGCGATCATGGTGGGCTCGAACGCGGGGCGCAGCGCGCTTCTGCTCAGCCATGTCCGGTGGGATATCTTGGGATGGTTCGCGATCGGCGCGCTCATCGGAGGATTGGTTGGCTCGCAAGTGGTTTTCGGACTGCCGGCCGGTGCCCTCCGGCTGTGCATCGCTGGGTTTATTCTCTTCACCCAATGGGGGCCAACAATCAGCCTACCGCTCGGCGCACGCTTTTATGCTCTGGCGGGCAGTCTTTCGATGTTCCTGACACTGTTTGTCGGCGCATCAGGGCCATTCATCACGGCGATCCTGTCGCGACTTCCGCAACTCTCGCGGATGGCACTGATTGCCACCGCTGGCGCCTGCATGACGCTGCAGCATTCGGGCAAAGTGGCGATCTTTGGTCTCGCCGGGTTCGACTATGGCGACTGGATGAGCCTCATGGTCGCCGCCATCGCGGCAGGCTTTGTCGGCACGTTTTTGGGCACACGGCTTCTCAAGAGAATTGACGAGCAAGCCTTCCGCAGCGCCCTCCGGTGGATCCTGACGATCATGGCGCTTTGGCTCGTCTTCCTCGGCATCACATCAGAATAAAGAGAAGCTCTGCCCAACCACGCTGACGGGCCATCGGCCAAGCTCAAACAGCCGCAGCTTATAGGTAAAGAGATGATCCTGGGCATCGATTTCACGGTCAGCCTCGCCAGCGATCACCGCCAGTGCGGCGCCCGTGGCGGTCTGCACGGCGGCGCCGACGGCCAGGTTCATCACCGCCTCGTCGGCGATTTCCCAGATCGCGCCCTCTTCTTCCATCGCCGCCTTGGCCGCTTCACCAGCGCGGGATGTGATCAGCTGCATCGCAATGCCAAGGGCGTCTTCGGAGAGAACCTCCAGCGCTTTTGATGTCAGGTCAGCGCGCGCGAGCTCTTCGGCCTCCCAGGCGGGGCTCGCCCAATCGAGGGTCTCGCCTGCCGCCGCGGCGTCCTCAGGGGTCGGTAGAATAGCGAGCTCCGCTTCGGGGAAGCCCAGCCGATCGACAAAGCCGTAGGCGACAGCGGTCACTTGGTCCGATGGCGGCTCACCCAGATGGGCAAACCAAGGCATGCGGTCGAAATTCTCAGCCAATTGACGGGCGCCGACGAGCAAAGGGATCTCCCGTTCGAGCTCGCCGAAAAGAGCGGGATCAATCTGCGGTTGGTCTTCGGTTTCCAACGGAACGCACTCTTCCAAAACGACTTGCGCCCGCTCCTTTGGGGAAAGAAGCGGGCGCGGTCTAGGGCGTCTTCCAGGCCAGCGCGGCCTAGGCAGTTCCGGGGTCGGGGGGCAGAGTGCTCCGGAACCGCACAGATAGAATAGGTATCAGAGGTATTTGTTGCCAGTTACGACTGCGTAGGATTTGACTGTTGCTGCAGTACCACAGAAAAAGGTTAACGATCGCGGAGAAACGCGCCGTCAGCCTCGGGGATCTTGAACAGCTTCTGCGGCAAGCGGCGCCTCTCCTCCACGTCCTCAAGGCTGATCACCGTGAGATTGCCGCGCGGATCGTGGAACGACCAGCCTGACAGAATGATCGGCTCCATGTGGAAAAAGAGCGACAGCTGGCCCTGCAGATCCTTGTCCTTCGCAGCAAGATCGATGCGGAGACCGTGCCTGTTCTCTTCCACGGCGAGCACCTCGGCGCTGTTGAGATCAAGCTCTGATGCCAAGAGGAAGCGAAGCGGCGTCTGGCCGACGGGGTAGCTGTCAGTGGTCTCAAGCTCGGCGTCGTGGACATAGACGAGACCGCCGGTGGCCACGATCAATTGCGGGTTCGGCTCATCATATTCAAACCGCAGGCGGCCGGGGCGAGAGAGAAAGAGCGTGCCCGTCGAAACATTGCCCGACGGCGCCACCTGGGTGAACTTCGCTTCAAGATTGCTGATCGCATCAAGGCCAGCAGCGGCAGCCTCCAGCAGTGTCATTTTCCGCTCTTCGGCATCGGTGACGGCTTCTTCCTCGATCTCGACCGGCGCAGGCATAGACTCGGGCGCTGGTGGTTCCTGCGCGAGCGCCGCGCCGAGGGTCAGAAGCAAACTCGTGATCACTACCATGAAACTCCCAGGGGTTGCCCCTCCCCTAGCGACGCGCAGCGCCTTTCCGAAGTGTCGATAAAGAAAGGCCCGGGCGAGCCTAGCGAGAATCGATGCCCGATTTGCGGCGCCGAGGCCACCAGTTGTTTGCTAGTGAGGCATCATGATGCTGCTCGACAACACGGATGATCTTTACGCGGCCCTGGTCGATCGTGATCCAAGCTATGAGGGCCGCGTCTTTGTCGGCGTCACGACGACGGGGATTTTCTGCCGCCTCACCTGCCCAGCGCGAAAACCAAAACGCGAGAACACCCAGTTCTTTGCCAGCACGGACGCCTGCCTCGAGGCCGGGTTCCGTCCCTGCAAACGATGCAAACCGCTGGCGGCATCAAGCGACGTCGATCCAGTGGTTGAGCGGCTTTTGCGGGCGCTCGACGCCGACCCGCTGCGGCGATGGAGCGAGGCGGATGTGACGGCACTGGGCATTGATCCATCAACAGCGAGGCGGAACTTCCGCAAAGCCTTTGGGGCGACCTTCTTGGAAGTCGCACGGCTCCGGCGGATCCGGGCCGGGGCTGAGGCCCGCAAAAAAGGAGAGAAGACCGTGGACGCCCAACTGGAGGCCGGTTTTGAATCATCAAGCGGCTTCCGTTCCGCCTTCGCGAAACTGCTCGGCCGTGGGCCGGGCACGTTCACCGGCGGCGAGACGCTCAAGGCCGATTTCTTCGATACGCCTTTGGGGCCGATGATCATCCTCGCCGATGACAAAGCCCTGTGGCTGCTCGAGTTTGCCGACCGCAAAGCCATCGGCCGACAGCTCCAGGTCACTGAGCGGGATTTCGGCTCACCGGTCGGTTTGGGCTCAACCGCGATCACCGAGGAGACCAAACGGCAAGTCACCGCTTATTTCGATGGCGACCAGTCCCATTTTGATCTGCCTTTGGCTTCTTTTGGGACAGATTTTTTCCGCACGGTCTGGGACGAGCTCCACCGCATCCCTCTTGGGACGACGCGCAGCTATAAAGAGATGGCCGAAGCGATCGGCCGGCCCACCGCTATGCGCGCCGTCGCGCGGGCCAATGCCTCGAATCGCCTGGCTTTAGTGGTGCCTTGCCACCGGGTGATCGCCGCGAATGGCGATCTTGCCGGCTACGCCGGCGGGACGTGGCGCAAATCTTGGATATTGGATCATGAGAGGAAGCTTGGCGCCCGTCGTTAGATCCAAACGACCCACCATTAACCCTCTTATCGATCGAGCTATCAATTTAGCTCAAATTGTATACGTGAACATGTAACAAGCGGTTATGAGGGAATTATGTCGAAGACGATCCGCACATTGGCAGCAGGCCTCGCAGCCGCTGCAGTCACCACAGCAGGCGCACAGGCTGCTGTTTTTCTTGATCAAGGCTTGAACACCTACCAGCTTTCGGCCTTCGAATTCGACGGCAGCGCAGCTGACGCCTACAGCTACGGCAGCCCAGATAAGTGGAGCTACAACGGCGATACCGTGAATGGTCTGCCTACGGCGGAAGATGGCGTTGCCAAGCTTTTCCTCGTCAACACGACCGAGGACGGCCTGACACTCTTCGGTGTTTTCGACTCGGTCGATGACGGCGAAGGCGGCAGCCAAGACAGCGAATGGTTCTATATCGAGGGCGACAGCGATGGCGCTCTGCTCATTCGCGACGACAATGACGGCAACGACGTCTACAACGAAACGACCCACGGCTATCACCTGGATCACCAGTGGAACGCCTGCTGCACCGATGGATTCGTCTTTAGCCTGAACTTCGACAGCTTCGACCTTCTTGGCGACATGTCTGAAGGCGGCTCGGGTCTCGACTCGCTGGTCTTCGTCAACAACTATGGCGATGATATCGAGCTTTCGTTCCACGACGCGTTCCGCATCTACACCGACGCAGCGGTTCCGGTCCCAGCAGCCCTTCCTCTCGGCGCTGTTGGTTTTGCGAGCCTGATGGGCATCGCGCGCCGTCGTCGTCGCAAAGCGTAAGAGAAATAGCGTCAACAGCTAGAAAAAGGCGGCCATCATTGGCCGCCTTTTTCCATGCGCGCCTCTGAGCGCGGCGGCCTGCTAGCAAGCTCTGCCCGATGAGCAAGCCACAACCTCCGATTGATTTTTGTTGCATGCACGACCCAAATGATATATGCGATAATATCACGTAACAGGAGCCAGGCTTTTGGCAATCGCAAGTCGCTTTTTGGCAGCAGGGGTCGCCCTCGCCGGGGCGCTGGTGGCCACAGCGGCACAGGCAGCCATTTATATCGAGCAGAGCGGCACCGTCGCGCAGACCGAGGTCTTTGCGCATCGCTTCGCTGGCACGGCTGATGAGGCTTATGCATACAGCACGATCTCTGGCTTCAGCTACAATGGCGATGTGGAGCACGGCTTGCCCCTGGCCGAAGCGGGCGTTGCGACCGTCTTTCTTGTGGAGACCGATGAGGGCCTCACCTTGTTCACGGTGTTCGACGCCACAAGCAGCAGTGGCGGCAGGCAGAACAGCCGATGGACCTATCTGGACGGCAACCGCAGCGGTGCGGTTCTAGTCAATGATGATTCGCCGAACCGCGATGCCTATGACCGGAGCAGCAACACGTTTAACTTCGAACACGCATGGGCCCCTGGTTTTACGGACGGTTTTGTCTTTGACATCAGCGGCGGGCCGTTTGATCTGCAGGGTGAGCTTTTGGCGGCTGGGGCCACATGGCTGACCAGCCTCGTGTTCGTCACGCCGGACACGAATGACAACGATATTGTTCTGTCACTGCACGATGCGTTTCGCATCTATGGCGACAGCGCGGAAACGCCGATCCCGGGCGCCGTCGCGTTCGGTGCTTTAGGGTTTGCGGGCCTGGTGGGGTTGGACCGACGGCGCCGACGTTAGGCGGCGTCTTCGCCGATCAGGATCTCGCGTTTGCCCGCGTGGTTGGCCTGGCTGATGATGCCTTCATCCTCGAGCTTTTCAATCAGCGTGGCCGCGCGGTTGTAGCCGATTTGCAGACGGCGCTGGAGATAGCTGGTCGAGGCCTTCCGGTCACGGACGACAATCGCGACGGCCTGATCAAAGAGCGCGTCGCCTGAACCGGTGTTCCCGCCAAGATCAAGCCCGAGCTGGGCGGCGGCCATATCATCATCGTCACCGCCCTCAGTGACCTCTTGGATATAGTCCGGTTTGCCCTGTTTTTTGAGGTGCGTGACGATCTTCTCGACCTCGTCGTCAGAGACGAAGCCGCCATGCACACGGGTGAGACGTCCGCCGCCTGCCATGAAGAGCATATCGCCCTGACCGAGGAGCTGTTCTGCACCTTGCTCGCCTAGGATCGTCCGCGAGTCGATTTTCGAGGTAACCTGAAAAGAAATCCGTGTGGGGAAGTTCGCCTTAATCGTCCCGGTGATGACGTCCACCGAGGGGCGCTGCGTCGCCATGATGAGGTGGATACCCGCCGCCCGCGCCATCTGCGCCAGGCGCTGGACCATCGCTTCGATGTCTTTGCCCGCGACCATCATGAGGTCCGCCACCTCGTCGATCACGACGACGATATAGGGCATTTTCTCTTCGTCGAGGACTTCCTCTTCATAGGTCGGCTCGCCGGTGTCGGGGTCGTAGCCGGAATGCACTTTGCGGACGAGCGGCTCACCAGACGCAAGCGAATCGGCGACCCGCTCATTAAATCCCGTGATGTTCCGGACACCGACTTTCGACATCCGTCGGTAGCGTTCTTCCATCTCCCGGACGGTCCATTTCAGCGCGACGACCGCTTTGCGCGGCTCGGTCACCACAGGGGCGAGAAGATGCGGAATGCCCTCATAGACCGAGAGCTCGAGCATTTTGGGATCGACCATAATCATCTTACACTCCTCAGGAGGCAGACGATAAAGCAGCGACAGGATCATGGTGTTGATCCCCACCGACTTACCCGAACCCGTGGTCCCAGCGATCAGAAGGTGAGGCATCTTCGAGAGATCGGCGTATTGCGGCTCCCCGCCGATGTCTTTGCCCAGCGCGATGGTCAGGTTCTTGGCGTCGGCAAAGTCGTCCGTGGTGAGCATTTCCCGGAAATAGACCATCTCCCGGTCGTCATTGGGAAGCTCAATGCCGATGGCGTTGCGTCCCGGCACAACCGCGACGCGGCAGGCGACAGCTGACATCGACCGCGCGATGTCGTCCGCCAGGGCGATGACGCGGGATGATTTGGTGCCCGCCGCTGGCTTCAGCTCATAAAGCGTGACCACAGGGCCTGGGCGCACGCCGGTGATCTCCCCGCCGATCTTAAAGTCAGCGAGCACGCGCTCGAGCATCTGCGCGCGCTCTTCGAGGTCCTTATCGGCCAGAACTTTGCGGTCCTTGGCCGTCGGCGCTTTCAGGAGCTGAATGCCAGGGAACTCATAGGCCTCACCGGCGCGGCGCTTGGTGATGGTTGGCCTTTTGCGCGGCGGGACCTTTTTCGGCTCACGGACGATGCGCGCCTTCTCGGCGACCTCTTCTTCAAAGCCGTCCTCTTCGTCCTCGTATTCGTACTCGTACTCGTCTTCCTCCTCGTACTCGTACTCATACTCTTCGGCGAGCTCGGCATCGCCTTCGAGTTCGATCTCGACCTCTTCAGCGTCCTCCTCTGTGAGCGGAGGAAGCTCATGGAGGCTCTCGCCAGCCTCGCGGCCCTCGCGGAATTCCTCCCAGCGCTCCTGCAATGCAGCCCAAGTGACCTCCGCGCTGTAACGCACGGCATCGGCGGCCGCGACGACATGCGCCCAGCGGGTGCCACCGGCAAAAGCGAGGAGTGATGCGCCGGCCAGCAACAGCATCGCCGCCGACACCATGCGCGCGGCCGGGATATGGAGCGCCCCAAAAAGGCCGGAGAGACTGCCCGCAGCCAGGTCGCCAAAGAGGCCGCCAAACCCCACGACAAAGGGCCAGTCGATACTGCGCGGCAGACAGGACGCAAAGCCGCCAAAAAGCACCGCACCGAGAGGAAGCGCCGCCGCTTTCAGCCAGGCGCTCAGCGGTGTTTGGTTCGGCGTGCCGTAGACCACAGCATCGACGCCCCAAACCCCGAGGATCAAAAGCACCGGGAAACCTGCCCCGCCCAGCATCTGAAGGACGAGATCGGCAAAGACAGCGCCAAGCGGACCGGCGGAGTTGGTCACAAAGTCCCGGCCCGTCGAGGTCGACAGGCTTGGATCGCTAACATCGAAGGTCACGAGGCTGATGAGCCCTAAGAGCGACAAGCCAATCAGCGCCATGCCGCCCGACCGCGAGATCAATCTCTTGATCGCGGCGCGTGCCTCGGTCTCGACACTGGGTTTTGGGGCGGACTTGCTGCGGGCCACGGGGGAAACGGTTCTCCGGCGGGAAAGGGACTCTCATCCCCGTCGAAGCAAGCCCGGGTTAAGACCCCATTAAGGCTTATGAAAGCCTGCTTGCTGACCTCTAAGACCCAAAAGAGACGAAAAACTGGATGATGAGAGAGTTGGCAAGATCCACAAAGAAGGCCGAGACGAGAGGCAAGATGATAAAGGCCAAAGGTGATGGCCCGTAGCGCTTGGTCACCGCCGTCATATTGGCGATCGCTGTTGGTGTCGCGCCCAGCGCAAAGCCGCCAAAACCTGCCCCCAGCACCGCCGCCCGGTAGGTCGATCCCATTGCCGGGAAGACGACGAAGATGCTGTAGCTCAGTGTCAGGAGCACTTGCGCCGCCAAAATGAAGAACAAAGGACCCGCAAGCCCGGCCAGGGTCCAGAGCTGCATGCTCATCAGCGACATCGCGAGAAAAACGCTGAGCGAAAAGTCGGAGATGAGGGCGAGCGCTGGCGATCCTGTGACGCCCGGGACCTTGGGCAAAAGGATCGCCCGTCCATTGGCGATGATGATGCCGCAGATCAGGCACGGCACGAACAGAGGAAGCTTGAGCCCATAAGCGCCGACGATCCCGTTGAGGATATAGCCGCTGATGATCGCCAGGTGCACATAAACGAGCGCCCGCATGAAGGTGACGTAGTCCACGCCGATCGTTTTTTCCTCTTCCGCTGTCACCCCGACGATGGGATCAGAGGACGGGTCTCGCGGCTCCAATTTGTGCCGATTGATCAGGAAACGGGCAATCGGCCCGCCGACCAACGCGGCGAGGACAAGGCCGCAGGTCGCCGCCGCCACCCCCATCTCTAATGCGCCCTCGACGCCGTAGCGCTCCGCGATTTCCGGCGCCCAGGCGATGGCTGTTCCGTGGCCACCAATCAGCGAGGCCGACCCCACCAGCACCGATGTCGCCGAGGGAAGGCCAAAAAGGCTGACGCCGACCAAGCCCACGACATTCTGCAAGATCATAAAGATCAGCGTCAGGATCAGAAGGATGAAAAGAGGGCGCCCGCCGCGAACGAGATCAGCGATCCGCGCATTGAGGCCGATGGTCGAGAAAAACATCACGAGCAGCACATCCCGTGTCTCAAGCTCGAAGGAAATCTCCCGCCTACTGACGATGAAGATGAACCACACCACAAGCGCTGCGATGATCCCGCCCGAAACCGGCTCGGGAATATTGTACTCCCTCAAGAAAGGCACCTTTTTGGTGACCCGCACACCGATGAAGTAAACGATCATGCCCAGGGTGAAGGAGATGAAGTCAGGGACAACAACCTGTTCCATGGGCCTCACACATGCCAAACCGGCAGCAACCTATGCGCTCAACGGTGGGCGCATCGACATCCTCACCTTAGTGGCCCGATGGCGGCGGCATAGGACAGTTGATGACGG
>JBCDLG010000074.1:0-15725 GCA_038745625.1 Pseudomonadota bacterium | reverse complement strand
TCTGCCCGACCACGACCTGTCACGATGATCGTATCGACATCGTCCGCCACGGCGGTGTCGCTTTGTGCTACCGCCGGTACAGCCGCCACAGCCATCACCGACGAGCTGCTCAGCAGCGCCCCTAACATAAGTTTCCGCATGATAAGCCTGCCCCTTAACTCCAACCTCACTGCCCAGAGGGTGGCTGACATCCGGCCCGTCACGCAATTGCAAAAAAGGGTGACACTGCCGCGGATACGGGTGAGCCCAAAAGACCACACTACCTGTTTGGGTAGGTCGCGGATGCCTCAGAAGTCGTCAGAGATCAAGTTGCACAACCGAATTCGGATCGCGTCGTCTGGCGCCAGCATTTCCTGATCGCCGCGCCTTTGGAAAATCGCCTCGACCGTCTCGGTTCCTGCCGTGACGTGCCCGAACGCGGCGAACCCGAGCCCGTCGGGATGCCGCAAACCGCCCTCGTCAAGCGCTGGTTCGTTCCGCATGCAAATAAAAAAACTACCATAGGTTTCGCCAGGAGCGAACCGCGCCGTGGAGAGCGTCCATTGGCGATGGAGAATACCGGTGAGCGACGTCGGCTCATGGCTGATCGGCTCAAGCGGCTGAGGATCTGTATCGCGCAAGCCGCCCTGCACGACCTCAATCGGATGGTCAGACCGGATCTCGGCATTGTCCCGCGCCACGATCCGAAAGAAAGATGTGCCGTTCAACGCGCCGCGGGCAATCAACGTCTGAAAGTATCCCGCGGTGACGGGCGCACGCTGGACATCAAGCGCGACATCAAAAACACCAAGATCCGTATCAAACCGCGCCTTCATAGCGTCCTCAATTCGTCGGTGGCAGCAATCAAGCAATCAGCCCACGTCGCTGGGCCTCAATGATCGCTTGGGACCGTTTGCTCACCGACAATTTGGCAAACACGCTCTTGAGATGGAACTTCACCGTGTTCTCTGTCAACTCAAGTTCCCGCGCAATCTCCTTGTTGGACAGGCCCTGCGACAGCTTCTCGAGCACCTCAAACTCCCGCTCTGTAAGGATACCCGGTGTCGTGTGCGGTTTGATGGCAGCCCAACGCTCGAGCACCTGATTGACAAATTGAAGCTTCAGCAGCTCCGCCTCATTCTGGCGCAGCTCCGAGCGCAATTCCCTCAAAATACGGATCGAGAGCTCATCAGCGAGAAAAAGTCCGCGGAGCCCAAGCGGTGCCGTGCTATCGACCAACTCAAGACAAGACGCCTTCGCCATATCGGTGTCGCCAGCCCGATAGGCCGCAAGAAGGCGCGCCAGTGCGAGCCGGTAGGTCCAAAGCTGGGTGCCATTGTCCTGGGATGACGCATACACGGCTTCATAGAGTGCGATGGCCTGCCCATCCTCGCCATGCTCGGCGAGAAAACAGCCCGCGGCACAGACCGACTGCCAATCGCGTCGGCGTTCGTCAGCTGCATAAGCCGTACACAGTGTTTTGGCACGGTCTAGAATGTCCCCTTTTGAGCGTTGATCACCTGGATACCCGCTTGAAAAATCATCATAGCACGTCAGAAATGTCGACAAGCGCGTCAGCGTTCGTTGTTCTGCCACCAGGCGAAAACGCCCTGTGATTTCCTGCAGTACTGACGGATCAGAAAACACGCGCGCCAAACGAGCGGCGGCCAGAAAACCCGTGATGTAAAGATCGACCCACCCATCATTATCGATGGTATGCAACAGGGCATCGCGGAGGAGCGCAAGATCGTCACGAGCAAAATCACCCTGCCAACACCGCACCGCAATCTGCATGACCGTGGCTGCCGCCTTAAGGCCGCTATCGGAGCCGAAATTTTCATCCGCCAACTCAGAAGCCCGCTCGACATTGAGGGCGGCTGTGGCCAAATCACCGCGATGAAGCGCGAGATGAGACGCATGCAGATAACAGTAGTTAAGCCCCAGAACCGATCCACTTTCCCGCATCAATGCAAAGGCTTCGCGCAAATAAACGCTAGCGGCCGCCAAATCGGCCACACCGATCGCCACCAGTATATCTTCGCAGCGCATGGTCCCGCGACTTAAGGAATCAAGCAAGCCACTGTCTGTATACTTCTCTCTTAACGCACGATGATCTACTGACCAGTCGGTGCGATCTTCGTAAAGGTTCACCAGGGACTCAACGAGCATTCTGTCCACGTTGCATTGGACGTCATTCCGATCACTCGACAGTTTCGCGGCGGCATTGAGAGCAGCACGCGCCTCGGCAATCTCGCCGAATTTACAGTGCAGATAAGCCCTTGCTGACATCAGCCTCGAACTGGCTTGGATAACGTCGTCGGGGACCAGTCGCAGCGCATTGTTGAGGACTCCGATCCCCTCGGTGAGGATGACGCGCCAACCGCCCGCCTCAAGGATGATCCGCTCACCCTCTTTATAGTCCTCAGCATAGGCTGCGTAACGGACCGCCTCGAGGGTCTCCTTCCGATCAGCATACCAAGCACTGGCCCGCCGCAGGATTTCCTTGGCCTTTTCCACGCTGCGGCGCCTTTGCATCTCGCGCAGATACTCCGCAAAAAGATGGTGCAGCCGATACCACGCCCCCTTCGTATCCAGCGGGACGATCAGCGCGGCAAAGGACGAGAGGCCATTCATCCGCGCCCAGGCGTCGCTGGACTGCAAGACACAATTGGTCAAGTCGGGATTGAACCGGTCAAGAAAAGCAACGGCGAGGAGCAAGTCCTGCGTGTCTTGATCGAGTGTGGATAGGATCTGCTCGGTCAAATAGGAGGCGACCAACCCCCCATCGACGCCGCTCAGAATAGGGTCCGACGGCCGCGTCCGTTTTTGTACCCGCGCCAACTGAACTGCGACCGGCCATCCCTCCGTTAGGTGATGGATAGCATCGGCTTCTTCTCGATCAACAACATCAGCGAGGGCTTGCAGGGTTTCCTCTTGGGTCAGACGGAGCTGTGCTGCGTTCACCTCCGAGGCATCGCCAGCGGCGATCATGGAAAAGGCGTCGATGTTGGGCTGTCGACGGGCATCGATAAAGATCGTCAGATTGCGGCGTGTATCCCGCAAAAGTTGCCGCACAACGGCATTGACGGGATCACAGTCGACATTGTGATAATCCTCAAGGACCAGGATGATATGCGCATCATGCTGGTTGATAAACGCAATCAGTTTGCTGAGGACAGACTGGATGGCTGCGTCAGCAAATCCGGCGCGCGCCCCGATCAATAGATCGTCGATAGCAAGGCCCGCGCGATGCAAGGCCAACACAACGTAAGCGGAGAACTGCTTGGCATCAGCCTCCGTCGGCTCAAGCGTGAGCCACGCTATGCAGTTGCTGGTGCCCGATTTCTCCGCATACCATTGCCCAAGAAGTGATGACTTTCCGTACCCCGCTGGCGCCGTCACCAGGACAAGCTTACGCTGTTCGCCCTCTATAAGCTGGCGAAGAAGTCTGTCTCGATGCACAAGCTCCCGACGCGGTCGGTTGGGCTCGAACTTCGACTCGACCACCCATGGAGCATCACTGGCGAGGGACTCGTCTCTCATCTGACTTTCACTTTGCAATCCTTGGCTGACCTGGGCAACCCCTCCGAACGTGCAGCTTGCTCCAGCAAGGCCCACACGAATTCGCGATCGTGTTCAGATGACAGGCATGTGAACGCCGAGCATGACGGCCAGGCGGCAGAATGCCGATGCCCGTGCCCGCGAGAGACCCACTCGGCAGGGTCAGATGAGACAACGCTATGAAACTCCAAGGGTTACGGGAGACGGGACATAACAAACCATCGCTCATGCACGAATTGTCCGCATGAGCCTTGCCCGCCCAGGCCTTCTGCGCACCAGCGCCGAAGAGGCCATTCGTATACAAATAATCGATGCATCGACTGACGTTACCCAGTCCGATGATCGCTCACCGCGCAAGCGGCCTTCGCAGCGCACGAAACGCAGCAGTTTCCAGGCTTGAGGGAGATGGTCCGCCCGGGCGAGGCGATGGTGGAGAGGGCTGGATTCGAACCAGCGTACGCATACGCGGGCAGATTTACAGTCTGCTGCCTTTAACCACTCGGCCACCTCTCCATAGGCCGCCCGAGAGCGAAAGCGCCGGATAGAGCAAAGAACGCGGCGCTGCAACAGCTTCCTCTTCCCTTGCGGCAAAGCTTTCGGCAGGACCCCTTCTGATGTCGTCTCGCCCCTCGCCCCCGCGCCGTGATCGCTCCCAAACGCCCGAAAATGTGTGGCTTTACGGCCGCCATGCGGTGCTGGCAGCGCTTCAGAACGCCGAACGAAACCTGGTGTCGCTCGCGCTCACAGAGAACGCTGCGGCCTGGCTCGGTGAGCAGGCCAAGGTCCCTGGCATCGCCGAGGTGGTGAAACCGCAGGCAATCGACAAACTCTTGCACACGGGCGCCGTGCACCAGGGGATCGCAGCGCGCATGTCAGACCTACCGCGGCGGCGCTTGAAAGAGGTCTGCTCAGCAAAAGCTACGCGCCCGGTGGTGATCCTCGATCAGGTTACCGACCCTCAGAACATCGGCGCGATCATCCGCGTCGCCGCCGGTTTCTCTGCACAGGCCGTGATCGTGCAGGATCGACGCATCCCACCCCTCGCCGGCGCACTCGCTAAAGCAGCAGCGGGCACGCTGGAGACGATGCCGGTGATCCAGGCCGTGAACATCAGCCGGTCAATCGAGGCGCTACAGGACATGGGATTCGCCGCTGTAGGTCTTGCGGGCGAAGGCGCAGTTCCGCTTCCTCAGTATCAGGAGCAGCGGCCCCTCGCCTTAGTCATGGGCGCCGAGGGCAAAGGTCTGCGGGAAGGGGTACGCGGCCATTGCGACGCGCTGGTCTCGATCCCGCTGGCAGCACATGTTGAGAGCCTCAACGTCGCGACCGCCGCAGCCGTCGCCCTTTACGCCGTGACGACTTAGCTCGCGGTAAAGGAAACGGCGAGATCGCCCGCCATCAGCCGTGCAAAGACCATCAGTTCTTCCGCCTGCAGAATACCGTCAAAGTCACGGTCGGCGTTGAGAAACTCTTCGATCAGGATCGAAGCGAACGCCGCCTCATCAAGGCCAGGCGCGCCTGCTGAACGCGCCGCATGTTCGTTGCGGGCGATGTTGGTGAGCGTCAGACGCTCGCCGCGTTCCATGGAGCTTGGGACTTCTTTGGGAACAATCAGGTGCACCGTCTCGTCGCCATCGATCGGTACACGGCGGCTGAGCCTTGCAAGCTGCGCAGAGATCATGCGCTCGGCTGCAAATTCTTCAGCGTCGAGCCAGCCATCCCGATCTTGATCAACGCGAGCGAACACGGTGGATGCATGAGCCACGAGCTGCGCCTCGGTCAGCTGGGTTGCCTCTTTGCCAAAGGGATCGTCCGCGCCAAACGCTGCGCCGGTGAAGCCAATCAGAGCGGCCAGGAGACGAGCGGCAAAACGATACAAAGAGGGCATGGCGCAGATCCTTTTGCGCCATGCCCTGCAAAAGCCGTGCGAGAGAGCCCCGCGTCAGCCGACGATTTCGTCGTCTGCGAAGAAGAATTTGATCTCTTCAGCAGCGGTTTCAGGCGCGTCAGAGCCGTGGACCGAGTTCGCTTCAATGCTCTCGGCAAACTCAGCGCGGATGGTCCCAGGCGCGGCCTCAGCAGGGTTTGTCGCACCCATCACTTCACGGTTCTTGGCGATCGCGCCTTCACCTTGGAGGACCTGCACCACAACGGGACCGGAGGTCATGAAGCTTACAAGATCGCTATAGAAGGGACGCTCTTTGTGAACGGCGTAGAAGTCGCCCGCCTGGGCCGCCGACAACTTGATCCGCTTCTGGGCGACGACACGCAGGCCCGCCTCCTCAAATTTTGCGATGATCTTGCCGGTGATGTTGCGGGCGGTGGCGTCGGGTTTGATGATCGAAAGCGTGCGCTCGGTGGCCATGGTTCCTATGTCCTCTCATGACGTGAATCAGAATTGCCGCGCCGGTTACACAGACGGGGCCGCACCGGCAACAGGGGAGCAAGCATGACTGAAGACGAACGTTGGCAGGGGATCGCGATTTATGCGCTGTATTTGATTGCGCTGTTCACCGCGGTGCCGTTTTTGATCGGGGTGGTCCTCGCATATGTCTTCAAGTCGAGTGGGTCGCCGCAGATCCAGTCGCATTATGAGCACCAGATCGGCCTCTTTTGGCGGTTTGTGCTCGGCAACCTGCTCAATGGCGTCCTCGTCGGCATCGGCTTTGCGACACTGATCTTGCTGGTCGGCTTTCCGGTCCTGCTCGTCGCGGGCGTCATCTTTGTCTGGCTTTGGGTGATGATGCTGACCCGCTGCATTCGAGGGATCGGTCGGCTCAACGCCGGTGAGCCCTATCCGATCCCCGCTGGCTTTAGCCTTTGAGGGCTAGTCCATCATCCGGCGGTTCTTGAGCTTCTCATAACGCGTCAGCGTTTCGAGCAACCAGCGGGCGTGAACATGCACCCGTTCCGGCGCCATGTCGTAGGAGAAATCCACCCGGTCGCGCTCGCCATGGCGATAGCCTGCTGCCGTTATGAAGTCGTCCGAGGGCTCAGCCTCATAGGCCTCTCGCAGCATGTCCCAGCGGTTGGCGACGAAACTTCCTGGTTTCGTCGCGGCGTGGGCCGTCCAACTTTGAACAGCGAGGCCCGCCAAGGTGGGGAGCACCAAGAAGCCAAGGAATGGCGCTGCCGCGGTCAAAACATCGCTGGAGGTCTCCGGGCTGCCCATACCGGCAAAGGCCGCGACGCCTGCGGCCACAACGGCGACGAAAAACGCGCTCGCCCAACTGCGCTGCGTGTCCTTAATATCAGGCATATCAACCTCTTCAATCTTGATGTTGAAGAGCGAACGGCATCTTTTGATCGCCTTACGGATATTATACTCCGCGATGAACGTCAGGTTGGTTTGGATGAGACCCGACGCCCCTTTCAGCGGCTCTTCATTGACGGCACGCTCGGCCACCACGCCGCTCAGCTCACTGAGCGTTCGTTCAATGATATGGACGTTGTAGTCCCGGGTATCGCGCAGGCGTTTCTCGCCTTTGTTGCCGATCACATAGTCGAAAAACTGCACGCCAGAACGCCAAAGAGCAGCTCCCAAAACCGCTACGGCAGTGATGGTCGCAGTGACGCCCGAGGCCGTCATGAATTCGGTCAGGCTGACGACGCCGTCACCCGCTCGGCCAGCTGCCAGCATCGCTGATGACACGCCCGCGACCGCAATCGCAGCCGCGAACGACATGAAAAGCGGAATGGTCTTGAACATGCGGTTGAAGACACGGCGCTCGTAATTCAGCAGCCCCTCGCCATCGCCATCAAATTCGAAATTCCGTTCTTTGATTTCGGCCCGCGCGCCGAGAACCAGCTGATCGAAATATTTGGGATCATAGTTCTCCCAATCCGCCTGGGAGATATAATCATAAAGCTCCGCGACCGCATTTTCGCCGCGTTTCAGGGGCGACGGCTCGTTCTCATACTCGCCATCGGCCTCGTCGAAGAAGTCTTCGTCCATATCGTTCATGACCCACTCGCCCCCGAAACTGCACCGGCGCGATCATCCACCAAGCCAGGTCGCTCATGATAGCTACAGCCAAAGGTAAACGACCTAGGAAGGATCACCAAGCGCTTGTTGGCAAAACAGTTTAGCCACTGAATTTACAGGACTTTCCGATCGGAAGCGCGCGCAGAATCAGCATGTTCGGATCGATATCGAACAAAGCGCCCTCAGGCACAGCCAATTGACCGCGGCCGTCTTCCATCGCGACCGTCACGGGCTGGCCATCCAGGACCACCGGCACCGGCAAATCAAAACCGTCCGCGGCACCCTCCCAAACCAATGTCAGCTTGCCATTGGAGAGCTCTTCCGACAGCACCGGCAGCTCGGCTTGGAAGAGATAGGTGTGGATGACACCCCCAAGGTCCCGCCCCGCCTCCTCGGACAAAATCGCGATGAAATCCTCCGTGGAGCGATAGCCAGGAAACCCGTCATACCCCTCCCACGGCTCGGTCGTACCATAGACCAGACGCCGCGTCGCACGCCACAGGGCCTCGTCGCCGACCAACCACCGCAGCGTGTGGAGCGTCCAAGCGCCCTTGTTGTAGACGTCGCGATTGCTGATCGCCGCTTCAACATGCGGCGTGTCTGGAACAACTGGCGGCTGGCAGTTCTCAAGCCCAAGATAGAGATCATACATGTGATGCCGGTAGGCCGCCTCACCCAGCGTCGCCTCGGTGTAGAGAGGCTGCATATACATCCCATACCCCTCATGCAGCCACATATCTTCCGGGTTCGCATGGGTCATCGCATTACCGAACCACTCATGGGATAGCTCGTGATGAAGAAGCCAATCAAATCCGTGCTCGTCTTTTTTATAACCCCAGCCGTAAGCGTTGATGGTCTGATGCTCCATGCCCAGATGCGGTGTCTCGACGAAGCCTACCTTCTCCTCGCGCCAGGGATAAGGGCCGACGAGATCCTCAAAAAACTGAAGATGCGGCTTCGCATCAGTTTCGATCAGCGCCCGCGCTTTGTCAGCATTTTCGGGGAGCGCGTAGAACGCAATGGGTATGAGAGAGCCATCACGGCTAGGGAAGATATCCTCAACCACCGTATAGGGACCAATGTTGAGGGCAACCGCATATCCGGTGTGCGGCGACGGCGATCGCCAGTGATAAGTCGCCTCTCCATCAGTATGGGTTTCATCGACCAACACACCGTTCATGGCGACGACCAAAGGCTCAGGTACGGTGATGATCAGATCAAGACCTTCGTCAGGTTTGTCGCCGTAATGATCTTTACAGGGCCACCAAAGATCACAGCCTCTCCCCTGCACCGCCGTCGCAATCCAAGGGTGCCCATCCTTCGTTTCTGACCAGACGAACCCGCCATCCCAGGGCGCGTTCTCAGCAACGTAAGGCTGGCCGCGGTACGACAGCGATAAGGTGGCGGTCTCTCCTGCGGCCAGCGCCTCAGATAGATGGAGCCTCACTTTGTTCGCGTCACGCTCGACGGTGAGCGGCCGGCCATCATGATCCGCCGGGCCAAGGACAAACCGCGGATCAAGGTCCAACTCTACAACATCCAGTGGAGACAGCGCTGCCACGCGCACCGCAAGCGTGCCAGCGATATGCTTGCGGTCCGGATCGACGCGCAATCGCAGCGTGTAGTGGCGAACATCATAGGCCTCTTGCAGCGCCGTGAGTGTGCCGCCTGAGATCAGCGTTTTTGGATGCAGATCAGCCTGCTTGCCGCCCAGGCTGGCGCACGCAGTCAGCAACAAGACGGCAAAAGACAGGCCAATCCAACGCAGCATGCGACCTCCCACAGCCATCGGAAACCCAGCAAACACGCGGCCGGGGGGACCGGTCAACCGGCCTAAAGGGTCGGCGGCGTCATGGCAGTAACGCTAAATTGAGGGAAAGGCCGTAGCACCGAGCGGATTCAGGGGGAGAGACTGATGCGCCGCTTAATCTATCTTAGCTCTGCGTTTCGAAAGCCAGACCAGGCCATGCTCGACAGCATTCTTACAGATGCGCGGAAATTTAACAGCAACATCGGCGTCACCGGCATGCTTGTCGCGCACGGCGCGAAGTTTCTGCAGGTACTCGAAGGCGAGAGTGTACAAGTGGAAGCAGTGATGAAGCGGGTGTGTGCCTCGCAAAAGCATGGCGGCATTATCACGCTGAGCGACGCTAAAGTGGATCGGCGCCTCTTCCCGGAGTGGACGATGGGCTATGAGCGTCTGTCCACGGACGAAGAGATCGATGGTTTCACCACCATCGCCGGCGCTGCGATGACCTTCCGCGAGGCGGGCGAAGCTGAAATGCTGACAGTGCTTGAGCGGTTTTTCGATCGCTGGGCCGACCTTCCGCGGTCTGTCATCGCTGAACCGCGCCTCACAGCGTAGGCACGACCAAAGACCAGGAACCCGCTGCCTGGTCACGCTATCGCCTCAAGCGCACAGCGACACAGCACCGTCCATCCACTATTGCTGCTGGGTCCGCTGACAATAGGGGGCCTCTGGCTCATTTTTGCAAATTGGCGGCGCTCCCCGCGCGCGCCAGTACTCCGTGAACCCCAAACGCTCGGTCAGGTTGGCAAAACGTTCCGTTTGCCGATGCGCTGGATAGTGCCTATCGAACATCACAACAGAGACGTC
Source organism: Pseudomonadota bacterium (assembly GCA_038745625.1). Taxonomy (GTDB): domain Bacteria; phylum Pseudomonadota; class Alphaproteobacteria; order Caulobacterales; family Parvularculaceae; genus Parvularcula. The sequence goes on along the minus strand of JBCDLG010000074.1, from coordinate 5,583 downwards.
GAACTGACCAGCTCGTTCCACTTCCCGTTCCGCAAGATCGAGCGCTTTGTCCGGCAAACCGAGATCAGCAATCATGAAAAAGCCGAGCCACGCAGGCAGACCGTTTGTATGCGCCTCAAGAATATCATCAGCGACTGTGTCGGCGGCTTGCCTATCTCCGGACTGTTTAGCGCCAACATATTGGGCCATGAGATCATTGTGCTGAGGCATGAAGGTGTTCTGGGCGACCCATGCCTGCGCGCGCTCGAAGTCTTGCGCAAAAATGTGGCTCATCCAAAGGCCAGTCCAGACGACGGGTGTTTGAAACCCAATGTCGAACCACAGATAGCCGAGCTGCTGCGTACTCTCGTCGATATCGACCTGCAGCATGTTCATGGCGCGCTCAAGCTGGGCCGGAGGCGAATTGGGATCGAGCTCGAGCGCCTTGTCGATCAGTGCCTTCGCCTCCTCCACCATACCCAACTCGCGATAATGCTCAGTGTACCATAGATAAACAGTGGGGTTGTTAGGCGCGGCGCGTAAGGCATCTTCAAAGACCTCTTCAGAGCGAAACCAATCGCCGTTCCGTCGCGCGATGGTCGCCTTGACAACCCTCGGCTCTCCCAGTGTTGGATCCAAAGCCAATGCTCGATCGGCGGCCAAAATGGCCTTATCCACGCTGAGCTTGTCTGATATATCGTCATCATACGTTGGTATCGTCAGCCATGCAGACGAAAGAGCGGCCCATGCCTCCGCGTGAGAAGGGTCCCTCTCGACGGCTTGCTCGAGCAATTTGATGGCGCGGGTGTTGGGGACCTTTCCGCGTTCCAGCCAAAGAGCACGGCCGCGTTCAAAAAGGTCAGCAGCGATCGGATCGCTTGATCCCTCCACCGCCTCGGGCGCTTTGGGAATAGGGTCCGAGATCGCGACGAAACCGATCATCGCGGCGACCAACGCTGCAATGACAATGAGAGGGGCGGCGCGCGTCCAGTTGCTCATCATCCGAGAACCAGGCGCTATCCCCTCTTCTGATGCGCCAGATGGCACTCGCGATGCGAGCCATGCGTCCAGTTCATCAGGGAATGCGAAGACGGTGCTTTTGCTCTCGTGGAGCTGCCGGTGAACGGGCAGCGCTTCGTCCTGTTCCCAACGCCTGGCCGTGCGATCACTGCAACCAAGATGGCCGCTGATGCGTTTCCAGCCAATCAAGCGCGTTCGGGCATCGCGCACCGGTTCGTCGTTTTCCACGGTCCCGTCTGACCCCTGCACAAGCTCGGTTTGGGCGAGAGCTTTAAGCCAAACTGAAGATGCGGACAAACGCGGCCATTCCCGGAAAGACTGACCTTTGGCCGCACGCCGCGGATTGAGACCAGCACTCCTCCAGCGCCAGCCTGATTGGGTCAGCCGTGCGGAGCGAACCGATGCCCCCTTTTCCGCGAGCCCATTATTATGTGGCCGCCTTTCTTCTCCTCACCTTCGCCGCCTTCATGCCATCCTACTTCATGGTCCTGGGTCAGGCGTCGTTCGCGCACCATGTGCACGGGATCACCGCAACCCTGTGGATCGTCCTTTTGATCACGCAGAGCTGGTCGATCCATAAGGGCATCTGGGCTGTTCATGCTTGGTCAGGGCGCGCCAGTGTTGCGCTTGTTCCGCTTTTCACGGCTGGCGGCTTGCTGGTCACGCAAAACATGCTGTCCACCCCATCGGCCTTCAATGAGATGTTCGGTGTCCGCCTGGCCGTCGCGGACCTCATCGCCACCGCAGCATTTGTGGCTTTCTACGGTGGCGCTCTGAGGAACAGGCGATCACCGGAGATCCACGCACGCTACATGCTATCGACGGTGTTCCTGGTGATTGGGCCATCGCTCGCGCGGTTCTTGACCAACTATGTCCCAGGCTTTTTGGTCCGCTCACGCGAGACACTCCCGAACTTTGCCAAGGCCGCGGATACGAGTTTTATCTTTGCCATGATCTTCTGTTTCGTCTTGGTGGTGAGGGATGCCCGCAATGGAAAGCCGATGGCTCCGTTCAGCTGGGCGCTTGCGGCCACGGTGTTGATGTTCGGAGGCTACCGCTGGTTCAGCTCTACAGACGCGTGGCTCCGCTTTGCCGATATCTTCGTGTCCGTGCCCACGCCGCTGATCATAGCAGGCGGCATCGTTGCAACGATCACGGTGACATACGTGGCCTGGTTCTACCCTGCACAACACGAAAGCACGGGTTCCGTGGTCGGATCATCGCAGCCAGCTGAATAAATAGAGATCCTATTCGACGACAGGCGGATGGTCTTGAGCAGCATCGAACCGCTTATTGAGGTCTAGGGGACGAGAACTCGCGCGACAATGTGGAGACGGATACATTTGTTGCACCGAACACTGATCGTCAAGAAACAGCCTAACGCTCCATCATGACGATGAAAGCCGCCGGCAGCAAGACCTCGCAAGCGACAAAAGCCACGATCGACAAGAGCCCAGCAACGACAAAGGGCACGGTTGTCTCCGCTTCTTCTTGCCGCGAGGCGAGTAGCAGCGCCACGTAGCAGACAGCAACGACGGCGAACCCGATCCAGCTACCGACCATCACCGCAGAATAGAAATCGGCTGCGGTGGCAACAGCGCCTCGTCCATACGCTTGAAAAAAGAAGGCCACCGCACCGAAGAGACCCGCGATCGCCGTCGTGTAAATCCCAGACAAGATAGGATGGCTCGGTGTCGGTATCGGTCCAAGTTTGGATACCGCGTTGATCAGTGGGCGTTCTTTGATCGTCATGATCTTGCTCCTGAGGCAGACATAAGAATTCTCCTCAGGATTTCAACGGTGGATCCGCACGTGACCACACACCGCTTTATGCGGAAGGCCAGAGCACCTCTGGGTTTTTCATCGTTTTGATCTCGAGCACATTGTTGTTCGGATCACTGATGAAGAAGGTCTCCTGCTCGTACTTATCGCCTTGAAACCGGCGATAAGGAGGATCGATATAGTCAAGACCCGCTGCGGCGATGCGATCCTTCAGCGCGTCGAAGTCCTCCTGGGTCAGATGAACGCCGAAATGGGGTACCAGGACATTACCCATATCGACATCATGACGAACGCTCGGCAGCTGCTCTTCGCTTTGGTGCAGCGTCAGCTCATTGCCCCAGAAATTGACATCCTGCCACCGGCCTTCTTCGGCGTTCCCCAACGTGCAGCCGAAGATATCGACGTAAAACTGGACGGTCTTGGCGAGATCCCCCGCCGGGATGGCCAAATGAACAATCGCCGACATGCGCTGCCTCCTTCACATGTGCGCGACTGAGCTACGGGAGTCGCCTGGGTGCGACAAGGACACCGCGGAGTGTTCTTAACAATCGCACAATCCGCCGTCTTGTCCCGGCGCGGTCGGCGCAAGTCGGCCCTACCGCTCCCTTTGGCGCATCATTTCGGTTAAAGAATTTTGCAGCGCAAAAGAGGCGTAGCCGACGATACCGTCACCTCTCTCACGGTCTTGGCAGGCCGGCGATCTCGCGAGGCCATCAGCAAATAAAAGGGTGCACAGAGCAATCTGCTCTCTGCACCCAAATTGATCGATGTCGCTTGCCTTACGCCAGCTTGCGGCGACTGCGGTTAAAGCCGAGACCAGCGAGACCGGAGAGCAAGAGAACCGCCGCACCCGGAACAGGTGTTTCGCTGACGGTGACCGAAGCAATCGCAAAACCGCCATTCAGGTCAGTGGCAACAAACTCAAACAGCGTGCCGACGATGCCGCCAAAGACCATGTCATCCACCGCCGTGTAGGAGCCGAACAGAGCGTTATCGACGAAGAGGTCGAAGGTGCCGCAAGGACCTTCGCCGCCCGGGTTGGAACAATTGCGATCCGCGCCCGCGTTGAAGTCCATGGCCTCGAGCACGACATCCGTGCCAAAATCGAACACGACCGACTCACCAGCGGAGAATTGCACCTGGTCATCCGAGGAGCTCTCACCCGGTGATACAATAGCCAGACCCGACGTCTTCGGCGCGAGGTCCTGCATGATGTCGGTGATGCCGCCCGAGTTGTAGGCCGTCGCCGTCACCTCGACCCAGTCTTTGGTGTAGGTCAGGCCCAAATTCTCATCGATCGAGCACAGATCTATGCCCGAAATTTTGACGCCGTTGCATTTGCCGCCGGTGGTGAAATTGCCGTTCGGCAGATCCGCACCTGGGTTCTCAAATGTGATCGTGACCTCAGAAGCCTGCGCTGCGCCGGCCATCGCGAAGACACTCAAACAAGCAGCCGCGCTCGCTAGAAGCTTTCTCATCGTTATTCCCCTCACCAATCCAATTTTGGGACAAGCTGTCCCGTCACGTGAAAGGCGTTGCAAAGGGGATGCCGGGAAAGCGTCGTTAGGCGGACTGGCGCCTACGACGAAGCGCCAGGACGCCGAGACCGGCGGCCATCAGGGGCAAAGCTCCCGGCAGCGGAATGGGATCGGCGGGCGGCATCCCGCTCGTCACCAAGACGTTGTCGAAGCCGATGGAGCGATCGGAAAACGTCACATCAGCAACGACCTGCAGAACGAGCGTCGATCCCATGGGGATGTCGGCCATGGCCTCAAGCACCAACGGGTTGAGGTTCCCCGGATCATCCCTTTCGCCGTCGCCGTCGCCATCGGGATCGCTGAAATCGTCGGTTTCACGGAAAAACTGCTGAAACGCGCCGCCATCAACAGAATAGGACACCTCGACAAAATCGAAGACAGAGGCGTCTCCGATTTCAAAAATGTCGAGACTGACCTTCACGTTGGACTGACCGCTGATATCGATCTCAGAGGTCGTCCAGGTCACCGGTTCGTTCACGTCAAAGAACTGAAAGTGCTCCCCGCCGGGAAGGACCGCATTGGGATAAAAGTCGTTCCGGTCTTCAACGCGGGCGTGATCGCCCACAAGGAGCCGCGAAGGCGAGCCGGTCGTCACGCTCCACTGGCCATTCGATGAGGTGAAGGAGGTGTTGTCCGGTTCCGGTCCCGTCAGGCCTTCGCCCTCCTGGCCTGTGAAGTCCTCTTCGTAGAGCGTGATCGAAGCGGCGTGGGCCGCACCAACCATCGAAAGCGCGCTCAAACCCGCAAAAACGTTCAATACCAGCGATTTCATAGCTATCCCCTCACCACGCAACGCCGCCCAATGGTTAACGGCATATCATCTCGGTCGCTGCTGTTCAAAGGGCTTCCGCTTGAGGCGCGCGAGGGCTCGGTCTGGCTCGCTGGCGCTGCCAAAGGCCGGGCTGCATCACAGTTTCAAACGTTCACTGAGATCCTCTTGGACGTCTTGGCTTTTCACGACGCATAGGAGATCCATGCTGGCCGCCCAGCGGTTTGCATAAACGAACGCCGCCTCGTGGTCGAAGGATTGCGGCGCGCGCCCCTCTTCGATCAGGCCAAAGTCGCGATCGGTCGCCGTGCCGATGCCGTCTTCGCTGCGGTTCATGACCTCCCGCCCCTGCTCGGTGATCACAGCTTGTTTGAAGGGCTCCGGACAGGAAGAGCTCGACGCGAGATACCGAAAGCCCTGGCCCGGCTGGACGACATCGGTATCGCGGCAGAGGAAGTTTCCTTGCGCGGTGAAATAGTCTGTGTACTCAATTTT
>JBCDLG010000073.1:0-15795 GCA_038745625.1 Pseudomonadota bacterium | reverse complement strand
GCATGACACCGACGGCGTTCCGCAACCAAGCCAAACGCGCCGACTCTGAATCCGCACCGGTTTTGAAACTGGCGGCAAGCCAGGATGAACCGGCGAGACATGCAAGCTGACCAGATGGCGTGATGGGCAGTGAGACCCATGCGCAAAGGAGACAGTCTGATGGGTGAAATCGTCCTCGACACGATCCGTGAGATCCCAGAATGGATGCTCACCGACCTACAACGCTACGCTGTTCTCGCGATCAGCGTATGGCTGATCCTGTGGGTCGGCCTTGCCAGCATCCTCCGGCATCGGAAGATCAGAAAAGAGTGGCCGCCACGGCAGCAACTGCTCGTCGAGTTTGCCCACTCGCTGCGGTCGATCGCTATTTTCTCGGTGCTCAGTGTCAGTACATATTTTATGTGGCGCGCTGGCATTCTGCCTTGGGCGGAGGTCAACGAGCAGATGACGGGCCCGTTTTGGTTTTGGAGTTCCGTCGCCCTGATGCTCCTCGCCCATGACGCCTATTTCTATTGGGTGCATCGCTGGATGCACAGTCCTAAGCGCTTTCGTCTCTATCATCGGCGCCATCACCGCTCGATGAACCCCTCGCCCTTCACCGCCTACAGCTTCGATCTGCGCGAAGCCGGTCTCATGGTGCTGTTCGTTATCCTCTGGGAGATCGCGGTTCCCAACCCGGCCGGCGCAACGGGTACGTTCGTCGTCATCTCACTGATCAAGAACACGCTGGCCCATTCTGGATTTGAGCTGATGCCCGCCACCAAGACTGGGCGCCCGATGTTTGATTGGTTCACCACCACGGTGCACCACGACCTCCATCACGCCCGGGCTGGCTACAATTTCGGGCTCTATTTCACCTGGTGGGACAAATGGATGGGGACGGAAGATCCGATCTACTATGATGAGTTCAAGCGGGTGGTGGAACAGCGCAAGCGCGCCCGCGCGGACAACGCCGAACCGGCAGTCCCGGCAGCGGCCTAAGCACTGGCGCGAAAGGTCCTGGTAAAATCGAACCCATGAGTATCATTTGATACCATGGGTTCTGCCGCGATTGGCCTGATCCCTGCTCGCTGATCGGGGACAACATCATGAGCGGCACAATGGACACGTTGCGGGCGGCTTGGCCCGTGATCAAAAGCGCCCTCGCGCGTGGTCAGCTCTTCAAGCCGCAATGCCAGCTGGTGGAACCAGATCCCGACATTCAGTGTGACCATGATGTCCGTATACCGATGGTGGAAGGGTATGAGCTTACTGCCAACATATTCCGGTCGAAAGAGCGCGCGGCAGCGGGGCTCCAGGACCCGGTCATCATGTGTGCCCACCCCTACGACAACCACCTGACGTCCGCGCTCGGCAAAACGCCGTTCAAAGGCCCGCCCCAGCAATACCGGCTCATCAACCAGCAAGAGGGTACACCTCAATTCTCGACACTGACGAGCTGGGAATCGCCCGATCCCAATTTCTGGGTGCCCGAGGGCTACACGCTCGTGAATCTGAACTTGCCCGGCTATGCGAACAGCGGTGGGCCGCCCTCCTCCTTCACGCAGCATCAGGGCGACGCCTACCGCCAAGCCATTGCCTGGGTCGGCGAGCAGCCCTGGTGCACCGGCGCCGTCGGGCTTTGCGGTGTGAGCTATCTCGCGATCAGCCAATATTTTGCGGCCGCCGCACCCGACGGTGAGACAGCGCCGGAAGCGCTCACATGCATCTGCCCTTGGGAAGGCCTCTCCGACATGTATCGCGACGCCGTCTGCATTGGCGGCGTTGCTGATGAGCGGTTCCTGCCCTTTTGGTGGCACACGGAGGTCAAGGACTCGCTCAACGATCTCGATGGCTACATTGCGATGGAGGGGTCAACGGCGGAAGACTTCCTCACCGACCACCCCTTGATCGACGAGCATTGGGCGGCCAAGGCCGCAGCACTTCGCGACATCCGTGTGCCCATGCTTGTCTGCGCCTCCTTCTCAGATCATGAATTGCACTCCATGGGGTCAGCCCGCGCCTATGAAGAGGCAAGCTCTGAGCAGAAATGGATGTATACCCACAGAACGGGCAAATGGGTGAGCTTTTACTCCGGCGAAGCAAAATCCCTGATGAAGGACTTCATGGACCGGTTCCTCAAGGGCGCCGCCAATCGGTTCGATACGTTGCCACCCATCCGGTTAGAAGTCAGGCGTAGCCGCAACGAGATCCACGAGGTACGCTGGGAGCAGGATTGGCCGCTGCCCCAGACATCCTATCGCACCTTGTATCTCTGCAAACGGGGCCTGTCGGAAAGCGAGCAACCCAAGGCCCGCGAACTCGTCTATGATGCGCGCAAAGGCCAGTTGACCTTCGATCATACGTTTGCGGAAGATACCGAGGTTTCGGGCTATATCCGGCTTGACGCCTTTGTTGAGGTACGACCACGTATGAAGGGTGATCCGCAGCCGGAGGACATGGTGCTCTGCGCCTTCATCGACAAGCTCGACAAGAAGGGGCGCCCGGTCCGTTTCAACGGCGCTGTCGGCAATGAGAACGACGTCGTCACCCGCGGCTATCTGCGGGTGTCTCGTCGGGCCCTGGACCCTGAACGATCACGGCCATGGCGACCAGAATATCTTGGCACCAGCGAGGAACCTCTCAGCGCCGGTGAGGTTGTGCCAGTGACCATCGCCTTTCGTCCGAGCAGCACCTTTTTTGCCAAAGGAGATGGCCTGCGCCTCATCATCTCACCGCGCGACACGTTCCACGCTGTCGCGTTTGGCAAGGACACGCGCCTTAACCGCGGTCAGCATGTCCTTCATGCCGGGCGCGCTTTCCCGTCGCGGCTGACGATTCCGGTCATTCCGCGCCAAAGCTAACCATGGCGCCAATTGCCTTTTGCACGCGCTCCTCGCTTGCTAAGCCGAAGCGCTATGTCCAAGGTTTCCGTCGATCGCCTGCCCCCCAACAGCCGCGCCGCAAGGCGCGCTGCCTTCTTGGAGGTGGCCACCGAGGTCTTCGTCGAGTTTGGCTATGATCGCACCTCGCTCGACGACATCATCGCGCGGGCTGGCGGCTCGAAGTCCACGATCTACGCCAATTACGGCAACAAAGAGGGGCTCTTCCGCGCCATTATGCAGGACATGGTCGACGCCGTTTTCGAAGGCACCCAAGAGGACCAAACGGATACGGATGATGAGGGGCATCCGGTCCGGGATCGGCTGAGGCAATACGGTCTGGGCATCACGGCCGGCCTCTGTCATCCCCGCAACGACACGATGTGGCGGCTGCTGATGAGCGCCACATGGCAGTTTCCGGACATCGCCCAACAACACTACGCCATCGGCCCCAAGGCTGCCGTGGCTGATGTGTCCGCCATCCTCAAAGACGCCATGGCCCGAGGCGAGATCAAAGAGATCGATCCGCGCCGGGGGGCTGAGATCTTCTTAGGCTCCATGCGTCACTTCGATGTCGTGATCGGCCGGCTTCTCGGGGTCGCAAAAGCGCCGTCGGCGAAAGAGCAAGCAGCGATCGTGGAGGACGCCGTCGATGTCGTCTTGCAGGGGCTTGAGGTTCTGGACTGAACGCCGCCGAAGAAAGGGCCTCGCACTCTGCGCTCAGCTCGGTATATCGCCTCGATGACTGAGACCCCAACCGACCCCGCCCTGTTCGAGAACGCGAAAGCCTGGCCCTTCCAAGAGGCCAAGGCCCTGATCAAGCGTCTGGACAAGATGGGCAAGAAGGACGGCGTCGTGACTTTTGAGACGGGCTATGGCCCATCAGGTCCGCCGCATATCGGCACGTTCGGCGAGGTCGCGCGCACCTCGATGGTGCGCCACGCGTTCGAAACGCTGACCGGGATGACGACCCGGCTGATCTCGGTCTCCGATGACATGGACGGTATGCGGAAGGTCCCGCCCGTGCCCAACGCTGAGATTTTGGAGCCCTATCTTCAGCAGCCTCTCTCTCGCGTACCCGATCCTGCAGGAAAGTATCCAAGCTTTGCTGCCCACAACAATGCGCGCCTGCAGAGCTTCCTCGACCAGTTTGGCTTTGACTATGAGTTCGTCTCAGCCAGCGCGGCTTATGAATCGGGACAGCTTGATGTTGCGCTCCTCCGTATGCTGGAAGTCTATGACGAGGTCATGGACATCATTCTGCCGACCTTAGGTGAGGAGCGACGTCAAACCTACTCACCCATTCTACCGATCAGTCCAGAGACGGGCCGTGTCCTCTATGTGCCGCTTCTCGAACGCGACGCGGCGAACGGCACGATCGTCTATGAGGACGAAGACGGCACCCGGCGAGAGCAATCCGTCAAAGGCGGCGCCTGCAAGCTGCAATGGAAAGCCGATTGGGCAGGCCGTTGGTATGCGCTTGACGTCGACTATGAGATGGCGGGCGAGGATCTGACAGAGTCAACGCGCCTCTCCTCGCGCATCGTCCGTGCACTGGGCGGTGAGCCCCCATCGGGATTCAACTATCAGCTCTTCCTCGATGAGGAGGGCAAGAAGATCTCAAAGACCAAGGGCAACGGCATCACGATCGATGAGTGGCTGCGCTACGCCAGCCCTGAAAGCCTGCAGCTGTTCAACTTCGCTGCGCCGAAGAAAGCAAAAAAGCTCTATTTCGACATCATCCCCAAAACGGCGGATGAGTACTGGACGCATGTTGCAAAGTACAAAGAGCAAGAACCGGCAAAGCAGGTGGAGAATCCCGCCTGGCATATCCACACCGGCCATGTACCAGCGGTGACCCCGCCCGTGAGCTTTGGCCTGCTCCTCAACATCGTCGACGCGTCTGGTACGTCGGATCCTGAGATCTTGCGCGGCTTTGTCGCCAAATACCGGCCGGATGCGAGCACCGAGGAGATGGCTGCGCTGGAGCCGCTTCTTCCCTATGCGGTCAATTACTTCCAAGACTTTGTGAAGCCGAAGAAAGTCTACCGTGCACCGACCGATCAAGAGCGTAGCGCGCTCGAGTTCTTTGCTGCACGATTGCGCGAGCTGGGCGACGGTCATGACGAAGACGCCTACCAAACGGCCGTCTTCGATGCGGGCAAGGCGCAAGAGTACGAGAACATCCGCGAATGGTTCAAAGGTCTCTACGAGGTCGTCTTCGGCCAAGCCGAAGGCCCGCGAATGGGCCCGTTCGTCAAGATCTACGGCGCCGCGGAAACAGCAGAGCTGATCAAAGGCGCACTCGCGCGGGACTAGGCGCGGGACCCGAGAAATCCCCGAACTGCTGAGCTTGGCCCCTAGTTGCCGTTGGCCGGATCATCGGATAGTTCAACCCGGCGCTAAGACTGATGACACAATAGATTAACGTGATAGGAGTGTAGCGTGTCAGAAGAAAACCAATCTCAGGTATATTTGTCCGAAGACGTTGCTGCCTCTGTTGCTATAGAAGAATTTCGCACGGCCCAACAAAGGATAAGTGAGTTCGATAAGCTCCTGATCACTATAAAATCTTGGAGCATTACACTGAGTGGCGTGGCGATTGGTCTTGGATTCATCGATGGACAGCGGATACTTTTTCTTCTCGGCGGGTTAAGTGCACTAATGTTTTGGTACTTAGAAGCATTGAACAAAGTTTTCCAATTTGCACTCATTAAGCGAGCAAGAGAGGTTGAGAAAGAAATTGCCGATCTTTCTTTGTATTCGGGACCAAAAATTAGCTCCCATTTCAACCGAGTTATCGGATTTGGAGAGACTTTTCGCGCTCTCTGGGTAATGATAACATTCTCTAATGTTCAACTACCTCATAACCTTATCGTATTAGCTGGATTTGTTCTGTACTTTTTCCCCGACGCGATCAACTTATTGGGCGTTAAGGGCGCGAGTTGACGCCAAGCGTATCGCCTGTTGTTCTATGACCACTTTTGGCGGTTGTCTGACGGTTCTATCGTGCAGAGGCTAGGACGTTTTCATAGGTCCGGACCCTAGATCCCGAAGAATGCAGCGGGGGCTGAACGTCTGAAACCGTAATAGACGTTCAGCCACCACGCCTCGGGGAAGTCCAAGACGTTGTCAAAGTAAGGCGCACCCTGAGCACCAAGCTCCTTGCGCCTCACCATCGTGCGGAGATTGTTGATCAAGAGCCCGTCGCCGCGGTTGAGCACAACCTTCTCCGCATCGGCGTCCGCCATTTCGATGGCTTTGAGCAGCGCCGCGAAAGCGCGCCGGATTGCACCGTCGGTGCCCACAAACTGAGACCAGTCGATCCGGTTCGGGTCCCATCGCAGGACCCAGTGCGGGTTCTCGCGATCACCATTGAGGTCCTTGAGCACGGGCTCGGGGATCAACGCGACCTCGGAGCGCTGGCGCAAGGTGCGCTCATCCCACTTGCCAAACATCGTGATATCCGTGCCGGTCAGAAGGTCGAGAATGGCTTCGACCTCAAAATCCATGTCCTTCTCGGTGAGATCTTCGTCCGCATAGAGCCAGCGCGCCGCCTCGCGCAGCTTGCCCATCACCTGATCGACGGTGATCACCCAGAGCGGAATGTTCACCGGGTTTTCAACGCCCATATAGAGGACCCACGGCGCGGTTTCGCCCTGGCTGCTCTCCCGCCGGTCATCCGGCCACCGATAATGCGGTGCGCCGGTGCGGTAGCGCAGCGTCACGTCCGCATTGTCGCGGATCGTTGTGACCTGATGGTGCTCATCGGTATAGCGGGCGCGCCGCCAGTTCTCGCCCGTCGCGATCTCGTCGCGCAACTCGGCGTCGAGTGTATCAAAGATCAGGCTCGCGCGGACGCCATTGCGCGCAGCCCGCGACTGGATGAAATAGCGATTGGCGTAGGCGGAGAGCTCCCGCGGCGACATCAAACGCTGCCGCAGATAGTCGGCCTTGTACTTTCGCTCAAAGAGCTCGCGGATCAGAAGAGCTGACTCCTTGCCGTCCTTCATCTCCTCAAGGTCACGGCGCAGACGCCTTGGCAGGATCGAGATGGTGTCCCGGGTCTCGTAGAGATACTCCACCGCCTCGAACGTCATCTCTGGTTGGCGCTGCAACCATTGGAGCGCCGCCGTGGCCATCTGCATACGGCGCGTCCGGTTGGTGAACTTCTGTTCAAAGACGAAGACTTCTGCGACCTGCTGGTAAAGCGGGAACTTGGACAGCGCGCTGCCGAGCGATGAAAAAACGAGGTAAGTGACGAGCCCGCCAACCCCGCCAAGAACGACCGGTGCGAGGGAGCTCGTGAAGAACGCAAAGCCCGTGCGCTCGACCAGATCTTCGCCATAAACGAGACTCGCCGCAGCGCCCGTCGCGAGGCCAAGCCCGATTAGCACTAGGGTCGATATGCTGACAGTGTTGTTCTCAAAATCGTTGATAATGGGCTGGAATTTCGAGGACTTAGCGATCAATCGCGTATAGATAGCCTCAGCGACCTCGTGCAAGGCGCTGCGCTCCACGACATTTAGACGCAATTTGCGCACCCAAGGCCCCCAAAGCCGATCCCAGGCCGGTCTTAACCAAGAGTTGCGGGGCCGTCGAGGCATGCGCGGTTTCGTCACCCTCCCCGCGCCAGGCCAATGACAGCGCTAATCCATCTAAAATGTCAGAATACGGCTCTTGCCGCGGTGAGCGGGAAGAGAAACATTTGTGCTCCGAGCTGGGGGATTCTTCGAAGGAATCGTGCTTGGATCTTATCGCCAAGAGCGCATCATGATCGTACTATCTTTACCAGTCGCGTTCATGATGGATGGTTAGGGTCCTAGCTCGTTTGGGATGGGGCCTTGCCGCATCAGGAATCGTGGTTCGGCAAGGTGGTGGTGGCCTTGGTGAGCCGAGTGGCCCGAGAAACGGGCAGAAACGGGTGGCGGTTGTGAGCATGACAATGGACAGTGATTTGGACGTCTTCGATGCATTTGCCGAAGGCTATGAGCGCACGAAGCATGAAGAGATGTCGCTGCGCGATTATCTTCTTGGGTGTCGCGACGATGTGATGTTCTACGCCTCGCCGGCGGAGCGCATGGTCAAGGCGATCGGCGAGCCGGAATTCGTTGATACGTCGAAGGATCCGCGTCTCAGCCGGATTTTCTTCAACCGCACGATCAAACAGTACAAAGCCTTTGAAGGCTTCTACGGCATGGAAGACACGATCGAGCGGATCGTTGGCTACTTCCGCCACGCAGCCCAAGGCCTCGAAGAAAAACGCCAGGTTCTTTATCTCCTCGGCCCCGTCGGCGGCGGCAAATCCTCGCTCGCTGAGCGCCTCAAGGATTTGATGGAGACCTATCCGATCTATGTTCTCAAAGCTGGCGACGAACTCTCGCCTGTGTTCGAGAGCCCGCTTGGTCTCTTCCAAACGCCAGAGCTCAAATCGCTGCTTGAAGAGAAGTACGGCATCGAAAAGCGTCGCCTCACTGGGATCATGAGCCCGTGGGCCGTCAAACGCCTGGATGAGTTCGGCGGTGACATCTCGAAATTCTCGGTGGTGAAGCTCTACCCATCTAAGCTGCGCCAGGTCGGCATCACCAAGACCGAGCCCGGCGACGAGAACAATCAGGACATCTCCGCCCTCGTCGGCAAGGTTGATATCCGGAAGCTGGAGCATTTCAGCCAGGACGACACGGACGCCTATTCCTATTCAGGCGGCCTCTGCCACTCAAACCAGGGTCTTCTCGAATTTGTCGAGATGTTCAAAGCCCCGATCAAAGTGCTGCACCCGCTGCTGACCGCTACTCAGGAAGGCAATTATGTCGGCACCGAGAGCCTTGGACCGATCCCATTCCAAGGCGTGATCCTGGCCCACTCGAACGAAAGCGAGTGGCAGGCCTTCCGTAACAACCGCAACAATGAAGCCTTCCTCGACCGAATCTCGGTGATCAAAGTGCCTTACGCGCTGCGCCCGACCGAGGAGACGGCGATTTATGAGAAGCTCCTCAAGTCGTCCGAGCTCTCCGATGCGCCGTGCGCGCCAGAAACGCTGCCAATGCTCGCCCGGTTCTCGGTCCTGACGCGTCTCAAAGAGCATGAGAATTCGAACCTCTACTCGAAAATGCGCGTCTATGATGGCGAGAAGCTGAAGGACACCGACCCCAAGGCCAAGTCGCACCAAGAGTATCGCGATGCCGCGGGTGTCGATGAGGGCATGGACGGGATCTCAACCCGTTTTGCTTTCAAGGTTCTCTCCGAGACCTTCAACTTCGATACCGAAGAGGTCTCCGCCGATCCAGTGCACCTCATGTATGTGCTGGAAAACGCCATCAAGCGTGAGCAGTTCCCGGACGACACCGAGAAGTCCTATCTTGAGTTCATCAAGGCCGAGCTGGCCCCGCGCTATGCGGACTTCATCGGCAAAGAGATCCAGAAAGCCTATCTCGAGAGCTATGGCGAGTACGGACAAAATCTCTTTGACCGCTACATCTCCTACGCTGATGCCTGGATTGAAGATCAGGACTTCAAAGATCCTGATACGGGCCAGCTCCTGGATCGCGCGACCCTCGATACGGAGCTTTCGAAAATCGAAAAGCCTGCGGGCATCGCGAACCCCAAAGACTTCCGCAACGAGGTCGTGAAATTCGCCCTCCGCGCCCGCGCCGCCAACAGCGGTAAGAACCCCGCATGGACGAGCTATGAAAAGCTCCGCCGGGTGATCGAAACGCGGATGTTCACCCAGGTCGAGGACCTGCTTCCGGTCATCTCCTTCGATAGCAAGAAGGACTCAGAGACAGCGAAAAAGCACGACGACTTCGTCAGCCGGATGACCGAACGCGGCTACACCAGCCGCCAAGTCCGCCGCCTGGTCGAGTGGTACATGCGGGTGAACAAAGCGGGGTAAGGACGACCGATAACAACCAGGTCCGAGTCAAAAGGCCGTCGCAAGTGTGCTTGCGGCGGCCTTTTTTGTCCCAATATTGGCTAATGTTACTCTTCCCTCATTTGATCGACAACGGCTTTTGGAATGAGCACGACAACGTTCACCCTGCCCTCATAAGAGAAAACCCTTGTCGTTTCGGTATCGATCCCCGAGTAAAGCGTCGCTGCCCCGTAACCAGTCGAGTATGAGGAAGCGTTGATCCCGGTTTCAACGGACTTATAGGTTTTACCGACGAGTTCAGGATCGGCTGTGACCAACAGATAGCGTTCGCCTTCTCGTGGTCGCAGCTGGACCGTGTAGCCGGAATTTCGGTACAGAAAGCTTTCGCGCTCAAATTGACGCATCACGGTGCCAAACTCATCGACCGTTGCGACACTTGGTGCGAAGATCCGTAGGGGCCCATGGCGCCGCCAACCATCACACTCCCTCGGCTGGGAACACCGTCAAGATCAAAGACCAGATACGGTGTATGCGCTCCATCGGCAGTCATCAAACAAGGTGTATCGGCAGCCACCGCCTCATTGAGCATGAAGCGCACTTGTGGCCGTGGTCGCTCCAAACTTGTGGCCGTTTCGAAGTCGACCAGCGTCACGCAAGGACCCTCCGGTGCTTCAAGAACAGCCAAGGGATGGTTCGGGGGTGTCACGCAGCCCGCCAGAACGACAGCCGCGACCAGAGAAGATGGCGAGAGGTATCTCATGGGACTTACCTCATGAGCGCGGCGATCGCGTCAGCGACTTCCACAGTCATCGCTTCAAGGCCCTCAACTATCTTCTGGGGATTGGCCTCCATATCGTTGATGTCACGGAAGTTGTAGGCAGGGTTCGGAGTAATATTGACCAACCCCTTTTCGCCGCGAGCGGATTGTAGCTGAGCTTATTCTCCATCAACACCTCACCATCGTCGACGGACACAAGGCGCACATCGACATTGACCGTGGGTCGCCAAGGCTTCCCAACACCGGAAGACAGGTAACCAAACGCCGTCGTTACGAGGTCGAGATAGGCCTCCACAGGTTCCGAAGTGGTCAGACCATCGTAACTCTCAAGAAGCTCGCGCTTCTCACGCTCTTCCTCAGGCAGTTCAATCAGCGAGACATTGTAGCCGAGAGCTCCCAGTTTCTCTGTGATGGCCTTTTCGAGCATCGCCTCAGCATCGACAGGGTTTTCCTCGACGAGCTTATTGATACGACTTTGCCGGTTGGCCTGCACTCCGGCGTCTACAAGCGCGCCGATAAGACCAAAACTCGAACCCGCTGACGCAGCCTGACCCACCCGTGGCTGATCCGGCATCGAGTCATCAAGAAGACCGACATCGTCAACCCCCGCCCTGTCCCTTTCATACGGCGTCGCCACATACGACGTTGCACAAGCTGCCATCCCCAGTGAGGCTGCAACCAAAAACACTTTGTTGAACAAAGACTTTCCCGAACTTGCCCGTGTAAAACCTGCGCAACTGGGATCTGAATTGTCAAGCAATGATATTCGGTATCATTGTCTGGGGCGCGATATGGTGCCCAGAAGTGGACGAAAGTGAGAACTGGGCCCTGGTCGTTGAGCTGGTCCGTTGAGGCGCAGAAGCGGGCAATCCTGAACGACTGAAATTGGCCCCAAGCCAACGTTGATGCTGTTTAGCCGAACGTCCCGAAGCTCCTGCAAGCCGCCCATATTCGGCGACCTGTGGCCTCGACGTTCCAATATCCGGCCCATCATCTAAACATATCGGGATGAGCCAGATTACGTCGCTTTATGTTTACAAGGTCGTTGGCCAGGCGAGCCCGGGTGTCGAAACGCGCGATCTCGTTGAAGGTCTTGGTCTGTTAGCCGACGGACCGATTGATCCGGCGCGTCTGATATCGTCTGCCGATTACTACGATTTCTTCGCGGCGCTTGCCGACCGTGATCCGGAAGGCTTGGTGTTGCCACTTCGCATAGGTGCTGCCATGCGAAGCGACGAATACGGCGCCTTTGGTCTTGCGTGGAAGTCAGCGCCAAACTTACGTGGCTCTTATGTCCGATCGGAGCGTTACGGCCGTGTTCTAGGCAGTGCTGAGACTTACTCGCTGCAAGAGGCGAGTCATGGTTATTTCTTTGACCTCCAGAAAGCTGGAGATGGTCGCCCGGGCATGCTGCTCTCGAACGAAGCCAGCATGTCGGCGGTCAACACGATCAGCAAGGAAGTCAGTACGACACCTTTTTCACCTCTGGCAGTCTATTTTAAGCACGCCCCGCGAGGCGATGTTTCTGTCTACGAATCCCACTTTGGCTGTCCGGTCCACTTCGATTCCGGACGTGACGCCTTATTGGTCAGTAAAGAAAGCATCGATACGCCGAACAAGCTGGGCGACGAAACGATTGCTCAATTCTTCGACCGCCATTTGGAGCAAGAACTGGCCGCCGCCGTCGATGATGGGGGCTTGGAACAGCAGGTGCGGCGTGCAATCGCCAATGTCTTGAGCGAAGGCGTGCCCACACTATCCCTGATTGCGACAGAATTGGGTATCGGTGCACGAACGTTGCAGAGGCGATTATCCGATCAGGGATATTCATTCCAAAATGTGGTGGATATGGCGCGCAAAGACTTAGCCCAACGTTTGCTGCGTGAGACCGAATACACTCTTGCTGAGGTCGCCTTCCTCACCGGCTTTGCCGAACAAAGCGGCTTCACGAGGGCGTTCAAGCGCTGGGCTGGACAAACACCTCGTTCTTACAGGCTTGGAGCGGCCTCAACCTAACGCTGGTTCTTTGACGCGATCGGCCAAAACTCTGGCGCGAGGTGACAAGAGCCAAGAGCGGCCTTCTTCTAATTCTTGACTTGCCGAAACCGAAAGGGAGCAAGTCAATGAGTTTACCGCGCGAACGAGAAGATCTCACGCTCGTCCTGGGCGGCACGGGAAAGACCGGACGCCGTGTTGCCGAGCGTCTGAAAGCCAAGGGCCGCGAGGTTCGCATCGGATCTCGATCCGCTCTGCCGTCCTTTGATTGGGACAACGAGAAAGGTTGGGAGGCCTGCCTGAAAGGCGTCACATCAGTCTATATCACCTACGCACCGGACCTTGCCATGCCAGGCGCCACGGATGCCATCCAGGCATTTGTCGATCTTGCCAAACGGCGCAGCGTGAAGCGGTTGGTCCTTTTATCGGGCCGCGGTGAGGAAGAAGCACAAGCCTGCGAGCGCATCGTCCAACATTCTGGCCTTGAATGGACCATCGTCCGGGCAAGCTGGTTCAACCAGAACTTTTCCGAAGGCGCTTTTGTCGACATGGTGCTCAGCGGCGCCATCACTCTGCCGGCAGGAGACCAGGTCGAGCCCTTTGTGGATGTCAATGATATCGCTGACGTGGCTGTTGCTGCGTTGACTGAAGATCACCACCATGGACAGATCTATGAGGTGACTGGTCCGCGCCTTATGACCATTGCCGATCTGGCTCGCGACCTCACTCAAGTCACAGGCCGTCAGATCCAGTACATCAATGTTCCGCATGAGGGTTTCATTGCGGAAATCGAGAAATCCGGCGCTCCCAAGGACGTTGTTTGGATGCTGGACTATCTTTTTTCCACTGTTCTCGATGGCAGGAACGCGTATCTGACCGATGGTGTCCAACGCGCCCTTGGTCGTCCGCCTAAAGACTTTGCAGACTATGCGCGAGAGATCGCCGCAACAGGTGTGTGGGACACAACGCGATGAACGCCATCCTGACGAGAACGACGCTCATGGGGTCAGGCGCGATGCTGGGCCTTATTGGCAGCAACCTGTTGTTTCACCCAATGCGTGTCCTGGAAATGAGCGATGTGATCGTGAGTGACGACCCAGGGTTGATGTCTGAACTGACTGGCCCAAGTGGCGTGCTCATTGTGACCGCTGCGCTCATGTTACTGGGCGCCATGAAGCTGCGCTTTGCCAACGTCAGCTTAACATCAGGCGCCTTCGTTTATGGCAGCTATGGCATCGCCCGCGTGATCGGAATGGTGCTGCATGGCGTACCCTCCACAGCGTTGATTACCGCAACCGTCGTTGAACTGATCATGGGAGCCACGCTCAGCATCATCCGTTTACGGCGGCGCTCTCTTCCGACTTGGAAGGGAGCACCCTCTGATCTGAAAGAGACAGTCGTCCGATGAACAGCACTCTTGCAGAACTTGTTCATCGGATCGATGCCTTTTGGGTCGGCCAAGGCCTCAATCCCGATGATCTGGAGTTGGTTGGCTGGCGCGTCTACGCATATCTCGCCGTCGGTGCGGCCAACTTCATGTCACTGGTCCCAATAGCTGGCCTCATGACACGCTTTATCACCGCAAGCGGAGCAACTGCCTAGCGGTTCCAGCCAACACCCTCGTAAAACTCACAAGGAACCAACAATGACTTACGAATGGACACTCTATTTCTGCCTGTTTCTAGCCCTTTGGAGCGCCATCATCGGAGGTGTTTTCTCCGCGTTTTCCGAGTTCATTATGGCCGGATTGCTTCGCTCAGAACCGGCTGGCGGTATCGAGTCCATGCAAAACATCAACCGCACCGTGATTAAAACCCAGTTCGTTGCAGGTATTCTCTCTATAGCGCTCTTTTCGGTGATGTTTGCGGTCTACGGCGTGACCGTCTTCGAGGGAGCCGCTCTTGCAACACTCGTACTAGCGCCGATTGTCTATCTTCCGACCGTGTTTCTCATGACACTTTTTGGCAATGTCCCGATGAACAAAAAACTCGAACGCCTAGATCATACGTCTACAGATGCTACTGTCTACTGGACCAAGTATGGTCGTGAATGGACCCGACTCAATCACGTCCGATCGATCGGCAGCATCCTAACGGCTGGGCTTTATATCATCGCCGCAATCACACTCATCACAAGCGGTCAAGTTTAGACCAATCCAACCTATAAAGGAGCCGAACCAATGTTCAGGGCCACAATTATTGGACTTATCGCGTTCATTGCCGTGATAGCCTGGAATGGACTTGTCTTCCTTGGCGTGAGCGAAGGGTGGGGCAAATCGCCGATCGTCAACTCCAACCAGACAGCAGACTTCATTGATGCCTTTTCCCAAGCGGTCGAGGCCGACACCGTGGGCAACCTCAGTATGGTGCTCATCAAGGACGGTGAAATCGCTGGCAGGTTCAACACCTCAATCGGCAAAGCTGTTGATGGATCTTCCGTCTACCAAGTCGCTTCACTTGGCAAATGGATCACGGCCTGGGGCGTCATGGTGCTGGTCGAAGAGGGCTCGGTGGACCTCGATACACCCGTCTCAGAATACCTCACGCGCTGGCGACTGCCTGACAGTGAGTTCGACAATTCAGGCGTCACTATACGCCGTTTGCTGAGCCATACGTCCGGACTGGGTGATGGTCTTGGCTATGACGGCTTCCATCACCCAAACGAACGGCAATCACTTGAGGACTCGTTGAAGCGAGCGCTTGATGCCTCGCCTGGCAAAAGCGGTGTTGTCGAACTGAGTGCAGAGCCTGGAAGTCAATGGAGCTATTCCGGTGGCGGATACACAATCTTGCAAATGCTGATCGAAGATGTCTCGGGTCAGTCGTTTGCAGACTTTATGTCGAAACGGGTATTCAACCCGCTTGGCATGAACCGGACGACCTTCAGCCATAGCGAAGCGTTGCAGCTGGGCCTAGCTGAGAACTACGACTTAAACGGCGAGACGGAGCCCTTTCGGTGGTACACGGCGCTGGCTGCGACTTCACTTTTCACATCAGCAAACGACCTCGCGCTATTCATCCAGGCGCAAACAGAACCAGGTCGGCAAACTGTTCTGTCTGAACACACCTTAAAATTGATGCGTACGCCGCATGCATCGCAGATGGGTGCGGACATCTGGGGGTTGGGACCTATGCTCTACGCCCCGAACAATGGCGAAGGGCATATCATCGGCCATGATGGCAACAATGGTCCCGCCATCAACACGGTTGCCCGTTTCGACCCAGCGACGAGAGATGGTATCGTGATCCTGTCGACGGGAAGCAACACGCTGGCCACGAGACTGGCTGGCG
>JBCDLG010000072.1:0-15914 GCA_038745625.1 Pseudomonadota bacterium | reverse complement strand
GGAGATGAAGTCAGGGACAACAACCTGTTCCATGGGCCTCACACATGCCAAACCGGCAGCAACCTATGCGCTCAACGGTGGGCGCATCGACATCCTCACCTTAGTGGCCCGATGGCGGCGGCATAGGACAGTTGATGACGGTGCGGCCCGTCGCGATCAGTCCAAATCCATCTCGCCAGCGTCTTCGGGACCGTCGCTTTCACCATTGTCCTTCTTCCGAAGGGAAGAGAGGATCATCAAGACGGCGAAGGCCAAGCCGCCAATCGTCCACACAATTGCCGCTGCCATTGGGTCGAACGCATCCACGCCGCGCACGATCATGAAAAAGATGATGAGCGCCAGGAAAATCCCGATCATCGCGGCACCATATCGCGAGGTCAGCTTCACCTGTGCAGCTCCCAAAAGCTCGTGCCCTCAGCACGTTGCGAGGCATAGCACTTCTCGCACCCGCACAAAAGATCGGAGGTCTGCGGCCCGCGCCGTCGGGTCGCTTTGCGTCGTGGCCTCCGCATGCCTAAACACCGGACATGGAACAACGTTTTGATATCGCCGTCGTCGGCGCCGGGCTCGCTGGGCGGCTGATGGCCCTGGCGCTTGATCACGCAGGCTTTTCCGTCGTGCAGATCGATCGCGCGAGCACCGCCGCGATCCCCGATGATGGCCGCACCACCGCGATCGCCTATGCTGGCATCAGGCTGTTGAAGCGGCTGGGGCTTTGGGAGGAACTTGGTCCGAAGGCGGAGTTCATCACCGACATTCTGGTCTCCAACGGTCAGCCCAATGGGCGGTTCCGCGATGGCGGACTGACGGGCGGGCAACTGCACTTCCCCGCAACACTGCTGGGCGAGAGCACGACGCCAGGTGACGAACCGGCCCTCGGCGCCATCCTTGAGAACAAAGACCTTTTGACCGCGTTCAGCGGCGGCCTTGAGCGCTCCTCGGTCACCCAAGCCTTAGGCGCCGCAGTGACCAATGTTCAGCCCGGCGGCGCGGGGACGACGCTGACCCTCGCGGACGGCGAGACCCTGCATGCGAGCCTGGTGATCGCGTGCGACGGCAAAGGTTCGCCGCTCCGCTCCCTGATGAACTTGCAGGTCCTGCGTTGGAACTATCGGCAGAAGGCGATCATCTTCAATATCGCGCATGAGAAGCCTCATCGCGGCGTGGCCCATGAGATTTTCTATCCCGATGGCCCTTTCGCTATCCTTCCCATGCGGAACAATCATGCATCGATCGTTTGGACCGAAACAATCGATGCAGCGGACAGCTATCTCGCCTTATCAGACGACGCATTCCTGGCCGCAGCGCGGGACAGGATCGGGGAGCATTTGGGCGCTTTTGAGATCGCAACGCCGCGGCAAAGCTATCCCCTGTCCCTACTTTATGCGCCGAAGCTCGCGGCCGAACGCCTGGTGCTGGCGGGCGACGCCGCCCACGGGATCCATCCGATCGCCGGGCAAGGCTTCAATCTTGGCATCAAAGATATCGCCGCCCTGGTCGATGTCCTGACCGAGGCCCGGCATGCCGGGCTTGATATCGGTCACGGCACGGTGCTGGCTGAGTATGACCGTTGGCGCCGGTTTGATGGCGTGGCTCTCTCGATCGGTACCGACGCGCTGAACCGTCTGTTCTCGAACAATTGGGGCCCTCTCAAGCATGCCCGCGGGCTGGGCCTCGGCATCGTGCAGCGGATCGATCCGCTCCGCCGGTTTTTCATCAAAGTGTCAGGCAGCGACCTTGGCCAGGTGCCGTCCTTGATGCAGCCGCTTTAGGTCCAGACGGCAGCGCTCCATCCCAAAAGCACAGCAATCAGACCAAAGACGATCCATGTCTTATGCTTGGTGGCGCCAGTCAAAAACGGCACCACAGCAAGACCCCCAAAGAGTACGGCAAAGACCAGCAAGAAGGCTTGGGCGGTCATGCCCGGATAGATGTGGAAGGCGACAAGCGTCACCGCGATCCCAAGCCAAAGGGCGCTGACGAGATGCCACGTCGCCTGGATGGTGACGAAGAAAATCTGCTGGCTCCCCCACATCGCGGGCAAGTTCTCCGTACGCTTCAAGGGACCAAGAACGAACCGTTCACCGATGATGGAGTGAAAAAGGCTCATCAGCAGGAGCAGTCCTGCCACCACCAACATCGTCATACGCCGTCTCCCTAAAACCCGCAGGCACGCTCACCCAAGTAGCATTCAATGGATGGGCCTCTCTGCCAAGCGCATCGGCAGTGCTGATACATGTTGTGACAAAGCGCTGACGCATCGCCCACAAGACTGGACATTTGTGCTCCGATCAGCTCGCATGGCGGGATAATCTGCTAACACTGGGGCTCTCTGATGATCGCTCGGCTTGTTGTTCTTCTCCTCGCTGTTTGTGCGGCGCATGCTGGCGAAGCGCCCGCAACGCCCACGCATTATGAGCCGACGGAAACGATCCTCATTCTCGGTGCCGTGCCGCAGGAAATCCCGCCCTTTATCGAGGTGATGGAGGACGCCGAGAAGATGTCGCTCTGGGGTGTGCCCTATTGGCAGGGCACGATCCACGGCAAACCCGTGGTGGTGGCGATCACCGGGATCGGCAAAACCTTCACCGGCGCGACCAGCACCCTCTTTATCTACGCGTTCAAGCCGCGGCTTGTGCTGATGAGCGGCACCGGTGCACGGATCAATCAAGACCTCCGCACCGGCGATGTGATCGTCGCCACTGTCACCTATGAGCATGACTATGGCAGCCTGACCCAAGACGGCATGGTCTATCGCCCCTTCAACGGGCCCGATGACGGCGCGGAGATGGAAAACGGCTTCCGTCCGCCCAAGGAGCTCTTAGCGATCGCAGATCAGGCGATTGCGAGCTATGAAGGGCCAGAGGTCACAGCCAACGGCGCGACCTACAATGTGGCCGTCCGCCGCGGCGTGGTCGCTTCATCGGATCTCTTTGGCGTCACCGAGCGTCGGATCGAGCTGCTTCGCACAGGCTTCAACACGGACATTATGGAGATGGAGTCGGGGCCGCTCGGCCACGTGGCTGAGATGCTCGGCGTGCCCTTCATCGTGGTGCGTGCTGGCAGTAACATTGCGCAAGAAGCGCCGAACGATGACTACCTAAGGCTGGGTCCCATCGCCGCCCGGCAAGCCGCCCTCTTCAGCATCCACCTGCTCGACCACCTCTAGGGGCTTGCCGCGATAGATCAGCGGCCCCTCGACATTGAGACGGGTCTCGCGGGTCAGGATGAAGTCGCGGATCAAGGGGTAGTAGCCCTCGGCCGTGTCGCCATAGACGCGAGAGCCATCCTCGGCCTCGGTGAATTCGACGATGCCGTGATCCGTGTTCGGAAAAACGACCATATCGATGCCCGTTTTGGTCTTTTGGATATCCTGGATGATCGCGATCGTGGGCGCACTCGGCGCACTGCGGTCGTCCTCGGCGATGATCCACAGCTGCGGCACCTGCAAGCTTTCGATGACCGGCCGGGGCTCGTACTCCCAGGACGTGCCCACATCTAACCATGGCCCGACGATCCGAAGACCAATATTGGGTAGAGGGAGGAATTGGCCAGAAAACTCGCCCTCAACATCGTCATACCATGGCTCATCGCGATACTTCTCACGCACGGCATTGAGCTCGTCATAGCCGTCTTTAAAGCCTGATGAGATGACGAGCCCTGTAGCATCGGTGATCTCGCGGGCCTTGGCGATGACCTCCTCATCATAGCCCGCCTCGCGCAGACCGAGCGCGACCTCTTCGCGATCCTCCGCCAGCGGCCCTTCCGCCATTCCGTAGGCTGCGACGACGAAAGCCGCGCCATCCTGTGATGCGGCAAGCGGCCCGATCCAGCCCCCCTGGCTGCCGCCGACATAGCCGATCTCGATCGCCTCGCCGTAGAGCCGCGCCGCCTCGGCCCGTGCTCGCACAGCATCGTCCGCCAGGAGATAGAAATCCTGCGTATACGCCCCGTCTGAGGCGCCGGTGCCGCGCTTGTCATAGGCGAAGACGCCGATGCCGAAGGCGGGCATCATCGTCTGAAAACGCTCCCCGGTGCGGCCCGACCAACGCTCCGACCCGTGAAGAGCGACCATGAGGACATCCGCCTCACCGCCCGCTGGAAGCACCAGGCGCCCAGCCCGCTTGCCGTCGACGCCTTCAAAGACCGTCTCTTGCACGACATAGGGGATTTTGGCGCCGCCCCGCGCCACCGAGGCCTCTTCGAACACGAACGCGCCTTCGCCGCACGCGCCCATGGTGATTGAGACATCGCCGTCCGTCTCTGACCAAATGCCGTTCTCATCGGGCAGAAGGATGCCCGTCTGGCCGCTCATCAGAACATAGCGGAGATCGTCGACCGACCGCGGAACGATCCCGATAACGGTTCCGTCGTCAAGCCGGTAGCCGCCGCCATAACAGGCCAGCTCAGGAGGCAGCTGGTCGTCAGAACCGCCGCATGCTGAGGCCCCCAAAACCGCCGCCGCCAACAAAGCCCGGTGCCATGTACCCATACTCTTCCCCCCAAAAGAAACCGCGCCGCCCAACTATGACGGAGATGCAGTGAATGTGAAGAGGCTTACAGATGTAGGCAATCAGTCGCGACCCGCAACCTACTCGCTGCGCTTCGGCTCATTGAGCCGCCAGTCATAGCCGTCGCGGTCGATGCGATCGAAATTGCGCAGCTGATCAGCAAGACCTGGCTCGGCATACTGAATGAAGTGAGCGATCACCTCTTCATCGGTGTCGCCGAAGTCCTCACCAAACCATTTGAAGATACTGGAAGCGAAAAGCTTGCCGTCCTCGACCCGGACGCCGCGATAGCTGTTGATATAGCCCCGCGCGGCCGCGGTCAGCATGGCGTCGAGGTGACGCCCCGTATACGGATCACGAGCAAGATCGGGGCAACCGATCGAGGCGCAGTTGAGGGCGTAATGCACCCGCGGCTCATCCCAGAACTCGCGCAGAATGCTGTGCTCGACCTGATCGAGCGTTAGGCGGTGCCCATCGACGACGAAGATCGAGCGCTTCCACGGCCCGGGCTGCACACCGGAGAGGAGGAGCATGATGCTCCGGACAGGATAGTTATCGAGGATGAGGTCAACAGTGCCCGCATTGTAGAGATTGACCCAATAGGCAAAGGCCTCATCCCGGCTCAACGCCGTCGGATCAATCGCCTGCAGCGCAGAGAGATACGCTTTGAGGCTCGCATGATCCGCCTCCGTCACATCGGCATAAGCGACAAGGCCAGAGCCGCCTTCCCGCACGATATAACGGTCAAGGAACCGGTCCCAGGCGCCGTGATCGACGATCAGGATCGATGCCTCGTTAAAACTGTTGAACGGGGCCACATCATCCTGCGCGAGGGCCGTACCGACCATCGCCGCAGCGGCTGCTCCCAAACCCAAAATCCAAGACCGCATCACACGCACCACCTTTCACGCCGCTATTCGCTGGAAGGCGCCACAGCGTTGCACACCCATGCGGCATAGTCGGCTGATGCTGTCGTTATTGGCAAGGCGATGACCTCAGGCAGGTCATAGGGATGAAGCTCTTCAGTTCGCGCCAGCAGGCGCTCACGGGCAGCATCGGCGGTTTTCATCTCCAGCCGCCACTCCCGCGAAGCTTCTTGTTTTCCCTCATAGATGTAATGGCTCTCGCAGGGGATGATCTGCACACAAGCGGCGAGCCGTTCGGCCACCAGCTGCCGGGCGATCGCTTGCGCCTCCGCCTCGCTGCCCAGGGTGGTGACAACAACCCATAGCGACATAACTCAGCCTCCGCTTGAACCTTCGCGCCGCGCCCCGTACATGCGCCGCTCACCCCTTATGAGGACGAGATAGCAGATGAGCGAGACGAACGGTCACGCCCCCGACGACCAGAACCTGCCTGAGGACGATGGCGTGAGCCAAGAGAACGCCGCGCCAGCCCAGGACATCCCTGAACACCTGACCGATGCGGCCCTTGACGGGACCAAAGTCAAAGAGCTGGCCGAGGCCCGCATTGCCGAGCTGCAAAAAGAGATCGAGGCCGAAAAAGACCGAGGCTTACGCCTGGCAGCTGAACTCGAGAACACCCGCCGCCGGGCTGATCGGGAGAAACAAGAGGCAGCGCGCTACGGCATCACGAGCTTTGCCCGCGACCTCCTCTCCGTCGCCGACAATTTCGCCCGCGCGCTGGAGCTCGCGCCCGATGATCCCGCGCAAATGGACGCTGAGGCCTTCAAAGGCCTCATCAACGGTATGCGGATGACCGAAAAAGAGCTGATGACCATCTTTGAACGGAACGGCATCCAACGGCTTGAGCCCAAAGGCGAGAAGTTCGACCCCAACGTCCACCAGGCGATTGCGCAGGTTCCCGGCAATGGCGAGCCGAAAGATCACGTGGTCGACGTGGCAGCACCCGGCTTCGTCATCGGTGACCGCGTCATTCGCGCCGCCATGGTGACGGTCTCCACCGGCGCAAACGCGAGCAGCGCATCCGAGTCGTAAAGGACAAGCCGCGGCGCGTCATTCGCCAAAAAGTTGCTTTGCTCCCTGCGCTTTGATGATATGACCGAAGCGGTTGGGGGAGGAGTTCCATGTTAGCCCTTGTTGCTGCGGCACTCTTGAGTGCCGGGCTCACTGATCCTGAGGCAGCCTTCGGGCGGCTTCCTTTCATCGACGACGTGGAGGTCTCTCCTAGTGGTGAGCGCTTTGCCGCCAGTTATAACAGCGAGACCGGCAGTGGGCTGTTGATTTATGAGCTCACCGAAGACGGCTTCGACAATCGCCTCATTTCGGAGAGCGACAATCTCAAGATCCGTCGCTACTTCTGGAAGCGCGACGATCGGCTGGTGTTCTCTGCAGGCGTTCCCAGCAACCGCTATGGCACGCCAACGCTTGAGACTCGCCTATTGGCCGTAACGCCCGGCGAGCCGGATCTCGATCGCCTGTTTAAGTCGCCCGGCCGACGTTCAGGCGAATTCCCTGTCCAGATCCAAGATCGCATCGTTTCGGTTTTGCCCAACGACCCCGAGCACATTCTGGTCGAGTATACGCCCGTCCGCTCACCGAACACGTCGCTCTACCGCGTGAAGGTGGACCGGGCTGGAGCGCACCGGCTGGTGCAAGGCGCGCGAAGAGACAGTCGTCATTTTATGACCGACAACCAAGGAAATGTGAGAGCACGATCGGGACAGTCCGACGACCGACGCCGGCTTTTTGTGACCACATCAGAGGGCGAGCTGAAAGATATCTCGCACAGGGTCGAAGAGGGACAGCCGCGGTTCTACTTCGCTGGGTTCCCTAGCAGTCCGTCTAAAGCGTTTGTCCTTTCCGATCACGCGACACCGACGCTGGCGCTGTACGTCTACAACGTCGATACGGACACGTTCGGCGACCTGCTCTTTAGCCACCCGAGTTCCGACGTCTACGGCATCCGCCAGCGATTGTCCGATGGCGCCGCATACGGTGCCTTTTTTGCGGAAGATGATTGGAACATCCACTACTTCGGCGACAACATCATTCAAGATTTGACGGCTCACGTTCGCAAATCGCTGGATGCTGATGAGATCGGTTATCGCGGCATGAACCCGCAAGAAACGATGGCCGTCTTTTGGGCTGCGCAGCAAGGACGGCCTGGCCAGTACTACATCTTGGATATCGCCAACAATCAGCTAACCGCTTTACCCCTTTTGTATCCCGAACTCGAGAGCGTCGCCTTGGGTGAGGTGATCGCAACGCGCTACGCGGCGAGAGACGGCCTTCAAATTCCGGCCTTTGTGACGCTGCCGCCTGGCCTGGCGGATCTTGAGGCCGCTGATCAGCTTCCCTTTGTGCTGCTTCCTCATGGTGGTCCAAACGCGCGCGATTTCTCGGGGTTTGACTGGCTCGCGCAGTACCTCGCCCACAAAGGCTACGGCGTTTTGCAGATGAACTTTCGCGGTTCGACCGGCTACGGAGCAGAATTCACCGCGGCGGGTGACCGTCAGTGGGGCCAGGCGATGCAAGATGACATCACCGATGGTGCGCGATGGCTGGTGAACGCTGGCTACGCCGACCCCGAGCGCCTGGCGATTCTCGGCGGCTCTTATGGAGGGTACGCAGCGCTGATGGGCGCGGTGAGAACCCCGGATCTCTTCACATGCGCGGTATCGATCAATGGTGTGACCAGCCTTCCCGAGCTGATTTCCGATGCGAAGGACTATATCGACGGCGAATACAGCACACGACATATTGGGCGGTTGTGGCGAGATCGCACCATGTTGCGAGAGAACTCACCCCGCCTTCACGCTGACAAGATCTCTGTGCCGGTTCTGTTGATCGCTGGGGAAGATGACCGCGTCGTCCGCGCCAAACACTCGGTTCGCATGCACAACGCCATCCGGCGAGCAGGGGGTCAGTCGCAATTGGTCGAGCTCCCTGAGGGCAACCACTATCTCAATGTGGGCCAAAACCGCATCACCGCTTTGCGCGCGATTGGCGGTTTCATGGAGCAATGCCAACGCTAACGCTCGTGCGAGACCAGACAAAAGGAATAGCATCCTTATGCTGTCGATAATCGCTGCTCTGTCGTTCTACGCTGCGCCGTTCAGCGCCACCTACGCATTTGGCCAAGTGCCCCAAATGACCGGCTTTGCGATTTCACCCAATGGCGAGATGATCGCCATGGGCTATTACGACGACGCATACGGGATAAGGGTGTACGATCTTGAGACCAGTGAGGTGATCGATTCTTGGGAGGTGGCGGGGCACCTTGCGATCTCCAGTTTCTTCTGGAAGCGGAATGATCTGCTTATCTTCAGTGTCAAGTCGTATGAGAGCGCCATAGCCGTTCAGTTTGGTATGAGCGGCCTGCTCGCCAAGAAGCTGGGCGAAGAGGAGATTATCCAACTCTACGACGGCGATCATAGAAAGGTGGTTGATCAAGATAACATTCTTGCCATCCTTCCGGATGACCCCAACCACATCTTGGTCATGTACATCACCGACTTTCGCAAGGGTCACGGGGTATACAGAATTAATGTTGATAACCCAAGCCAGCACGAGACGGTGATTAGGCCGGAACCGCGAGTGGTGGGCTATGTTGCCGATCGGACCGGCCAGGTTCGAGGGCGCATCCATGTCCAGAACGACGGTGATCTCAGCTGGACCCTGAAAAAGCCCGAGCGTGGCTGGCGAAACGTGACCAGGCGGCTGAACAATGAGGAGGTCTTCTTCGACGTCTACGGCTTCCCCGACGATCTTCGCTACGCCTATGTCGGGTCGAACCACGAAACAGATACCATCGCGCTGTATCTCTATGACATTGAAACGGGAAAGTTCGGAGAACAGTTGTTTCATGATCCGATGTCGGATCTTTATGACATTGTTCAGCGGCGGTCCGACGGTGTGGTCGTGGGCGCCAAATACGCCGACAGTCGCGTTCGCATCCAGTGGCTCGAAGCGGTAGAAGAAGAGCGGCGCGACAGGCGGCTTCGGGAGAATTTCGGCGCCGAGTACGTCGAGATGCTTGCGATCACCCCCGACGAAACGACGGCTGCCTATGCCGTTGAGACGGGCAGCCGGCCTGAACGACTTGTGGTCTTTGATTTTGAGGAGAACCACTTTTACGAACTTCCCAGTCTGTACCCGGAACTTGACGACGTAGAACTCGCAACGGTCGTGAGCACGACCTATAAGGCAAGAGACGGCCTCGATATTCCGGCCTTCGTTACCCTTCCGCCGGGGATCAACAGACTGGACGAGGCCCGAGGTCTGCCCTTTGTCGTCCTGCCGCATGGCGGGCCCAACGCCCGGGACTTTGCCAGCTTCGACTGGCTGCCTCAGTTCATCGCCTTTCGCGGCTATGGCGTCCTGCAGATGAATTTCCGCGGGTCGCGCGGCTACGGCCAGGAATTTATGGAACAGGGCGACCGCGAATGGGGTCAGGCCATGCAGGACGACATCACAGACGGAACCAAGTGGCTGATCGCAGAAGGCTACGCAGATCCGGATCTCATCGCCATTGGCGGGATGTCTTACGGTGGGTACGCCGCGCTTATGGGCGCAGCGAAAGAGCCGGATCTTTATCGGTGCACGACGTCGATCAACGGTGTCACGGACCTCGTCGAGCTGCTGAAGGACGCAAGCCCAGCGCTGCGCCGAGCGACACGGAGCATGATTGGAAGGCTCTGGGGCGACAGGAAGATGCTGCGCGACAACTCACCGACGCAAAGAGCAGCTGATATCTCCGTGCCCGTTCTGTTGGTGCAAAGCCAACGCGACAGAAGAGTGCCGCGGCGCCAAGCGCATCTGATGCGTGATGCCCTCAACGAAGCTGGCGGCGATGTTACCTATGTGGAGCTCAAGAACGGCAACCACCACCTCACCGTTGGTAACAACAGGATCATCATGCTGCGGGCGCTCGAGGACTTCCTCTATGACTGTCTCGACACTTATGACAGCCAATAACGCTCAGTGGCCGGAGGCGAGGGCCTGGTAGATCATGGTCTCGACGACGGTGTCGTCGTCGAGATCGCCCGAGGGGATCACCTGGGTGAGATAGACGACGCTGAGGTCGTTGACCGGATCAATCCAGTAAACGGAATGATAGGCGCCGCCCCAGCCGAGTGATCCGGCGGGCCGCCCACCTGGCCTGCCGCCGCTCACCTCATGGCCTAGACCGAAGGCAAAGACATCGCTAGAATACCACGGCGGCGCAGGACTTTCGATGGCTGGCTCAGCCATCAGTGCCACCGTCTCCGGCGCGAGAAGCCTTTGGCCATCAAGCTCACCGCCTCGGCGCAGCATATCGAGCAGGCGAAGATAGTCCTCCGCTGTGGATGTGAGGCCCGCACCACCTGACTGCACCTCTTTCGGACCGATGACATAGTGCCCTTGGCCCACCATGCCGCCAGGATCGGGCGCGCGGACGAGCCCCTCATCGGTGGACGAATAGACCACCGTGAGGTCACCGGCGCCCTCAGCCTCCAGAAAGAACGCGGTGTTATCCATCCCCAGAGGTGCAAAGATCCGATCATCGAGGAACTGATAGAGAGTCTGCCCTGTGACCTCAGTGATCAGTGCCCCGAGAATGTCGGTGTTGTAGCCATAGGTCCAAGAAGCACCCGGCTGATGCCCCAAGGGCATGGTCGCCATCGCGCGGACAGCCTCGCGCATGGAACGTTCGCTGTCGGCAAAGTACCAGGCGTTCAAACCCAAGGGCTGCCAGTCAGGCGTGAAGCCATAGCCAATGCCCGATGTGTGGGAGAGCAGATCGCGGATCACAATGGAACGACCCAGCGGCTGGAGACCGTCATCGGTCGCCACCTGCACATCGGCCCATTCAGGAAAAAACGACGACAGCGGCGTGTCGAGCGTGAGCTCGCCATCTTCGATCAGCATCATGATCCCCACCGAGACGATCAGCTTGGTCTGCGATG
Organism: Pseudomonadota bacterium; assembly: GCA_038745625.1. Lineage (GTDB taxonomy): Bacteria > Pseudomonadota > Alphaproteobacteria > Caulobacterales > Parvularculaceae > Parvularcula. The sequence continues at coordinate 4,532 of JBCDLG010000072.1, read as the reverse complement.
CAATACGGAACCGGTCCGCGAGCTCCATCGGATCGCCCGCCTCCTGGTCGCGAAACCCAAAGGCGTGCTCCAGGATCGTCTGGTCACCTTGCCGCACCATAACCACCCCGCCGGGCAGCTCCCCCTCTTCCACATACCGGGCGAGCCGATCCTCCAGGGCTGAGAAATCGGGGGTTTCATCGGCGGCGCAGCAGCTGACGCCGAAGGCGAAAAGCAGAACAAAGAAACGGGTCATGGCGACGGTCTAGCAGAGATTGCCCAGACGTGCGCAGGTGCCCCTGCCGCGCCGCCGAAGAGAATCTCTCCTGCGCGGTCTAGGCCTGTTGAACCTTTCGCTCTCATTCACCAAATGCGCTGGATACGCGGGGGAGCTCTCCCACGCGGGCCCCTCAAGGAACCTGGAAAACATAGGGGCTGCACCGCTCGGGGGCCTAAGCCTAGGACCCGGCAATCGCAGTCCGCTCAAAGGAGAAAAGACACCATGGCCAAAGTCATTGGCATCGACCTCGGTACCACCAACTCGTGCGTTGCCGTCATGGAAGGCACAGAAAGCAAGGTCATCGAGAACGCTGAAGGCCTCCGCACCACACCGTCTGTGGTGGCATTCAACGACGAAGGCGAGCGTTTGATCGGCCAACCGGCTGTCCGCCAAGCTGTCACCAACCCAGAGAACACCTTCTTCGCGATCAAGCGCCTGATCGGCCGCAATTTCGAAGACCCGACCGTCAAAAAAGACCAAGGCATGGTGCCCTACGCCATCGTCAAAGGCGACAATGGCGATGCATGGGTGGAATCGAAGGGCGAGAAATACGCCCCGTCGCAGATCTCCGCCTTCGTCCTTCAGAAAATGAAAGAGACCGCCGAGCGCTATCTTGGCGAAGAGGTCACCCAAGCGGTGATCACGGTCCCAGCCTACTTCAACGACGCCCAGCGCCAGGCCACCAAAGACGCTGGCAAGATCGCAGGCCTTGAAGTCCTTCGCATCATCAACGAGCCCACAGCAGCTGCGCTCGCTTACGGCCTCGACAAAAACGAAGGCAAAACCATCGCTGTCTACGACCTCGGCGGCGGTACCTTCGACGTCTCGATCCTCGAGATCGGCGACGGTGTCTTCGAGGTGAAGTCGACCAATGGTGACACCTTCCTCGGCGGTGAGGACTTTGACCTCCGGATCGTGGATTACCTCGCTGACGAGTTCAAAAAGGACAACGGCATTGATCTGCGCCAGGACAAACTGGCTCTGCAGCGCCTGAAGGAAGAAGCCGAGAAAGCAAAAAAAGAGCTTTCGTCGGCTGCTCAGTACGAAGTCAACCTGCCCTACATCACAGCCGATGCGACGGGTCCGAAGCACCTCAACGTCAAGCTCTCCCGCGCGAAGTTCGAAAGCCTTGTTGAGGATCTCGTCAAGCGCACGATTGAGCCGATGAAAGCTGCGATCAAAGACGCTGGTCTTGCGCCCAGCGACATCGCGGAAGTGGTCCTGGTCGGCGGCATGACCCGCATGCCGAAGATCCAAGAGACGGTGAAGAACTTCTTTGGCAAGGAACCGCACCAAGGGGTGAACCCGGACGAGGTCGTCGCCCGCGGCGCCGCGATCCAAGCCGGTGTTCTGCAAGGTGATGTCAAAGACGTTCTTCTTCTCGACGTAACGCCTCTGTCACTCGGTATTGAGACCCTCGGCGGTGTCTTCACCCGTCTGATCGATCGCAACACGACGATCCCGACCAAAAAAGGTCAGGTCTTCTCGACCGCGGAAGACAACCAGTCAGCTGTGACCATCCGCGTTGCTCAAGGTGAGCGCGAGATGGCTGCGGACAACAAAAACCTCGGCCAGTTCGACCTTGTTGGTATCCCGCCAGCACCGCGCGGCGTGCCGCAGATCGAGGTGACCTTCGACATCGACGCCAACGGCATCGTCAATGTGTCCGCCAAAGATAAAGCGACGGGCAAAGAGCAATCAATCCGTATCCAAGCGAGCGGCGGTCTCTCTGATGCCGACATCGAGCAGATGGTGAAAGACGCCGAAGCCAACGCGGACGCTGATAAGGCGCGCCGTGAAACGGTCGAAGCGCGCAACCAGGCCGAAAGCCTCGCCCACTCGACCGAGAGCTCCCTTAAAGAGCACGGCGACAAGATCGGCGATGCTGACAAGAAAGCGATCGAAGAGGCGATTGCTGAGGTCCGCACACTGCTTGAAGACCAAGACGCTGGCGCAGAAGCGATCAACGAGAAGGTCCAGGCGCTTGCCACCGCCTCGATGAAACTCGGCGAAGCGATCTACGGTCAGGGCAATGACGATGCAGAGGCCGCCGCTGCTGCTGCCGACGCCGCCCAGGATGCCGCACAAGACGCTGAAATCGTCGACGCTGACTACGAAGAAGTCGACGATAAGAAGTAAGCTGACGATTGGCCGCTCTTTTATAAAGGGAGCGGCCTCATCGCAGACCCACCTGGATTGCGAGGTCCCATGACCACCACACGCTCCCTGGCTGAAGTGGCTGAGGCCTATGTTGGCTTCATCCGCAGCGGTGATCACGAGGATTGCCGCAACACGCTTTATGCTGATGAGGCTGTCTCCGAAGAGCCCTCGGTTCTTGAGGGCGTGTGCGATGAGCTGATCACCCGCGGGATCCAGGCGATCAAAGAAAAGAGCGAACGCTTTTTCTCTTACTTCGACATTGAGGAGGTCGCCATCAGCGATCCCTTTCTGCATGGCGATGCAGCCTTTGCCGTGACCTTCACCTACAAGGTCCGGCATCGGGGTTCAGGCGAGCTGTTCGATTCCCATGAGATCGCGGTCTTGACCGTCGACGCCGGCAGGATCACGCGGGAGGTGTTTTATCAGCAACCGTGAACGGAGGGTTTGATCAGGGCTGCGAAGCCAACCGCTCTTCAAGATAGGCGCGACGCGCTGAGGGCGAGCTTTTTTCGAGATACGCGGCATATTCGTCCGCGGAGAGAACGACATCGCGAAAACCATTGTCGATCATGCATTCCGAAAACTTGTCCTGACCACGCTGCTCGCGCTGCTGAAACACAAAATCCTGGGTCACCGCCCCATACACGTCCGACGACCGCGGTTCCGCGGCCTCCACACCCTCGCCGCGACACGTGTCAATGGCGCTGACAACATCAGCGTCATCACCATCGTCAGGTGGCAACCACAAGAGGTGCGAGTCTTCAACCGACGCGCAACTCACCAAAAGAACGGCCAGACAAGTGAAAGAAGAAAAGTGCCTCATAGCGATCTCCAAGATGCTACGACCGCGCACTTCACCTGGCCCTCCGTGAAGCAAACGAGCGAACCATGTTAAAAATACTCACTTTCGTCCCTATTTCACGCTTGCGGCGAGCCGAAATCAAGAGTGTTAAGCTGTCATGAGTCAGGACTATTACGACCTTCTCGGCGTGGAAAAGAGCGCGGATGCGGCGGCGATCAAGTCTGCGTTCCGCAAGCTCGCGATGAAGTACCACCCCGACCGCAACCCCGGTGACGAGGAAGCCGAGAAGAAGTTCAAAGAAATCGGCGAGGCTTACGAGGTCCTGTCGGACGAGCAGAAGAAAGCGGCCTATGACCGCTTTGGTCATGCTGCGTTCCAGAATGGCGGCATGGGCAATGGCGCCGGAGGCATGGGCGGCGGCTTCAGCTCGGGCGCGTTTTCCGACATTTTTGAAGATATTTTCGGCGACTTTATGGGCGGCGGCGGTGGCCAAGCCCGCGGGCGCGGTCGCAATTCGGCCCAGCGCGGCGCCGACCTCAAATACGATCTCGACATTTCGCTGCGGGAAGCCTTCGAAGGCGCCCAAAAGGAGATCACCATTCCGTCGTCGGAGGCCTGCACCACATGTGAGGGCTCCGGTGCAAAACCGGGCACCAGCCCGACCACCTGCACCACTTGCGGCGGTGTCGGCCGGGTGCGTGCGCAACAGGGCTTTTTCACCGTCGAGCGCACCTGCCCCACATGCCACGGGCAAGGCCAGATCATTGCCGAGCCGTGCGAGGATTGCGGCGGCCAAGGTCGTGTGCGGAAGAACAGAACACTGCAGGTCGATATCCCCCAAGGGGTGGAGGACGGCACCCGCATCCGGCTCACCGGTGAGGGCGAAGCAGGCTTACGGGGGGGGCCTTTTGGCGATCTCTATCTCTTTGTCAGTGTCTCCGACCACGAACTTTTTGAGCGAGACGGACCCGACCTTTATTGCGACGCCCACGTCCCTATGGTGACGGCAGCACTTGGCGGTGAGGTCGAGATCCCCACCATCGAAGGCGGCCGCGTGAAGGTCAAAATCCCAGAGGGCAGCCAGAGCGGCACGAAGTTCCGCCTGCGCGGATCGGGCATGTCCCAGCTGCGCCGGAAAACGCGCGGCGACATGTTTGTCGACCTGAAAGTCGAAACGCCGACCAATCTCTCAGCCCGTCAGCGCGAACTCCTGCGAGAGTTCTGCGAAGAAGGCGGCGGCGAAGATTGTCCGAAGTCGAATGATTTCTTGGGCAAAGCCAAGACCTTCTGGGACCGGGTCAAAAACGCTGG
>JBCDLG010000071.1:0-15952 GCA_038745625.1 Pseudomonadota bacterium | reverse complement strand
TGTTCAATCCGGAGCTGGGGCTCGACCGAAGTTTTCAGCTCTACTCGTTCTGGTCGATGTTCGTGTTTCTTGCCGTGTTCTTCATCGGCTTTGCCTATGAGTGGAAAAAAGGCGCGCTGGAGTGGCGCTGAGCCAGCCTGCGCCAGTGTCACGCGTTGCCTCGTGTCACGGACGGGGGTAATTCCCGCCACAGTCTAAGGAACGACGATTATGGCCACTGATAGCGACGTGAAGCTGAAAGACGGCCAATCATCCACCGCGCTCGAGGGACTCGAGACGCCAACAAACAAGCCCTTGGCCGCGATCCCGCAGCCCAAGCCGATCACCGCGGCGGACCTTCCTTATGGCACCGCCGGCCGGTCCGATGTGGTCGGCTATGATCCGAAGGCGGAGGACCCATTCTTTCGCCACGTCAACAACGAGCTGGCGGACAAGGGCTTCTTCACGGCCCCGGCGGATGCGGTGATCAACTGGGCCCGCACCGGCTCTCTCATGTGGATGACCTTTGGTCTCGCCTGTTGCGCTGTGGAAATGATGCAGGCGTCGATGCCGCGTTATGATCTTGAGCGTTTTGGCATGGCGCCGCGGGGTTCGCCGCGCCAGTCGGATCTCATGATCGTGGCGGGGACGCTGACCAACAAAATGGCGCCCGCTCTGCGCAAGGTTTATGACCAGATGCCTGAGCCGCGCTATGTCCTCTCGATGGGCAGTTGCGCCAACGGTGGCGGCTACTATCATTATAGCTATTCCGTGGTCAGAGGGTGCGATCGGATCGTTCCCGTCGACGTCTATGTCCCCGGTTGTCCGCCCTGCGCTGAGGCGCTCGTCTACGGGCTCTTGCAGCTCCAAAAAAAGATCCGCCGGGAAGGGACCATCCAGCGATGAACGATGCCGCCGCGTCCTATCTTGATGACCTGACTGAGCTGCAAGAGCATATCGCTGGGCAGTTTGGTGACGATATCGTCTCCAGCCAAATCGCTTATCAAGAGCTGACGGTCACGGTGCCGTGCAGCCGGATCATCGCAGTGCTGACGTTTTTGCGGGACGACACGATGTGTCAGTTCTCGCAACTCATCGAGCTTGCCGGTGTTGACTATCCAGAGCGCCGTAAGCGCTTTGATGTGGCTTATCACCTCCTCAGCATCAGCAACAATATGCGCATCCGGGTGAAGATCCAGGTCGCGGAGAACGATGCTGTCCCTTCCGTAACAGAGGTTTTTCCGAATGCGGATTGGTACGAACGCGAGGCCTTCGATATGTATGGCGTTGTCTTTGATGGTCATCCCGACATGCGGCGGCTACTGACTGATTACGGCTTTGAGGGGCATCCCTTGCGCAAGGATTTCCCGCTGACGGGGTACACCGAGGTGCGCTGGGATGATGAGCAACAGCGCGTCGTTCATGAGCCGGTGAAGCTCACCCAAGAGTATCGCGATTTTGACTATCTCTCGCCCTGGGAAGGCTCAGACTACGTGCTTCCCGGCGATGAAAAAGCGGACGAGCGATAGCTGGCCTAGCGCTGCTCGGCTCGCCAGGCTTCCACGAACAGCGCTGTAAAGAAGATCACGCCAGCTGCCGCTAAGGACAGCGACAGCAAACGCATATGCGCGTCGATCGTTGCCGCGTCACCCTGCCAACCCAAAACCTTCGACACCTTCTTGGCGCGCCATATGCCCAGCATGCCGATGATGATGCCGATCTTACAAAAAACAGGGCAACGCACGAAGATCACCGGAACGGCCAAGCTATAGATCACCAGGTCGTACCCATGCAGCGGTATCCAGAAGCAGGTCGCGATGGCGATGCCCGCAACGCTCAACAAAGCCGCGTCCTCAGCACGCACCAGCTCCCGTGATATCAGCCGGTCGAGGGCCTGTTTCATTGCCGCGACCGTCACAAGCGCCGGAACGATCATGGTCACAGTGCCAACCTCCAGGCCGGTGACGGCGTCGAGGATGTGCGGGAAGCCCGTTGTCGCCGCCGGTGCGTTGACGGCTAGCGTGCCGTAGTCGCTGAGCGCATCAAGAAAGCCGGTGGCAACGCCGAGAATGCCGCCGTTCCAGAAGGCGGGCGCTGCCATCACCAGCGATATGACCCCAGCAATCACGATGTTGCGCCACTGATCAATCGACATACCCAGCAGCGCCACACCGAGAATGCCGATTTGAGGCTTCAGCATCGCCAAGACGAGGCCAGTAATGACGGCGGACCGCCGTTCATGGCTCCAACCATAGAGGATCAGTGCGAGGCCGAGGCCAGCCGTCATCGTCGTTTGACCGAGATAAAGGAGCGTCGGTGTGGCCTGCGCGGTCACCGCAAGGAAGAGAAGGATTCCAAGGACAAGCAAACCCGCCTCGGGGTGGGTCTTTCGCAGCGAAAGGTAGGCGAGCACTGTGGCAGCGACGATGCTGGCGGCGGTGAGAAAGCGCCATAGCCAGGCCGCCGTTTCGTAGTCGAGGAGCGCCAGGGCACTGGAAATCGGCCACCAGTTCGGCGGATAGAGCCATCGATGAAGCTCATTGCCAACGAGGAACGTTCCTGATGCTGCACCTTTAAAGGCCGGATCATAAGGGCTCTCACCTGCGTTCCACATCTCGCCAGCGTACCAGACGTACTTGAAGTCCACTTCAGTGAGTTGTTGGACAACACCCAAGTAAACGACGTAGGCGACGGCCAGTCCTGCCAGGACAGCGCCGATGGCACGAGCCAAAGTGCTGTGGTCGAAGGCAATCCGGTTGAGATAGAGATCAGCTTTCCGTGCCAGAGCGTCCATAGCTTTCAGCCGAGCGCGAAAGGTACGTGTCATTTGCTGTGCCCACTCCTCGTGCGGCGATAGCAAGCGTCGCTGCGCCGCTCAATCGGTCTGCCTGAGACGGTTAGCGCGCTTGCGGAAAGCGTGCTGCGAAGGCATGACTTTAGGGCCCCCAGCAGTGAGTCGTTATGGAATCCGCAACTCGCACCATCACGATCGACGGCGCACCGAGCGCTGAAGAGGACCGTCCGTTTACGATCAACTTTGGCCCGCAACACCCCGCTGCGCATGGTGTGCTGCGCCTGATCCTGGAACTGGACGGCGAGGTGGTGGACCGGGTCGATCCGCATATTGGTCTTTTGCATCGCGGTACGGAAAAGCTGATTGAGCATAAGACCTATCTCCAGGCGATCCCCTATTTTGATCGGCTCGACTATGTGGCGCCGATGAATCAGGAGCACGCTTTCGTCTTGGCGGCGGAGAAGCTTCTCGGCGTTGAGGTTCCGCGTCGCGGCAAGGTCATCCGTGTCCTGTTCTCCGAGATGGGGAGGATGCTGTCCCACATCTTGAACGTCACGACCCAGGCCATGGATGTCGGTGCGCTCACCCCGCCGCTTTGGGGTTTTGAAGAGCGCGAAAAGCTCATGACGTTCTACGAGCGTGCCTGCGGCGCTCGTTTGCATGCAAACTATTTTCGGGTGGGTGGTGTGCACCGCGACTTGCCGCAAGATCTGATCGATGACATTTATGCGTGGACGGAGACCTGGCAGAAGGTCTCAGACGAGATTGAAGGTCTGATCACAGACAACCGAATCTTCAAACAGCGCAATGTCGATATTGGTGTCGTCAGCAAAGAGCAAGCGCTTGAATGGGGCTTTACGGGCGTGATGCTGCGCGGCTCGGGCGTACCTTGGGATCTTCGCAAAGCGCAGCCCTATGAGATTTACGACGAACTCGATTTCGATGTGGTGATCGGCAAGAACGGTGACTGCTATGACCGATACGTCGTGCGTATCGAGGAGATGTTCCAGTCGATCAAGATCATGCGTCAGTGCATTGAGATGCTTGATCCTGGCCCTGTGATGACCACGGACGGTAAGGTCGCACCGCCACGCCGTGCGGACATGAAGTCGTCGATGGAAGCGCTGATCCACCATTTCAAGCTGTACACAGAGGGTGCTAAGGTGCCAGCCGGAGAGGTCTACGCCGCGGTTGAAGCGCCGAAGGGTGAATTCGGCGTGTACCTCGTGTCGGACGGATCAAACCGGCCGTATCGGTGTAAAATCCGTGCACCCGGCTATGCCCATATCCAGGCGATGGACTGGATGTGCCGTGGTCATATGCTGGCCGACGTCTCGGCGATCATTGGTACGCTCGACATCGTCTTCGGTGAGATCGACCGCTAACTAAGGTTGATGGTCAGCGCGGCCAGGTAGCTCGCGGTCACGGCGATGAGCGGCGTGAAAACGTGTCGCCCGACCTTGCTTTCCCGCCAGAAAAACCCGTTCAGCACCATCGCGACGATCAGGCCAAAGACGGCGCTGGCCGCAATGATCATGAGATCATCCTGCGTCAGCCAGCTGAAGGTCTCGGTCGTGTCGTCAGGCCGCCGTGCGAAATAGGCGATCGCCGCGAGCCCCGCGAGGCGGAACACGGTGCCAAAGATCGACTTCAAGAAAAACGTCCCCAGGATCACCACGCCAGCGGCGCCCAAGAGTGTCAAAAGCTCGGTGTTCATCATGGTCTCCCACCCTTGGCTGAGCTTGTAGCACCGGCGCGCGGCTTTGTCGCTTCGCCGATCTGCGTTTTCGCCCGACTTAGGCAGTCAGGTCGAAGGAGAAGCCCATGGCCCGGTTGCGTTTGGTGCTCGGCGATCAACTGACCCGCGATGTTGCGGCGCTCCGGGACATCGACGTCGCGCAGGACATCGTTCTGATGGCTGAGGTGATGGAGGAGGCGACCTATGTCCGCCATCACAAGCAGAAGATCGTCTTTCTTTTCTCCGCCATGCGCGCCTTTGCTGATGAGCTGCGCGGCGAGGGCGTGACGGTCAGGTACACAAAACTCGACGCGAGCGACAATGCCGGATCACTCTTCGGTGAAGTGCAGCGTGCGTTTGCGCAGGAGGATGTGGATGAACTTGTAGCCACAGCCTGCGGCGAGTACCGGCTTGCCGGGGAGATGGCGACCTGGGCGAGGAAGCTCAACCGTCCCGTCGAGATTCGGGACGATGACCGCTTTCTCTGTACACCGCAGGAATTCTCAAATTGGGCGCATGGGCGAAAAGCGCTCCGTATGGAGTTCTTTTACCGGGAGATGCGCAAGAAAACGGGTCTACTCATGGATGGTGATCAGCCCGAGGGCGGCCAATGGAACTTCGACCAAGAGAACCGCAAGAAGCTGCCTAAGGGCTATACGCCGCCGCCAGCCCCGCCGCTGGTGGATGATTCCATCACCGCGGGCGTGAAGAAACTTGTCGGGGAGCGGTTCCCTGATCATTTCGGAACGCTCGATGACTATCGCTACGGCATCACCCGGGACGATGCGCTTCGACGGCTTGATCAGTTCATTGAGCATAGCCTGCCGCAATTCGGTGACTATCAGGACGCGATGGCGACGGGCCAGGACTTCCTCAATCATGGGCTGATCTCGGCCTATCTCAATGCCGGACTTTTGGGCCCCATGGAGGTTTGTGAGGCCGCAGAAGAGGCGTATAAGGACGGCCACGCACCACTTAACGCGGTGGAGGGTTTCATCCGCCAGGTGATTGGCTGGCGCGAATTTGTCCGCGGCATCTATTGGCACTTCATGCCCGGCTACAAAGAGACCAATGCGCTGAACGCTGATCAGCCCTTGCCGGGATTTTACTGGTCCGGCGAGACCGATATGCACTGTGTGGCCGAGGCGGTGCGCAACACGCGGGATCATGCCTATGCGCATCATATTCAGCGCCTGATGGTGACGGGCAACCTCGCGCTGCTTCTTGGCGTGCGGCCGGACGAGATCAATGAGTGGTATCTCGCGGTCTATGCCGACGCCTATGAATGGGTCGAGCTTCCGAATACACACGGCATGGCGATATGGGCGGATGGGGGAATCTTAGGATCCAAACCCTATGCCGCCTCTGGTGCCTATATCAACCGTATGTCCGACCACTGTCGATCATGTCGCTACAAGGTGACGGCGAAAACAAGTGATGAGGCGTGCCCGTTTAATTATCTTTACTGGGACTTTTTGATGCGGAATGAGACCACGCTCCGCGGCAATCCCCGCATGGGCCTTGTGTTCAAAAACCTCGACAAGAAGGGGCAAGACGAGAAGGCTGCGCTTCGCGAGTCCGCGGCTCGATTTGTGGAAGGTTTGAGATGACCAAGGCGAAAAACGTGCTCGGCGATGACCTCAAGGTCTGCGGCTGTGATCCGATGACGGGATGGACACGCAATGGATCGTGCGAGACCGGTCCGCAGGACCATGGCAGCCACACGATCTGTGCTGTGATGACCGAGGAGTTTCTCGCCTACACGCAAGCGCGCGGCAATGATCTTTCGACCCCGCGGCCGGAGTTCCGGTTCCCGGGCCTCAAGCCCGGCGACCGATGGTGCTTATGTGCGAGCCGTTGGGAAGAGGCGAGGGAGGTTGGCAAGGCCCCGCCGGTGGTGCTGAGCGCCTGCCATGAGGACGCGCTCGAGGTCGTGGATCTCAACCATCTCAAGGCGCATCGCGGCGACCAATAAAAAACCCGGGACGCGGCACGCCCCGGGTTGATCCGTAGAAAGAGAAGGACGGGCTTATGCGTCGTCTTTTGGGATCTCTTTGCCGGTCTCTTGGTCGATGATTTTCATCGACAGTTTGACCTTGCCGCGGTCGTCGAAGCCGAGGAGTTTGACCCAAACTTCGTCGCCTTCTTTGACAACGTCGGTGGTCTTCTCGGGACGGCCCGGTGCGAGCTGGCTGATGTGAACCAGGCCATCGCGGGCACCGAAGAAATTGACGAAGGCGCCAAAGTCCATCGTTTTTACCACCTTGCCGCGGTAGATTTCACCGACTTCGGGTTCGTCCGTGATCGACTTGATCCATTTGACGGCGGCTTCGATCTCTGACTTCACCGATGACGCGATTTTGATCACGCCCTCATCGTCGATATTGACCTTGGCGCCGGTGGTTTCGACGATCTCGCGGATCACCTTACCACCGGAGCCGATCACTTCTCGGATCTTCTCTTTCGGGATGGTCATCGTCTCGATGCGCGGCGCGTAGTCGCCGAGATCATCGCGGGCTTCGCCAAGGGCTTTACCCATCTCACCGAGGATATGGAGGCGACCGTCTTTGGCCTGACCAAGGGCAGTTTTCATAATGTCCTCGGTGATGCCAGCGACTTTGATGTCCATCTGAAGGCTGGTGATGCCTTCGGTGGTCCCAGCGACTTTAAAGTCCATATCGCCGAGGTGGTCTTCGTCACCCAGAATATCGGACAAGACTGCGTGCTTGTCGCCTTCGAGGATCAGACCCATGGCGATACCGGCAACTGCACGTTTGATCGGTACACCCGCATCCATCATTGCCAGCGACGAGCCGCAAACGGTGGCCATTGAGGACGAGCCGTTCGACTCTGTGATCTCGGAGACCAGGCGGATGACGTAAGGGAACTCGTCGTCCTTCGGCAGCACAGAGCGCACCGCACGCCAGGCGAGCTTGCCATGGCCGATTTCACGGCGACCTGGAGAGCCCATGCGGCCTGTTTCACCGACTGAGTAGGGCGGGAAGTTATAGTGCAGGAGGAAGTTCTCTTTGTACGTGCCTTCCAGCGCGTCGATGAACTGTTCATCATCCGACGTGCCGAGGGTCGCCACGACGATCGACTGGGTCTCTCCGCGGGTGAAGAGGGCCGAGCCGTGGGTACGCGGCAGGACGCCAACTTCCGAGAGGATCGGGCGAATGTCTGTGGTCGTCCGGCCATCGATCCGGCCACCTGTTTCGATGATCTGGCCACGCACGATCTCTGACTCAAGGTCTTTGAGAAGCCCGCCGAGCACGACGCCGTCAACAGGATCAGCCACGCCTTCACCAGTGAGGGCTTCTTTCGTGGCGGACTTCACGTCGCCGACCTTGCCGTAGCGCTCTTGCTTGTCGGTCAGCTTGTAGGCATCGCGGAGACCGGCTTCAGCCAGCTCGCGGACGCGCGGCATGACGTCAGAGTGGTCTGGCGGGGTATAGTCCCAAGGCTCTTTGGCGCATTCCTCGGCGAAGCCGATGATCAAATCGATCGCTTCTTGGCTGGCCTTGTGACCGGCCATGACAGCGCCCAGCATGATGTCTTCGGACAGCTCATCGGCTTCTGACTCCACCATCATCACGGCGTTTTGCGTGCCAGCCATGACGAGATCGAGCTGGGTGCCTTCCATCTCAGGAAGGGTTGGGTTGATGATGTAGCCGCCGTCTTTGTAGGCAACGCGCGCCGCACCGATCGGACCCATGAACGGGATACCGGAGATGGTGAGAGCGGCCGAGGCTGCGACCATGCCGAGGACATCAGGGTCGTTCTCGAGGTCATGGCTCATCACGGTGATGACGACCTGCACTTCGTTTTTGAAGCCTGGTGCAAAGAGGGGGCGGATCGGCCGGTCGATGAGACGGCTGGTCAGGGTTTCTTTCTCGCTCGGACGGCCTTCGCGTTTGAAGAAGCCGCCAGGAATGCGGCCGGCGGCGTAGGCTTTTTCTTGGTAGTTGACGGTCAGTGGGAAGAAGTCCTGCCCGGGCTTTGCCTCGCGCTGGCCGACGACGGTCGCAAGGACAGTGGTCTCGCCATAGGTGGCAAGGACAGCGCCGTCGGCTTGGCGGGCGATACGGCCGCTTTCGAGGGTGAGCTCGCGGCCCGCCCACGTCATGGTTTTCTTGGTGATGGTGAACATAAGGAGTTTTCAGTCTCTCATGGCCCCGGGCCGGATTGCCATTGGGGCGTCTTCTTGTCTCGCTCGTCTCGCGATTGGCCGCTCTTGGAGGGCTTGCTCGCTGCGCGCAACCACTGGGTTCCGTACAACGAAAAAAGCCCGAGCCAAGCTGGGTTGGCGCGGGCTCGTCTTTCGGAAAAGGGCCGCTTAGCGGCGCAGGCCGAGGCGGCTGATGAGGCTCTGGTAGCGCTCCTCATCCTTGCGCTTGACGTAGTCGAGGAGGTTCCGGCGCTGCGACACCATTTTCAGGAGGCCGCGACGGGAGTGGTTGTCTTTTTTGTGCTCTTTGAAGTGGTCGGTCAGGTTGTTGATCCGCTCGGTGAGGATCGCGACTTGCACTTCTGGGCTACCGGTGTCGCCGCTTTTGGTGGCGTATTCGGTCATCAGCGCAGACTTGCGCTCTTGGGTAATCGACATCGATGTCTCCGTGCGCCTGAGAAAGAAAGGGTGCCGGGGCGCCGTCCAGCGAGGCGCGGCTTTTAAACAAACAACGCGCCAAGTTCAAGCATGGCCCGCCCAGTAAAAAAGGCGGCCGAAGCCGCCTTTTCCCGGATCTTATTGCGATCCTTCCCTCCCTAGAAGGTGAATGTGGCCTCCAAGCCGACCCGGCGACCGCGCTTGAGCGGCGAGAAGGTGCCGTTGGCCGGCCGGTCCCCGAACGGGTCATTCGTGCCGTCCGACCGCGGGCCGCCAAAGCCTGGCGGAAGCTGGGTGTCGCCGCCTGCTTGGACTTCGTCGAGCATGTTCTCGCCGTAAAGCGAGACCGTCAGCCCCTCGACCGGGGTGGCCCAGCTGACGTCGAAGTCCAGCATGTCCGCGGGCTGGATGAAGCCGAAATTGTTGTCGGTATAGGCAAACTCATCACGGTGCTGGAACGAGAGCCGTGCCGTGACCAAGCCGCCCTCGCCGAGGTCGGCTTCTTGGACCAGGGTGAAACCGTAAGTGTTCTCCGGTACCCGCGGGATCGCCAGGTTTTCGTCAGCGCCATTCACAACGCCATCACTTGAGATATCGAACCGCACTTCGTCATACGACGCATCAATATAGCCGTAGTTCGCCATGAGAAGTGTGGAGTCAGTGAGACGGTAGCGTGCCTCGAACTCTAGACCCCAGATGGTGGCATCAGCCGTGTTGGTGATCAGCTGCGACACGCCCGCACCTGGATCGGCGAGGTTAACTTCCCGCTGCATGTCCGTGACGTCGGTGTAGAACACAGCGCCGTTGAACTGCGCACGACCGTCATTGCTCTGAAGTTTGGTGCCGATTTCGAAGGAGTCGACTTGCTCTTCATCGGTTGCGATGTCGCCACCCTGATTGACCAACTGGTTTTCAAACGCAGGAACGTCTGTGATGCGGAAGTTGTAGCCGCCCGAGCGGAAGCCCCGCGTCCAGCTCGCATAATAGGTCCGGCGATCATTGGGGATCCATTGAAGGCCGAGTTTAGGGCTCAAATTTTCCCAACTATCATCGTCCTCGAAACCATTGTCCTCGGTGACGCCAACCATAGCGAGCGTCGGGTTGGTCCCGGTGAATGGGCATGTCCCAGCCCCAATGCTGCAGCGCTCACGCGGTCGCACGTAAGTAACCGAGGCGTCTTTTTCTTCATAACCCCAGCGGAGGCCGCCGGTCGCAATCAGCGTGTCAGTCAGCGCGTAGTCGACCTGTGCGAAGGCGCCCAAGACCGTCTGATCCTGCACACCGCCACCCGTTGAGTTTGGTAGCGCGGATACCGGAATCGTACGGTTTTCCGTTACTTCCAAATCAGATTGGAAGTAGAAGAAGCCAGCCTTCACGTCAGCCCGACCAAATGTGCCAGCGTAGCGGATCTCATTGGAGATTTGATCCTGCTTGCTCTGCGTGTCGGAGTGGAAGACGAAAGCAGGCAGTGCGTCGATGTCACCCAACGTGTCTTGCTCAAATTCCCGATAACCAAAGATGTTGGTCAGTGTACCGAAGTTCAGCTCCCAGTCTGTGCGGAGCGAAACGGTGGTCGTTTCTACCTGAAGGTCGCCGGGCTCATCGATTGAGATATCAAAACTGTCACGCTCGAAGACGCCGCGGTTTTGTCCTGGCGGGCCGTCGCCTTCATTGCTGAAATACTCTGTTTTCAGAAGGAAGGTGAGATTGTCCGTTGGGAAGTACTCAAGTGCACCACGGACGATATAAGTGAGCGCTTCGCCCAGATTGCTGCCATCGAACTGGTTCTCGAAATAGCCTTCGTCCTGGTTGTAATAGGCGCCGAATTTGCCGTTCAGCTTGCCAGGAATGATCGGGCCGGAGACGGTGCCCATCACAAAGTGGTTGGGACCACCGCGGCCATCATCGACGGGCGATTCCGTTGCCACACGCACTTTGGCTTCGAACTCGTCGGTGGGGTTGCCGGTGTTGATCAGCACCGCACCACCGGTGGTGTTCCGACCAAAGAGGATCCCTTGCGGACCACGCAACACCTCAACACTGTCGAGGTCAAAAGTGTCGAAGACGACACCGGAGTTGATGCCAAGGTAAATGCCATCGACAAAGACGCCGACTGAGGGGTCAATCGAGCCGATCGACGAGTTCACACCAAGACCACGGATCGAGAAGTTCGCCTGGCCCCGCGCCGTGCCGATATCATCGAGAGAGACGTTGGGCGCCGAGAAGCTCAGATCCTCCAGCGTGCGGACGTTCAGCGCATCAAGTGACGCTTCGTTAAAGGCCGACACCGACAGCGCAACGTCTTGTACGTCTTCTGGGTCTTGGCTCTTGGTCGCCGTCACGGTGATGACGTCGGTGAGGGCATCGATGGAGCCCCGACGGGGTTCGTCCTGCGCGGACGCCGACGCCATCACGGCGATGGCGGGCAGTGAAGCGCCAATGAGAAGGCGCGTAAGACGCTTAGTCGGCATCAAGGGGGATCCTCCGGTCATGTTTTGGTTGTGGTGTCTCCTCCACCACGTTGGGTTCGATGCCTAGGGGGTCGAGGCCTGATAACGTTGTCCAGCGACATTTACCCCATTCATGTGACGCCAAAGCAACATCGTCATTGTGCGGCGCAATATTCACGCTGCACCGCACACGTCTGAAATTTGCACAGGTCGTGCCAACTGCTGGTCCCAGCGTGCCTTGGCTTGGTCTGGATTTTGTCCACCGGCTTGTCAGAAACCTGTTGCTCAGGCTGCCGATCAATGGCGTATCTGGCCGCGACTTAGAGGCTTCGGCGACGCTCTGCTGCATTGCATGAAACTTTCGCGCCAAGGCTGCATCCAGAAAGTGCCACTTAACGGTTCGGCAACCTATGCGCGCATAGGAAGCCTGCATGGTTGCGCTTCTTGGTGTCCTCTTGACGATGGTCATGGTGTTCGGCGGCTATACGCTCGCCGGGGGCAAGATTGAGATCATTTTGCATGCCTTGCCGTTCGAGATGATGATGATCGGCGGCGCGGCCATGGGCGCGTTCATCTCCGGCAATGATGGCGCGGTGATCAAGCACACCGGCGCTGATCTTGGTGCGATGATCAAGGGGCCGAAGTTTAACAAGACTGACTACCAAGACCTCCTCTGCTTGCTGCACACGCTGCTTGACCTGGGAGCGAAGGACCCGACCGAACTCGAGCGCTCCATTGAGGACCCGCAGGACTCGCAGATCTTCCAAGCCTATCCCAAGCTGCTTGGTGATAAGTACACGGTGGAAATCATCTGCGATACGCTGCGCTCCATGATCATGAATTTCGACAATGCCTTTCAAGTTGAAGAGATGCTCGAAAAGCAGCTGATGCAGATGAAAGAGGACAGCCTCCATGGTGCCCACGCACTGGGTAAGGTGGCAGATGCTCTACCAGCACTCGGAATCGTCGCGGCGGTGCTCGGCGTGATCAAAACCATGGCCTCAATTGACAAGCCACCAGAGATCCTTGGACAGATGATTGGCTCGGCTTTGGTTGGAACCTTTCTTGGTGTCTTCTTGGCATATGGTATTGTTGGTCCGTTTGCAGAGCGTGTGCGGCAGGTGCGTGAGGAAGAGCAAGCCTTCTACGGCTTGATCCGAGAGGTCCTGGTGCACTGGCTCCATGCCCACCCGGCTGTGATGTGTATCGAAGTCGGGCGGCGCAACGCACCCGGCAAGGTTCGCCCAAGCTTCCTGGAAATGGACGAGGCGATCCGTAGTATGAAGAAAGCAGCATAACCCATGAGCGACGCGATCACCGTGAGCCTCAGCCGTCAAACAGGGCTGCTCAATGAGCTGTCCGTGATCGCTAACAACATCGCCAACGCCAACACCGAAGGCTATCGGACCGAGGCCGCCTTGTTTTCGGAGTTTGTCAGTACACGTGCTGATGAGCCCTCGGTGTCGATGGGTGCCTTGCGGGCCCATTTCCCCGTTTTGGATCAAGGTGCTTTGATTGAAACTGGCGCTGTCTTTGACCTCGCCATTGATGGCGATGGCTGGTTCGCGGTCAACCGCGGAGGCGAGGTTCTCTTAACGCGCGCAGGCCGGTTTCAGACAGATTCGGATGGTCAGTTGGTGACGCCTGATGGTGATCCCGTCCTCGATGATGTTGGCACGCCGGTCCAGCTGCCGCCGAACGCGATTGAGGTTGCCGTCAGCTCGGATGGCACCGTCACCGCCGACGGTCTCGGCGTGGCACAAATCGGTATACTGATGGCGGAGCCCGAGGGCCTGTCCCGTGTCAGCGACAACCTCTGGCGCAATGATGGTCCCGTCCGGTTCGCTGAAGAGGCCCGCATTCGCCAGGGCTTTCTAGAGGGCTCGAATGTGAGCCCGGTGGAAGAGATGGCACGGCTGATCGAGGTCCAACGGATGTACGAGGCCGGTGCCAATCTCGGCGAAAGTGAACATGACCGCATCTTATCGCTCATTGAAGCGCTAGGTACACGGAGATAATGGAGAGAGTTCTATGACAGCTTTGAGAATAGCTGCGACCGGTATGGAAGCGCAGCAGACCCGTGTTGCGACCATCGCCAACAACATCGCTAATATGTCGACTACGGCGTATTCGGCGCGGCGCGCTTCCTTTGCTGACCTCCTGTACCGTCAAGAGGTGACGCCTGGCGTCCTGTCCTCGCGCACAGGAACGATCGTGCCCGGAGGGGTGCAGATCGGTATCGGCGTCCGCACCGCGGCTGTCACCGCCAATCCCACGCAAGGTGTCCTCACCAACACGCAAGGTGATCTTGATATCGCGATTGAGGGGCGAGGCTATTTCGATGTCGAGCTCCCATCAGGCGAAATCGCTTTCACACGGGATGGCCGTTTTTCTCTCGACCCCAACGGGCTCATCGTCACCGCAGAGGGTTTCCAAGTCGCAGGTGGTCTCGCCGTGCCGGAAATCGCGCGATCCGTACGCATATCAAATGATGGTCAAGCCTTCGCGATCTTCGATGATGGCACGCCCCCGCAGCAGATTGGCATCTTCCAGATCACGACCTTTGCCAACGAGCAGGGTCTTGAGGCGCTCGGCGGCAACCTGTTCCGCGAGACCGAGGCCTCTGGTGTGCCGCTCACCGGCTTTGCCGGGATCGATGGCGCGGGCTTTCTGCGCCAGGGCTACCTTGAAGAATCCACCGTCGATGTCGTCGCCGAAATCGCTGACTTGATCGAGGCGCAGCGCGGCTATGAGCTCAACTCGCGGGTGATGACAGCGGCTGACGAGATGCTCTCGGCCGCGACGCGGATCCGCTGATGCGTGCGCTTCTGGTTGTTCTTCTCGCCCTGTCGGGCACGGCCTCGGCTGAGGTCCTGGCAGCGCGACCCTTGGCCCGCGGCGATGTGCTGACTGCAGCGGACCTTAATGCCACCACGCCAGAGGAAATGAAGGTCTTTGTGGGGATGGCGGTGCGGCGCCCCATTTTTGAGGGCCGCGTTTTGCGCCCCTATGACGTCACACAACCGACGGCCGTTAGCCGCCAAGACACTGTCGCGGTTCATTTTCGCCGCGGCGCGCTCAGCTTGGAGATGCAAGGTCGCGCGCTCGGCGAGGGATCCGTTGGTGAGCGGATCGATATATCACTACCTGGCCGTCGCAACCCGATTGGCGCGATCGTTATCGCACCCGGCAGGGTGGAGGTTGGCGTATGACAAGAGCCCTCATTTCCGTTTCTGCCGTTGCGCTTCTTGCCGCCTGCGCTTCGTCGACGCTCGAGCCTGAGGTCTTCAGCACCACACCACGTCCGCAGGCAGAAGAGTTTGAACCCGCCTCGACATCAGCGTCGCTTTGGAACCGAGACCCGCAATCGCTGTTCGGCAACCGGCGCGCCCGGGAGGTCGGTGACCTTCTCACCGTGGTTGTGCAGATCGACGACAGCGCCGATATCATCAACGATAGCCAGCTCAACCGCATTTCCGAACGGACCTTTGACATGCCGGCTGGCTTCGGCCTCCCGCAATGGGCCGCCAATTCTCTGCCATTTGATGCGAATCTGAACCCGGGTCTCGACCTCACCAGTGAAGAGAGGATCAGGGGCCAAGGCAATCTGCGGCGTGCGGACGAGATCACACTCCGTCTTGCCGCGCGCATCATTGATGAGCTGCCTTCGGGAGACCTAGTGATCGAGGGTAATCAATCCGTGCTCGTCGGTGCGGATCGCCGCCAGCTGCACGTCTCTGGCATCGTGCGACCCGAAGATATCTCGCGACAAAACATGGTGTTGCATGATCGGATCGCTGAAGCGGATATCCGGTATGTCACCGGTGGTCCAATCAGTGCAACTGGGCGAAGAGGGTATGGCAATCGCCTCCTCGACGTCGTTCTTCCGTTCTAGGAGGGAACGGATTTAACTGGAGGTATGGGTGGTGAAGCAACAAAAATGGAAAGCGCTCCTTGGAGCGTTGTGCCTGTGTTTGGCCATTGCGCCGGGCACAGCGTTTGCTGGTGGGAAGGGCAAACAAGAAGCACGGACGACCGTGCTACGATTCAAGCGACCTTTCGTTGTGCCCGTGGGGGATACCCTCCGGACCCAGGGGATGGTGGTCGTTTCCTTCAACATTGAATTTGACAGCAAAGTCGCTGATGAGGCTCTGGAGAGGCAAGAGATCATCCGTGACCGGATTCTCATGGCTTTGATGCACTTGTCCCATGACGGTGTGTTTGACGACGGCATCACCGATCCTGAGATTGCCAACACGATCAAAGACAAGGTCCAGGGTGTTCTCGATCAACTCTACCCCGAAGCGGTGCAGCAGATCTTGATCCAGGACCTTGTTAGTCGCCGCGTGACCTAGGCTGCGTCGACTTCGCCGGTTCGAAGAATA
>JBCDLG010000070.1:0-15984 GCA_038745625.1 Pseudomonadota bacterium | reverse complement strand
GCAATGGCAGAAGGCGCGCGGGAGTCAGCTCTTGCGGATGATGCGGTTGATCACCGTATCAACCAAGGGCGCGGGAAGGAACGTGCGCAACCCGATGTTCTGGATAGCACTTCTCGGCACAGCGTAACGTGTGCGCGGGTTTGGCGCCGTCAGCGCCTGCTCCGCTGCGATCGCCACACAGATAGGATCGGGCGCCACCTTGTGACCGTTCTCGTGGTGCCATTTGGCGAACTGGTCCTGGTGCTCGGCATAGTCAGGCAGGCGATGCTTGGCGAGGCTGGCCTGTTCCTGATCGCCAAAATCGGTGCGCACAAAGCCGGGGCGAATGACCGAGACCTTGATCCCATAGTCGGCCACCTCGCGGCGGAGCGCGTCGCTCATGCCTTCGAGCGCATGCTTCGACGAGCCGTAGGTGCCCATAAAGGGCGGCACGACGCGGCCCGTGACCGAGCCGATCTGGACGATACGCCCCGCGCGCCGCTGGCGCATTTGCGGGAGCACCGCGCGGATCATGTTGGCGGCGCCGAAGACGTTGACCTCGAACTGACGGCGCCATTCGTCGAGACCAACCGCTTCCACCGGGCCCATGACCGAGACACCAGCATTGTTGATCAGCCCCTCAACTGGGCTGATGACCGGCATCGCCGCCTCAATCGAGGCGGGATCGGTAACGTCCAAGGTCTGAACACGGACGACCCCTTTCGCCTCCGCCGCGACGCTTTCAAGCGGTTCAGCCCGGCGTCCGGCAGCGATGATGTCAAAGCCCTTCTCAGCCAAATAGAGGGCGCAGGCCCGGCCAATGCCGGTCCCTGCTCCCGTAATCAGAACACGCATCATAATGACGGTCCTTAGAGTTTCATCGCGTCGGTGGCATCACCAAGGGTCGTGCCGCCTTCGATCTCCAGGATCGTGCCGGTGACGTAATCGGCACCGTCTGAGCAGAGCCACATCGCGGCATCGGCGATGTCATCGCGATTACCGAATGCCTTCATCGCCACAGCCTTCTCCGCCTTATCGCGCGCTTCAGGGGTCGGCGCCAGGCGGTCCATGCCTTCGGTGCCGTCGATCGGTCCAGGGCTGATGGCATTCACCCGCACACCGGAGATGCCCCATTCAAGCGCCATACACTGAACCAGCATGTTCACGCCAGCCTTCGCCGCGCAGACGTGGCTTTGGTAGAGCCAAGGACGTTTGGCCTGGGGTGCGGTGATCGCGATAAAGCTCGCACCCGGGCGGTTCGCCTGGTGCACCGCCGAGCGGAAAACATTGAACGTACCGAGAAGATCGATATCGATCACGGACTTGAAAGCATTGGCCGACATGTGCGCGGCACCAGCGGGGAAGTTTCCAGCCTGACCCGCCAGCACCATGTCCAGCGCGCCAAACTGCTCGGCCGCCTTGTTCACCGCTGCTTCGACATCAGGATAAGAGCGCGCGTCGACAGCCTGCCCGTCAGCGGCCTCAGCGCCAGCCTCTTTCAGCATAGCGACGGTCCGTTCGACCTTCTCAATCGACCGCGAGACGACAAAGACTTTCGCGCCCGCTTCAGCGAAGCGGCGAGCGATCTGTTCGTTGATGCCGGATGTGGCGCCGGACATGAAACAGCTCTTGCCGCTCATGTCATAGGTGGGTGCTGCTGCCATAGTGACGGATCTCCTGATTGGTTTCATTTTTTGCTGATATAGCGTGGCCCTGCGCCGCGGCGCGTCCTCAAGCAACGGCTGGCTTCAGCGGCCAAGCGCTGGACACCGCCGAGATACAATTTATCAAAGTGTATCAATGGCTTCTCAGACCAGAGCTTGTTAGGCTTCATCACGCAGGTCGGATCTCGCTACGAACAATGGAGATCCGCTATGATCAATTCTCTGCCACCCGTCTCATTCCCCCGCCCCAGTGGTGGGCCCGATGCGGCCTACCAGCTCAGCGACGAGCAGCGTCAGGGCCTCAACGATATCCTGGCGCAGTTTGATCCGGACAACCTGGACAGCGACTCGGCAAACAAGATCGTTGATCAGGTCAAAGAGCTTGATATTCGCCCGAGCCGCGCGTTCTTCAGCGCTGTCTTTGAAGCGGGTTTTAAACCGCGTGAGATTGCTGATCTCGCAGATCTGCCAGGTTTTGAGCGTCCGCCGAGCACGGAGGATCGCGTCAATGAAGAGGGTCTGGTCGCCCTCGCTAAAGAGCTTGGTGACGTCGCCATCCGCGATGCGTCGCGCGAACAGCTCGCTGAAGCCTTCAAAGGGCTCGCCGAGAAGGGCTTTGACCTTTCCGAGCCGTTTGTTGATCGGCGATTCTAAAGACTGCCCTCACGCAGTCGGGGCCGTGCCGTTGAGCGATACAAGCGCCCGTCGTCCGGCGGCACGGCCCAATGCCATGCATGCGGTCAAAAGGTACCCGCCTGTGGGGGCGTCCCATGCGATCATCTCCCCGGCGCAGTAGACGCCGGGGAGCTTTTTCAGCATCAGATGATCATCGAGCTCCGTCCACGGAACGCCTCCTGCCGTTGAGATCGCCTCGTCGATGGGCGCGGCGGCTTTGAGTGGCAGCGGCAGCGCCTTGATTAGACTGGCGAGGACGTTCGGGTCGCCCCAATCGGACTTGGGAGCAAACTCGCGGAGCAGCGCTGCCTTCACGCCTGTCAGGCCGACGGCCTTGCGCCAGTGGTTGCTGAGGGATTGCTTGCCCTGGGGCCGACTGAGACGCTCAGCGACGCTGGCTTTACTCCGCCCAGGGATGAGGTTGATGGTCAGGACGGCATCTCTGCCCGCGATCAGCGCATCACGGAGGTCTTGGGAAATCTCGTAGACCCCGCCCCCTTCGATACCGCGCGCGGTCACAACCCATTCGCCGCGGCTCGCCGCGCCGCCTGGCGCAGTAAGCTCTGTCGCTTTCACTGGCGTGCCTGCGAAGCGCTCTTTCATGACGTCGGACCAGTCAACCAGAAAGCCGCCATTCGAGGGCTTGAATGGTTCGATCTCGACACCGCGCCGCGATAATATATCTGTCCACTGACCATCGGAGCCGAGCCTTCGCCATGATCCGCCGCCCATCGCTAGAATCACTGCGTCCGTTGCCACACGCTGCACGCCGTCCGGCGTTTGAAAGAGCAAGGCCCCGTCGCTATCCCATCCGGTCCAACGGGTTTTGAGATGAAACTGCACACCTGCATCGGACAGCCGCTTGATCCAGGCCCGCAGTAGTGGAGACGCTTTCATCGCTTTCGGAAACAGCCGCCCCGATGAGCCTTGATGCACCTCGACGCCAAGGCCGGCCATCCATGTGACCACATCCTCCGGACCAAAATCATAAAGGGCGGCACGCAGCCGCGGGTCGCTCCCAAGATAACGCGCGGCGAACGCATCAAGCGGTTCGTTTTTTGAGATGTTGAGCCCGCTCTTGCCCGCCATCAGGAACTTACGGCCGAGGCTCGGCATCGCTTCATAGATGGTCACGGATAGGTCGTGTCCGGAGAGAAGCTCGGCAGCCATAAGGCCCGCAGGCCCGCCGCCGATGATCGCAACCTCTGGGCGCCCAAGCAAAGCGCTAGCGGAGACGCGAAGCGATGCGGTTCATCACGGTGATCGTGTGACCCGCGAGTTCCTTGCAGCGCCGGGGCGACCAGCCTTCCTGCGGCATCGGGTTGGTCTTGGCATCCTTGAACGGCATCTCGAGGGTCATGGAGAGGCAGCGGAAGCGCTCAGCAACCGCGTTGTTCGCGATCCGCAGATTGGCTTTACCCGAGGGCGCGATGGGATACCCTTCTTTGTCCTGAAAATCTGGCGTGGCCTGGATCAACTGGTTTTTGAAGGTGGAGAGAAGCTCAGCAAGCCGCGGCTGCCAGCTCGGGATGCCTTCGGATCCTGCGATGAAATTGTTGGCGATCGCTTCGTCGCCATGGGCATCGAGGAAGAGATCGCAGCCAGTCTCGTCCATCATATCACGGACGACTTTGACCTCAGGGCTCATCTCCATTGAGGGCTCCGCCCAGGAACGGTTGAGATCCATCCCCGCCGCATTGGTGCGCAAATGGCCTCGGTAAACACCGTCCGGGTTCATCATCGGCACGACATAGACCACAGCGGCGTCAACGAGCCCGGTGGCCATCGGGTTCTCTTCGTCAAGAAGGCCCTCGCAGAATCCCTCCACGAAAAAGGAGCCCATTGACTCGCCTGGATGCTGGCGACCGATCACCCAGATTGCGCGTTTGCCTTCGCCCTCCTCGCCGAACCGCAAGACATCGATGGGACGGCCATCGACGCTTTTGCCAAGAGGAATGCGTTCGACATCAGGCTTGGCGCCCATCTTGTCGAGGAACTGCTCAGCTTCGGTGGCCGTGTAAGGAGGAAAATAGGCATAGCTGCATTCCTCCGCTGGGATCGAATGATCAATCGTCAGCACACCGTCAACGTAGCGGGTTGGTGCACGCAGCCATGTCTCCCCGTCTATGCTGTAGCATGCTTGATAATCCTCCCAGCCGCCGGGGTAGGAGGCCTTGGCAGCGTTCATGAAAGAAATCGTCCGCGGCCCTGCTGGCGCCTTCACCTTGAAGTAGAACCATTGGAAGAAATCGGCCTTGCCATCCATCTCGATCTCGACCCGGATGTCAGCGGGGTGCTCTGCGCTCAGCACATGGATGTTGCCGCATTCAAAGTCTTTGGTGATGGTAATGGCCATTGCGGTGCTCCTCCGCCAGGGTCTGGTCCTGAGAACGGCGACCGTTTCGGCAGTTTACGGCGCGTCGCCCAAGCGGACAATATTGTGAAGCTTTCACCAGATCTGTTGCTGCAAGCTTACCGACTTGGCTATTTTCCTATGGGTGAGGCCCGAGACAGCGATGCTTTGATGTGGGTGAAACCCAAGGAACGCGGGGTTTTTCCGCTCGATGCGTTCCATATGCCGCGGTCGCTCAAAAAGGTGGTGAAGCAGGATGTCTTTGATGTCCGCGTCAACCAGGCCTTCGGCAAGGTGATGATGCTCTGCGCCAGCCCCGAGGCCGGGCGGGACGACACCTGGATCAACGACGAGATCGTGGAGGCCTACACCGCACTGCATCAACGAGGGCACGCCCATTCGGTGGAGTGCTACTTAGAGGGTGAACTTGCTGGCGGGCTCTATGGCGTCTCAATTGCCGGCGCGTTTTTTGGGGAGAGTATGTTCAGCCTCGTCACCGATGCCAGCAAGGTCGCCCTCTGCCACCTTGTGGGGCGGCTCAAGATCGGCGGCTATCACCTTCTCGACACGCAGTTTCTCACCCCGCATCTTGCGCGGTTTGGGGCCGTGGAGCTGCCTGAAGACATCTATGATGACCGGCTCGCCGAGGCGCTGGCGATCAGCGGTGACTTTCTTGCCGCTGGCGATCAAACATCCGGCTCGATCATCGTGCAGTCGATCACCCAGACATCATAGGTCGGGTGCTCGAGCGCATTGAGCGACGGCGTCGACCCGAACATCCAGCCAGTGAAGAGCGGCTCCCCGAGGGTGGTGACATCGACCTCGCCATCAAGGCTGACGCGCGTGAGGCTCGGTTGCTCCATCTCTTCGCGGACGCCAAGGGCGCGGCGGCCCGCGACATCATTCTCGCCGGAGTAGACCTCAAGGAACACCGTCGTTTCAGGGAATTCCTCCGGCGGGCGCGTGCTGCAGGTCCGCGGCAGGACGGTGAGCGTGCCAAAGCTCTGCGGTTCGCCGATCGGCACTTCGAGGTCGGTAAATTGAGCGGTCACTTTGTTGAGGGCCCGAAGCGTCACGGAGATCGGACGGCGCAGATCTTCACCGCCACCGCCATAAAGACCTGTCATGAAACCAGCGCCTGATGAGGACTGCGACAGCCGATCAAGCTCGGTCAACTCCGCATCCCGCGCAGGCGCTGGCGGCTCAATCGTCCAACCGAGGATTTCGCGCGGCGGCTCACTCGCTTGCAGAGCAGCAGTCATAGCCAAAACAAGGGCCAGCATGGCGTTCTCCATCACGATCGCAGGGGCCAAAGCCCACCCGGCACAAGCTCTAGCACATCAGATCGAGTCTGGTGACCAGGCTTCGTAGTCTTTCTTCTGACCCTTTGGTGAGTCTGGCGTGTCGGGCGTTAGAAACAGCGACCCGCTGGGGTGATACGCCATTGGCGTGCCGGTCATGTTGGGCAGGTATGGGGTCTCAAACTTTTTGACCACGAGCTCTTTCTCGGTTGGCGGCTCGTCCCAGGTATGATGCAGCCAGCCATGCCATTCCGGCGGTACCCGGCTGCCTTCTGCGTGGCCGTGATAGATGACCCAGCGGCGGTGCCCACCTTCGGGATAGGTGCCCTCGCCCGTCTCCTCAAAATAGCGATTGCCCTGATCGTCCTCCCCGACAAGCCGCGCCTTTTTCTGCCACATCGAAAAGCTCGTGCCCCAGGTCGCCTGGTGCCACCAAGAAAAGGTGCGTTTGAGGATACCGATCATAGTCGCTCCATCAGGGGTCCTGTTGGCTATGCAAAGGAACGCAAGCTCTGTCTAGGGAGCTGAAGGTTACCCGCAGATGACCCGGAGGATGATGCCCTCATCATCGACATGGATGTTCATGCGTTCGGCGACATATTCCATCGTGACCATGGCCCCAGGCCGCAGCACACGGGCCCGCAGATCATCAGGATAGGTCACCGCCGCCAGCGGCTTACCGACAAAGTTCTGATAGTTCTCCGCACCGCACGGGGTCGGCTCCTGCTCCTCTGGGCTTGTCTCATCGACAAGAGCGGCGCCCCCCTTCTCTGGCAGCGGCTCGGCCTCGACGAGCTCCGATTCGGGCGCGGTGCACGCTGCGAGCGCGACCAAAACGGCGAGAATGAGCGAGCGGCTGGCCATTGATGGATCCTCCAGGCAAGAGCAGCGCTAACCCGAAAAACGAAAAGCGCCTGATGCGCCCATCATGGAGGATCCGATGATTTCGCCCAATGAACTTTTCTCCGTCAAAGATCGCTTTGCTGTCGTGACCGGCGGCACCCGCGGGATTGGCTATGACATTGCTGAAGCCCTCGTCGCTGGCGGCGCCACCGTTGTCGTCTCCTCACGCAAGGCCGAGGCCTGCGAGACATCAGCGGCGGCGCTGTCAAAGCTCGGCACCGTCTATGGGTTCCCTGCTGACCTCAGCACGGTGGAAGGCATCCAGGCGCTCAAAGACTTCGTCGCCGAGAAGACTGACAAGGTGGATATCCTGATCAACAATGCCGGCGCCGTCTGGGGCTCCACGCTTGAGGAGTTTCCTGAAAGCGGCTGGGACAAGGTGATGGACATCAACCTCAAGAGCCCGTTCTTCCTGACCCAGGCGCTCTTCCCGATGATCAAAAAGGCCGCCTCCAAAGAACAGCCCGCCAAGATCGTCAACGTTGCGTCAGTCGAAGGCCTTCGCCCCGCGAAGATGGAGACCTACTCCTACGGCGCATCGAAATCGGCGCTGATCCATCTCACCAAGCACCTTGCCGATCAGTTGGCGCCGATGAACATCTGCGTGAACGCGATCGCCCCCGGCCCCTTCGCCACCAAAATGCTCAAAGGCACGCTCGACACGTTCGGCGAGGACAGTGTGGCCCAACAGGTGCCGCTCAACCGGCTGGGCAAAGCCGAAGACCTCTATGCCCTCGGCCTCTACCTCTCGTCGTCAGCGTCGGACTATGTCACCGGCCAGACGATCGCCGTCGGCGGCGGTATGGGCACCATCGCTTAAGGCCAGCCCCTTGGTTGTCGGGGCCCCAGGGCTTCGGCAGACGCTATTGTCGCAATGCATCGATGGCGCGGATTCATGGTTGACCGCGCCATCCCATCACCTTAACTGCGCCGCTCGGTCGGGCCCGTAGCTCAGTTGGTAGAGCAGCTGACTTTTAATCAGCGGGTCACAGGTTCGAATCCTGTCGGGCTCACCATCATTCCACGATTTTAGAACAACCAGAAGGCGAATTGGGTCGTCCCGGCTTGCCTACAAGCGAACACCCACTCGCCAGTGCGCGGTGCGTTGCATCAGGCTGCCCGCTTGCTCTTGGGTTCTGCGCCTCCGATAAGCGCGCTCTCTAGTCTGAACGTCGCGACCACACCGTCGAGCTGATCAAACTGCTCCTTGGTTGCAAGGATTGCATGGCTGTTTCTGTCGACCAGTGTGTGGTTCCCTTGCGTCAGCTTGTCGAGATCCGTCATCGCAAGGTTGATCTCTCGGATCGTCAGGTTCTGACTTTCTGTTGACTGACCAATGCTGTCGATGAGCTCCACATTGGTGGCCACCTCCTCCACGATAGACCCCAAGACGCTGGCCGCACGACTCACAAGCTCGACACCGTTTTCGATCTCATTGCCGCTTTGGGCGATCAGTGCACCGATTTCCTTGGACGCATTGGCCGTCGACTGGGCGAGGCTTCTCACTTCAGACGCGACCACGGCAAACCCTTTGCCCGCCTCACCTGCCCGGGCCGCCTCTACCGAGGCGTTCAGTGCAAGGAGGTTCGTCTGGAAGGCGATGGATTCGATAACCGAGGTAATTTCGGTCACTTTCTTAGAAGACGTCGCGACTCGATCAATCGCCTCCGTCGCTTCTTGCATCACAGTGCCGCCCTCTTGCGCTTTGTTCTGCGTACCCCGCGCAATCGTTCGCATCTCAGAGGTTTGCTTGGATGTCTGCTCGACCGCCTCAGTGAACGACTGAAGCGCGGCCGACGTCTGCTCCAGGGTCGAGGCCTGCGTTGCCGTTTGTGTCGAAAGCTCGCTGACACCTTTGAGCAAATCGGTCATGGAGCTGCCAACCGTCCGAGACGTATCCCTGAGACTGTGAAGCACGCTCGACAAGCCGTCTGCAGAATGATTGACGCCGTCCCGCAGTTCTGAGAACGCGCCGCTGAAGTTGCCCTCAACACGCTTGGTGAGATCGGACGACTTCATGGCCTGAAGCACCAGAATGGTTTCCTCAAGGCCGCCTTTCACAGTTGCCACAAGACTGTTGAGGTTGTCCGCAAGCTCATTGAGCTCCGGATCATCAAAGTCTGCAACGACTGTTTTCGAGAAGTCGCCCTCCTGAGCCGCCAGGACGACTTCACCGATCGAACTCCCGAGCTTCTGGATCATGGCCCGGCGCTGCTGTTCGAGACGCCTTTGTGCCTCTTCCCTCTGCTCGCGCTCGCGCTCTGCTGCCTCTTCGCGCTGTTGGCGCTCACGCTCCGCGGCTGCCTCCCGCTCACGACGCGCCTGCTCCTCCGCCTCGGCGCGCTCTTGCAGTCGGCGTTGCTCCTCTTCAGCCTTCAGCCTTGCAGCCTGAGCTTCGGCGTCTCTGCGCTCTTGCTCCGCCTTCCGTTCAAGTTCAGCGGCTTCTTCCAGCAGTTTGCGCTCCCTTTCCTGCGCCTCGAGTTTCTCCAAGCGACGCTGCTCTTCCTCCTGACGTGCACGTTCTTCTTCAGCGCGCCGCTGTTCAGCAGCGGCCTCTCGTTCTTGTCGCTCTTTTTCTTCTGCCTCTGCTTTCTCGCGCAAGAGGCGCGACTCTTCTTCTGCACGAAGACGGATAGCCTCGGCTTCTCGCTCGCGCTCACGCTCGCGTTCTTCGAGTTCGCGCGTTGCCGCTTCTTCTTTCAATTGACGCTCGCGCTCTTTTGCGGCTTCACGCTCCTGTCTGGCCTGTTCTTCGGCTTCCCGGCGCTCTTCGGCAGCTTGCCTCTCTCGCCGCTCAGCTTCAGCTTTTTCTTGACGGGCTTGGTCTTGTTCTGCGGTCAAGCGCTCCAACTCTTTGAACTGATCTTCCGCTTCAGCGACCTTGTGATCGGCCAACATGATGGATTGAGCGAGCGCTCTGGTAAGCCATACGAGCGCTCCTGTTTGAAGGACAACAATGACCGCATGAAGAAGAACGCGCGCGGTGTTCGTTCCTCCTGGAAAAATCAGGGAAGGAAGGACAAAGTTGATGCTGAGGTGATGAACGGCTGTCACGGCAGCGCCAACCAAAACCGCGCGCCAGTCACAGATAAGCGCCGTGGCCGCAAGAGCAGCATAGAAGCCCATATGCATATCCAGCTGCCAAGGGTGACCTTCAAAGACATAAAGCGCCACCGCCGGTCCCGCGACCAGACCCGTTCCGAGTGCGGAACAAACTGACAAGGTATGCCGACGCCCTCTCGCCAGCAATGCAACACTCGCGGCGACCAAAAGCAGAATTCCAAAACTAGGAACAATGCGCTCTGGCGCCACAAAAACTGCAGCAGCCGGAACGACAACTGCGTATGCGGCCAGCACTGCAATCACCAGCGCGCGCGAGCGTCTTCGCAAGTCTTCTAGAGTCGGTGAGTTATGCATTAGATTTTCAGTCATTTATCGACTCTCTATTTTCTTCAGTAGAGGGACCACAAAGGCCGAGAGCAGTGCTTGACAGCACAAGCAATGCCCCGCGTTGGCGTAGTTCGGGCGCGCTGTTCCAGGATGAAGAAACAAAGCCGGTGAGGACCAAGGCACTGGGCCGACCCGTGAGGACGACATCGGCGTCGACCAGGGTTGTCGTCCGAACGTCCTCATTGATCCAAGGGGGGAACACAACAGCAATGAACTGCTCGCCCTCCAGTTCTGTTAGCGGAAGGACAGGTACCGCTAGAAGCGACGCCGTCAGCCCCAACCAACACGCGATGGTTACCGCGCGGTCCCTCATGGTCGCCCTCAAGAACTACTCACCCGCTACGCAGGTAGCGCCATGGGATGAATGTTGACTTTACCTGTCGGATAAAACTGCTTGGCCGCATCTCGGGAGCCAAAATGTCGCAAAACGACCGATTCTCGTTGGCGGCGCTCAGCTAGATGTGTTCTCTCGACGTATCGTCTGAGGCATCCGTGGCCGATCTTACCAAGCCCTTGGCTCACGAGCGTACGGTGACCCCGACAAGCTGCCCAACGCGTAACGCCGACTCTCGCGTTGGCGACTGCATAGCAGGCAGACTGACACAAGCCCGAACATCGTGGGGCCGTCGAATGACCTGCAAACCGTCTGACAACGCCCGATAAACGGGCGAAAGGCACGGCAATTGCCGATTTTCCACTTGGGACGGGCGGTTTTGTTGTCAAAGTTGCGCTAGGTACCCGTGGGTGGGCCCCCCGTATTGGAGAGAACAGGTAAGATGATGACGCACATCGGCAGCAAAACTGTGGCGTGCCTCGCCGCCGCTAGCACGGGGCTGACCCTCATCGCGGGATCAAGCGCCCTGGCGCAGCGGCCCTCACCTGATGGTTGGTCAGTCAGTGCAGGCTTTGGCACGATCTACTCGCCCGCCTATCTGGGCGATGACTCCTATCAGCTCTCGGTCTTGCCCAACATTGAGGTCCGCTACGGCAACAAATTCACCGCCGGCGTGCAAGGTATTCAGTACACAGCCATTGATCGCAATGGATGGAAAGCCGGGCCGGTCGCACGGATCGGTTTCGGGCGCGGCGATGACGGCTCGAACCCCTTCGCTTTGGCAGGACCCGACACTAACGATCTCGATGGCCTTGATGAGATCGATCCGTCCTTCGAATATGGCGGCTTTGTCTCCTACACGCTCGGCAAAGTGACGACGACGGCTGAGCTCCGCAAAGGCGCTGGCGGCCATGAAGCCATCCTGGGTGATTTCAGCATCCAGTACAGAGATCTTGTCATTTGGCGCGGCAAGCCCCTCATCTTCTCCTTTGGACCAAGCCTCAGCTATGCTGGCGACGACTTCAATGATACGTTTTTTAGTATTGATGCAGATGATTCGGCGGCATCAGGCCTCAGTGTTTTTGAAGCCGACGGCGGTATCAACGCTTACGGATTTGACGTGTCCGTCATTCGCCCTTTGACGAAGAAAACCTCCATCGTCTTCTTCGCCAGCTATGATGAGCTGCAAGGTGACGTTGCCGACAGCTCGCTCGTGGTGGAACGCGGCGCGCGCGATCAAGCAACGGCAGGCGTTTTTTACAGCTACCGGTTTTAACCGGGGGGTTGGCTCAACGCTCCTGATGCTGTTTGCGGAAGTCCTCGGCGAACTGAGCAAACCGTCCCTCGCCGATC
The DNA here is from genome assembly GCA_038745625.1 of Pseudomonadota bacterium. GTDB lineage: Bacteria > Pseudomonadota > Alphaproteobacteria > Caulobacterales > Parvularculaceae > Parvularcula. The sequence goes on along the minus strand of JBCDLG010000070.1, from coordinate 3,972 downwards.
GCTTCGCGCATGGCGGCCATCAGCTCCTGGTAGAAATGCAAATTGTGCCAGGAGAGGAGCATCGGCCCGAGATACTCCCCCGCTTTGAAAAGATGGTTGAGATAGGCCTTGGAATAGTCTCGGCTCGCTGGGCACGCACTGCCTGCGTCGAGCGGCGTTTCATCATCGACAAAACGTGCGTTCTTCAGATTGATCGGACCATCCCAGGTCCAGGCTTGGCCATGGCGGCCTGACCTTGTGGGTAGGACGCAGTCAAACATGTCGATCCCGCGCTCCACCCCGCCGACGAGATCGAGCGGTTTTCCCACGCCCATCAGGTATCGCGGCTTGCCGTCGGGAAGCATCGGTGTGGTGAAATCCAGCACCCGGAACATCTCATCGCGCCCCTCACCGACCGCGAGGCCGCCAACCGAGTAGCCGGGAAAATCGATCTCTTGAAGCGCATCCGCCGAGCGCTGCCGCTGGTCTTTAAACACCGAGCCTTGCACGATGCCGTAGAGTGCCTGATGCGGCCCGGCGAGGTCTTGGAAGGCAGCCTTAGAGCGTTTTGCCCAGCGGACGGACATCTCAAGGCTCTCAAGACTTTTCTCCGGATCAATCGGATAAGGCGGGCATTCATCGAGCTGCATCTGAATGTCCGAGCCGAGGAGGCATTGGATCTCCACCGAACGCTCCGGGGTCAGCATATGGCGGGAGCCGTCAATATGGCTTTGGAACTCGACCCCCTTCTCGGTCATTTTCCGCCGGGCACTGAGGGACATCACCTGATAGCCGCCGCTATCGGTGAGGATCGGCTTGCTCCAGCCGCCGAACTTGTGAAGTCCGCCGAGCCGCGCGACCCGCTCGGCTGTTGGCCGCAGCATCAGATGGTAGGTGTTGCCGAGGATGATGTCAGCGCCGGTCGCCTCGACATCGCGCATTTGGACCGCCTTCACGGTCCCCGCTGTGCCCACGGGCATAAAGGCAGGCGTACGGATCACACCGCGTGAGGTGGTGATGGCGCCGAGGCGCGCGCCATGGTCGGTCTTATGCAGAGAGAAGGAGAACGGCGTGGTCATTGCGCGTCTCTGCCACGGAGAACAAAGCGACGCCAGTGCATCAACCACGCAGCAAACGCAAACCCAGCTTTTGCGCCGTCAAACAAACCGCTCCGCCCTGCTCGACACCGCTCATTCGCCAGGGGAGTGACCTTCGCGCGGACGTCTACGAAATTTGCCGTGCGAAGACCTTAGGCAGTTCACCCATTCCGGTATAGGGTCAACCCACGATCACGCAACGCCTAAGCCGACCCAACATGGCCCATATCTCATGACAACGTATACTGATTTGGAACAACTCTCGACACGCCCACCGGTGTTTTCTGTCTATAGCGCACAAACGCTTTGGACAGATCCCCACTTGTCCGAGATGATGCTTGAAATCCATCTGAGCCAAGGGACGGCGCTCGCCTCGCGCCCCATCGAGGCCATTGATCGGGTTGTTGCTTGGATCGATCAAACGTTCGGACTGGAGGGCCAATCAGTATGCGACCTTGGCTGCGGGCCGGGGTTGTATGCGAACAGATTTGCGAGCCACGGCGCAACCGTTTACGGTTTGGACTTCTCGCCCAATTCGATCGCTTACGCACGAAAACACGCCCCATCAAACCGGGGCTCATCCACCTATCAGCTCGCCAACTACCTAGAGGACCCACTCCCCGAGGATATGGATCTCGTCACGCTCATCTACTGCGACCTTTGTCCGCTATCGCCGGATCAACGTCGATCGCTGTTGGGCAAAATTTGCCGAGCGCTTAGGCCGGGTGGGACATTCATATTGGATGTCTTCTCAACCGAAGCCTTTGAGCAGGTTGTCGACGGCGTTCAATTTGAGCGTAACCTGATGGATGGATTTTGGTCCAGCAGCGACTATTTCGCATTCAAGAACACCTTCCGATACGAGGATGACGGAGTGTCTCTCGATCGCTTCACCATTATCGAGAAGAATCGGACATGGGATGTCTACAACTGGCTGAAGTTCTTCTCACGAGACGAGATCGCCAAGGAACTTCAGCAGGCTGGATTTTCAAATATCCAGTTCACCGATGGATTTGGTACGGATCCGAAAGACGAGACGACGTTCGGTGTCACGGCGAGTGCTTAGCCATTGATCGGCCGGTCACGGACCTTCGTGGCGCTTGGTGCTCCGACGCAAGCCCGCGATTGTGCATCGCTCATTGATACCCGTTTGAAGCGAAACGCCAGGCGTTCGTCAGGCGGCGCCGAAATCGGGAAAGCGTCCATCCCCCCTGCGTTTCGTCGTGCAACCGCATTGTGCCCGGGGCAATGGCACGCCACGATGGCAAAAACGAGACCATGGGAGGGAACACGTGAGCTCTTGGCAAAAATACACCGCAATGGGCGCAGGCGGCTTTGTCGCCCTGCTCGCCGTCATCTGGATGGGGATCGGTTCAGACTGGCGATCACTGCTGTCCGATCCGCCGTCGGGCACGGATGTGCTCTTCTGGTCTCAGAACCAGCGCGACACAGCGTTTCGGATGATGGACCGCGTGCCTTTCCTGGTCGAGGCGCGGGAGATTGAAGCGGGGTCGTCCGTTTACGACCTGCCGGATGGCGAGGCGCTGGATATCGACGCGGTGCTCGACACCTATTTTGATGCAGGGCGCGCCGTCTCCGTCGTTGTGCTCCAAAACGGCAAGGTCCGTGCCGAGCGTTACGGCTTGAGCTTTGAGCCCGATGAGCGGTGGACGAGTTTCTCCGTCGCTAAGTCCTTCACCTCCACCCTTGTCGGTACCGCGATCAAGGACGGGTATATTGAGAGCCTTGATGCACCGGTCACAGATTACATCGAAGGGCTGAAAGGCTCTGCCTATGAAGGTGTCACGGTCCGCCAGCTTCTCACCATGACGTCAGGTGTTGATTGGAACGAGGATTATTACGACCCGAACTCGGATGTGGCCCAGTTCGGCAACCACATCCCCGACGACGATCTGCCTATCGTCGTCAGCTATATGCAAAAGCTGGGACGTGCGCATGAGCCAGGAACGGTTTGGAACTACTCCACCGGTGAGACCAATCTGATCGGCATTCTCGTCAGCGAAGCAACGGGCATGACGCTTGCGGACTATCTCACTGAAAAGATCTGGCAGCCCTACGGCATGGAAGCGAAGGCCAGCTGGCTGATCGGCGAAGACGACGTTGAGATCAGCGGCTGCTGCATCCAAGCAACCACCCGGGACTTCGCCAGGTTTGGTCAGTTCATTCTCGATGGCGGCGTCATCAATGGCGAGCCGATCCTGCCGGACGGTTGGCTTGATGACGCAACGACCCGGCAGGTCGGTATCGGTTTTGATCCGTGGGGATACGGCTACCAATGGTGGACCTATGAGGACGGCGCCTTTGGCGCGCGGGGTATCTTTGGGCAGACGATCTTCATCGACCCCGCCCGCAACCTGGTGATCGCCAACAACAGCTCCTGGTCGTCAGCCCTCGGCGACAAGGATGGCGAACGCGATGCACGGGAAGCGTTCCAAGACGCCGTGCAGGCAGCGATTGATGCCGAGGCAGGCGCCTAGGGTGTGCGTAACGAAGCTCGGGCGGCGGCCTCACTGCCGCTCAAGCAGGCAAGCATCGCCGTAGGAGTAAAACCTGTAGCGCTCGGCGATCGCGTGGGCATAGGCCGCTTTCATGCGCTCGGTGCCAGCAAAGCCGCAGACGAGCATGAACAGCGTCGACTTCGGCAGGTGAAAATTGGTCATCAGAAGGTCGGCGGACGGAAAAGGATCCCCGGGCTTTAAGAAGATCGAGGTGTTGCCGGAAAAGGGGGCAATGCCTTCGCCATCCCAAGCGCTTTCGAGCAGCCGGAGCGATGTCGTCCCCACAGCGATGATCCGCCCGCCGTTTTGCCGCGCCTGATTGACGGCAGATGCCGCATCCGCTGACACCTCGCCCCACTCAGCATGCATGGTGTGGT
>JBCDLG010000069.1:0-15987 GCA_038745625.1 Pseudomonadota bacterium | reverse complement strand
GTCACCGCTGGAATCGTTGTTGTCCTCGCGGATCTCATCGTTCCCGTCGCCGCGATTGTAGATGTAGGTGTCGTTGCCTTCACCGCCGAAGATATAATCGTCGCCAAGGCCCGCTTCGATCGTGTCGCCGTGATAGAAGCCCGTGATTGTATCGTCGCCGGGTGTTGACAGGCTCGCCAAGTAGTTTGTGCGTAGGGTGTACTGCGTCCAAACTTCACCGTCAGCAAACTCGATTGATTCCACGCCGCCTTCGTATCGCGCAGCCAAGGTGTCGACCAAGGTGATCTGGCCGCCATCGTTTGCGCCACCAGCGCTTTCCTGAACGGTCAAGATGGTGTCTGCACCTAAACGAGCGGTCGTCACCTCGTTTGAGTTTACATCGGCAAAGACAAAACGGTCGCCCCCGCCTTGCTCCTGGTATTCTGTGATAACATCATCGCCATCGCCACGACTGTAGAAATAGGAATCCGATCCGCTACCACCTCTCAGATCGTCATCACCCAGCCCCCCGGTGAGGGAATCGTTGCCATCTTGTCCAGAAATCTGGTCGTTGCCAGCCTCGCCCGAGAGCGTGTCGTTTAACCAGAATCCGGCGATGACATCATCACCCGCCGTCGGGCTGGTTAGAATATCCATGACGTCGCTCTTTGTCAGCGTCGTGCCATCAGCGAAATCGAAGTATTCAACGTCGCGCCAAGTGTAGCCAGTGCTTCCTTCGTTATCGAGGCCACCCTCAATCGTCAGGGTGTCAGCAGTGTCCGCAATTCCAATGATAAGCGACTGCCCGGTGCGCGACCACACAATATCCTGAGGTGTAAGATCGGCAGCAAACTCAACGCGGTCCGCGTCGCTGATCTGCACATACTGGACGCTTTCACGAATGATATCGTTACCCGAACCGCGCCCGAAAACATATGTGTCTGCCCCGTCAAGGCCGTGCAAGATATCGTTGCCAGCGCCGCCATCAATCCGGTCCGATGTGTGGAAACCCAGCACGGTTTCATCAGCCGCTGTGCCAATCGTCAAAACCGCTTGGATCTCTTCTTTGGTCATGACCGACCCATCGGAGAACTGCAGGCGCTCGATATCGCGATTTGTATACCCGATGTAATTATCAAACTGGCCAGCGATTGTGAAAGTATCGCTGTAACCTGTGATGCCAATTGTTAGATTGTCGCCATCGCGCGCAAAGGTCAGATCAGAGGCTGCAATGCCGTCTCCAAAGACCACCTGATCGTAGTCCGAGAGGTTGGCGTTTGTGATTGTCTCTTCGATCCGATCCTGGCCGTAGCCGATATCAAAGTAGTAAATATCGGCGCCGTCACCGCCGCGGAGAATGTCATTACCTGCACCACCATCGAGCTCATCGTTCTGGAAAGTGCCCAGGATCGTATCATCGCCGGCCGTGCCACCGGTGAGGAAGCCCGATACATCTGCCTTTGTCCAAACCGTGCCATCGGCAAATTCGAAGAACTCGACATCATGCCAACTGAACCAACTCGCAAAAGCGAACTGGCCGTTGACGGTGATGGAATCCGACGTGCCATCGACGCTTAGAGTAAGCGCGTTGCCCGACCGACTGAGCGTGATATCTTCCGGTGCAATTCCAACGCCGAAGACAATACGGTCATTGTCGCTGATATTTGCGAACTCGACGCTTTCGTAAATCGTATCCTGGCCATCGCCCAGATTGAAGATGTAGGTGTCGGAGCCATCATAGCCGTACAGGCTATCATTCCCAGCGCCACCGATGATGGTATCGCTCGTATGAAAGCCCAGCACCGTGTCGTCGGCTGCCGAGCCCACGGTAAGAAGAGCCTGAATCTCCTCCTTCGTGATGGCTGAACCATCCGAAAATTGGAGGCGTTCAATATCGCGATTAGTCGCACCCACGTAATTGTCGAACTGACCGGCAATAGTCAGCGTGTCGGGGTGTCCATTGATGCCAATAACCAAGTCATCGCCGTTGCGGGTGAAGGAAAGATCGGAGGCAACAAGTCCATCACCCAGAATGATCTGGTCGCTGTCTGAGAGGTTTGCATTCGTGACCGTCTCTTCAATGCGATCCTGACCGTAGCCGATGCCGAAGTGGTAAAGGTCCGCACCGTCACCGCCCCGCAAGATATCATTGCCTTCAAGTCCATCAATCTCGTCGTTCTCGAAGGTGCCCACGATGACATCGTCACCGGTTGTTCCACCCATGAGGAAGTTGGAGACATCACGCTTGGTCCAAACCGTGCTGTCTGCAAATTCGAAGAACTCGACATCGTGCCAGCTGAACCAGCTGGCGAACGCGAATTGGCCATTGACCGTGATGGAATCGGAGGTTCCATCAATACTTAGAGTTAGCGCGTTGCCCGACCGACTGAGCGTTATGTCTTCGGGCGCAATTCCAACGCCAAATACAATTCGGTCGTTATCGCTGATATTGGCGTATTCGACGGTTTCGTAAATCGTGTCCTGACCATCGCCCAGATTGAAGATGTAGGTATCGGAGCCATCATGACCGTACAGGCTGTCGTTGCCGGCTCCGCCAATGATCGTATCGTTGATGTAGAAACCCGTGATCGTGTCATCACTGGAGGTTCCCATCGTCATCTCGGCCATAATCTCGGCCTTGGTCAGGACCGAGCCATCATCAAACCGGAAGGTCTCGATGTCGTTATTTGTAAATCCGACATAGTTTTCGAACTGGCCAGCGATAGTCAGTGTATCGCTCGCGCCAGCTATGCTGATAATGAGATCATCGTTGACGCGCTCCAAGCCCAAGTCCGCGCGGGCAATTCCGGCTTCAAACTCGACCACATCATGATCGTCGAAATTCGCGTTATTAATGGTCTCTTCAATCCGATCTTGGCCTGACCCGATACCGAAGACATAGGTGTCTGCGCTGTCGCCGCCGCGCATAACGTCGTTGCCCGCGCTCGCTTCAAAGCGGTCTTCAAGGGCAAACCCGCTAATCGTATCATCGCCAGCGGTCGTCTGAGCCTCAATGGCAAACTGGTTGAGCTGCTGCCACGACCACACTTCGCCATCATCGAACTCAACGCGTTCAATACGGCTGTAGGAAATCGGCCCGAAAACACCTGTGTGAAAATAGTCATTCTGATCGCGCAGAGTAACGACATCTCCGCCGCTTCCGATTGTAAGGGTCAGGTCATGGCCATCCCGGCCCACGACTACATCGGACGAGGTTATACCCGCCCCAAGCCGCAGAATATCGGGCGTTGTGTCAACAGAGACGAATCCGGAACCAAGGATGAACTCATTATTGTCATCAAGGACATCTTGCCCATCGCCAAGATTGAAAATGTAAGTGTCTGCATAACCACCACCCGACAGGTAATCGTTGCCCAGACCGCCGGTCAGCGTATCCTGATAGAGATCGCCCCATAGGCTGTCATCGCCATCGCCGCCCGTTGTGGTGTCAAGCAACACATCCTGCCAGCTCAGACGTGTTCCGTCACCAAACTCGAACCATTCCACACGATCGAGCCACTGAGCCCCCAAAACGCCCGTTTGGAATCCGGCAAACTGATTGCGCACCGTTAGCGTCTCGCCAGTGTCCAACGTCACCAGAAGATGCGGAGCGGAGCTGTCACGGGAAAATGTGACATCGTCGAGCTCAATGTCTGGCGCGAAGACAACCGTGTCAGCGCCATGCTCAAGCGATAGACCGCCCAAGCCAACATTTACGTCAATATAGAGAGCGCTCTCGTCTATTGTATCGTTGCCAAAGCCGCGACCGAACATGTAGGTGTCGTTGCCGTCGAGCCCGATAAAGGTGTCGTTACCCGCGCTTAGACCGAACACATCATCATCGCCAAACCCGCGCGTGACATCGTCGCCATCGGTGGTTTCCGCTGCGATCAGTTGCTGCTGGATATCCTTGTTGGTGTAGACATCGCCGTAATGCCGGAATGAGAAAACCTCGATCCGCGAATTGGGTGAAAACTTGTCGTTGTAGCCAAGCGATGAATAGGCGAACTGATTGTCAATCGTGATGCTATCGCCGTTGGCGCCAATGGTGATGAGGAGATCGTTGAGATCGGACCCGCGCGATAGGACAAGATCTTCTGGTGCAATGTCATCGCCGAAGATCACCATGTCCGCGGCCATAAGCAGCGGATTGGTTTGCTGTTCGCGGATCGTATCCGCCCCATCTCCTGCATCGAAAACATAAAGATCGGCGTCATCGCCGCCCATGAGCAGATCGTTTCCTTCGCGTCCCTGGAAAACGTCGGTGTGCATGGAGCCTTGCATCACATCATCGCCCGCAGTTCCCTCGCCGACCGCGATCGCGATATCGGGCAGTTCCATGACCGTGCCGTCTGCGAACTGGATTTCCTCGACGCCGCGATTGTTGCTGATAATCACGTCAGAGGATAGTGGGACAACGTCCGCAAATTGGCCGAGCACTGTGACCGTATCGCCGGTTGCATCAACCGTCAGAACAAGATCAGCTCCGACCCGCGCGGCCGAGACATCCGCCCGGTTGAGATCGACAAAACGAATGCGATCGCCGCTCTTCTTGGCCTCTTCATCATCAATGGTGAGAGCGCCAAAACCGCTTTCGATGAGGTAGACGTCCTGACCGCTGCGCCCACGCGCGATGTCGCCATCACCCAGGCCTGAGAAGATGGTCCCACCACCGTTCTGGACGAGTGTTTCGGCAGCGTCTGTCCCGATCGTGAGGTTACCAATCCCCAGAGCGGGCGCAAGAGTTGCAAGGTCTAGACTGGTGCCCGTGGAAAGAATTGCGGCTTGCAGCTGCGCCGCCGCAAAGTCGCTGCGCACAATGTTGTTATCAAACCGGCGCGAGCCATCCTGCACCGCACGCAGCAATTCGCCCCATGCCTCCCATTCGGCGAGGGCTGTGGCGGGGTCCGTCGACAAGCCACCAAGGATCGCTTCATAGGCCAGCTTGAGCGTGTCCGCTCCGCCCATCACGACCGTGTCGATGTCCTCGCGATAGGTCATATCGTCAAAGGCCGGGAGCGCCGAGCTTTGGATCACAAGGCGCAGGGTCAGATTTTCAAGCGTGTCGGCCCAACTGTTCTCAAGCTCGGTGAGACCGGCCGTAGAGACGGCACCTGTGACCGGATCACGCGGCGCGATCTCCTGACCGCTAAAGGCCTCCAGAAACGCGAGCTTTCGCGCGTCGAAACCGTTGCCACCGATCGGATCAGCCGCCACCGTGTCCACCCCGGCCCAGGCATATAAGACATCTTCAGCCGATTGCTTGAGCACAGAGAGATCGTTGGTCGCAAGCTGATCGAAGGCCTGCACCTGCGCCAACAGCGCCGCGTCTTCGCTCATCGCTACACGCAAGTCCGCAACGTTCCCGAACCCGCGCAATTCCGGGAGCGCAGCGGCGCCTGCGCTTACCACGGTATCAGTGATATAGCGCGTATCGATATGGCTGATATCGAGGATGACATCGCCCGCGTTGCGCACCGTTCCATCGTTCAAAGTGAAGGTCGATTCAAACGCGATCGTGTTGCCGCCGATATCGATCGCTTCGGCCGGGGCGACCGCCGCAAGGCTGATCGAAGTGATGCCCAGATCGGTTAGGGATAGAAGTTCACCAACATCGGTTACCCCGTCGCTGTTAAGGTCGCGCCACACGCTGAGATCGGTGAAGACAGCATCACTGCTATCAATCACATCATCGGCGTTGAGATCGTGCGTTGCCAGCTCGACAAATCCGCCTTGGGTCTCATCGCCAAAGAACTCGCTGGAATCGTCAACGATGCCATTGGCGTTGGCGTCGAGCACGAGGAAGCCATCGTCCGGACGCACCCAGCCGGTCTTTTCGGCAAAGCCATCGCCGTCGAATTCAAAATGGACGCCGCTGTTGCGTTGGGTAGTCAGTTCGTATCCATCGCCGTCGAGATCCAAGACGATCGGATCCCAGCCGGTAAAGCCAACGCCGAACCCGGCTTTCAGGGCGAGGTTGATGAATTGGGTGAAGTTGTCTTTGCTGGGCTCATCAAATCCAGAGCGGGCTTCTCCGTCGGCGCGACCCGTTTCGAATACGACCACACCCCCGCTGGCTGCGCCCGTGTCAAAATCGAGCTGGTAGTCTTCGATCGTCGCAACACCACCCAATCCATAGCCAATATTGATGCCGAGACTTCCGTCCTCATTCGACTGGAAACTCGCAAACTTCATCGTCGCGACGTCAACGAAAAACGCCGCTGTAGACAGGATTTGCGAGCCAATCACAGGGAACGCGGTTTGGATCGTACTGAAAGGCGACCAATAGGCCTTGTTCCCCTCCATCCACCACTGCTTTGTACCGCCGAATATTGGGAGACCCATCCAAACAGAGTCGCCCGTTTTCTCTGCATCCTTGATTACCGTGTTCGAACCAATTTGAAACACATCGGCTCCACCTTCGCCCCACAGATTGGCGACTGGTCCTCTTCCGACCAGAAGATCATTTCCATCGCCTCCATAAAGGTCTGTCTCACTAGTGGAGCTAGCGATCAATGCATCGGAATAATCGGTGCCAAGAACCTTTTCTGACCCAGTAATCTCAAGATCAGTGGAACTAAAGGCAGAACCAAGGAGTGTGGGGAGCCATCCAGCGCCACTGAACCAAGAGCCCCGATCCGTCGTGGTATCAAGGCCGAGGGTCCGACCCGATCCCACATCGAAATAAACACCTGTGGTAGCCGCACTGGCATCAACCACGTCCTGGTTGAGCGCCTCAAGAGCCAGGCCCATATCGATACGCAATCCGCCGCCATTGTGATCGCCCACATCGCCTAAAAGAGCGACGCGGTCGGATTTGTCGGAAAGGGTAATCTGCTCAATGTCGATGATACGATCGACATCGCCGTTTGACGTGATTTCGATCGCGGTTCGCTCATCAGCTGAGGCAGGTTTGATAGCCTCGATCGAGATGTTGGCCGGACTCGTAGATCCAAATAGATCAAGCCCAAGGTCGAGCGTGTCGAAGCCATCACCTCCGGCTATAAAGTCTCTACCCCCACCGCCCGAGAGCGTATCGTCTCCCCTTCCCCCAGCGATCAGATCGTTACCGTCACCGCCGAAAATCGTATCGTTACCCTGTCCACCAACGATCACCTCGTTATCGTCAGATCCGGTAAGTGTGTCGTTGCCATCACCTGATACAAAAATAGATGAACTCGTGTTGAAACCAGCTCTGTCTGGCAATGTGAGCGTTTGCGCATCGTTCGTCGTCGCAAATTGAACCCGATCGATATTATCCGCGCCGCCGAATGGGTAAATCCAGTTTATGCCCGTGGTCAGATCGGACGCGCTGCTTCCATTCTCGAAAGTCGCCAGCGCATCGTTTAAGAGTCTCTCGCGACCAATCACGCTGGTATGCGCGGCACCAGTGTTCCATAGCGTTGATGAGAAATCGACAGACAAGACTGAGCCGTCGTTTGAAAGGTCCAGAATACCTTCAGTAACGGACGCGCTGGCACCGCCCACCACATCACCCAGCGCAAGCTTACCTGCGAATTGAAGGATTGCGCTGCCGAGTATGTCGGCAGCATCCAGCAGAGTGCTGGATACATTGGCTCCTGCGCTTAACGCTCCTCCCAAATCCTGCCCATCGTTGAAAAAGGCATGAATGGCAGTGTCACCAAACGGCCGCTCACCTTCATCGATTACTGAATAAGCAATGGCAGTGCTGAGTGTCGAAGCAACTTGACCAGGATTTTCGTCGTCAACTGTCCGATTTGCAGCCTCTGGAATGGAGGCCGCGACTGCAGGGTCGAACCAAGCGTTCCACATATGCTTGGCCGCTGGGTGCCAGTCGGTTGGCACCCCGCTCTCTCTTGCCCACAAAAGAGCGACTAGCAGAGACATGGAGTGGAGCTCAAAGATCGACAGGTCGGGATTGTGGCTATTTAGCTCGTCAACTGAAAGGTCTTGCTCTGGAGGAGCAGTCCGCAAGACTGACAAAAACTCATTGTCGACGGCAATTGCGTCAATATCTGCATCAGATGGGGCCTGAGGGCTGGCGGTGCCGTATAGATCATCTGAGACAAAGGAAAAGGTGAGCGCGGCTTGGTAAGCGTTGTCCGTGGCGAATTCAAAGGGCATATTGTCAAACAACATGCCCTTTTTCCCATATAATTTCGCAACATGTCCTGCTAGGCCGCCGCCTAAGCTATGGCCCGTGAGAGCTACATTCGACGTGAATGGATTGTTATCTTGGTCTGCGTCGGCAACAGTCTTGTAGAATTCTCTTGCTAAGTATGCCTGCGGAGAAGTCTGCGGGTCAAAAAGTCCCACAGCCAAGCCATAGCCGTAATTAGGATCAGCAAGCAGAGATGTATCATCCGTCCCACGATAGGAAATGATGGTCTCGCCGTTCCAATCATAGGCGATGGCGTAGAAGTCGACTCCTTTCGCTTCTGGCGAAATATCTTGCACGATAATGGTCGCATTCCCGATTTCCCGCCCAACCTCGTTTTGACCATTGGTATCGTCGCCTGTTTTTAAAAGGACAGACTGATTATAGCCTCGATTGTATGCATCGAGTGCAAGGAGCGATAGGAATACGTCACGATTCATTGTATAGTACCTTTTGCGAAACTGTCCTGTGAAAGGCTGTTGGCAAATCCGTTCTTCGCATCGATGCGATTTAGCCGGTTCCCATCGAGCATCTTGTCATAGTAGTTCGGCAACCACCCCAACCGCCTCTCAATGCCGGTGGTCACCGGATCATCGGTAAGCTGCACGGTGATGCGCTTGATTGTTACGCCTTCACCAAAGCTGGCCGCGAGATCATCGGGATCAACCTTCTCAACGCTGCTCGGATCTTTAAGATCGCCAAACGTCACCAGCATGGGGTAGTGTTCCGGGTCGACAGCAGCAGGCGGACCGCCCGCGCCGCGCGCTTCAAGTTCTTCTGCCGTACTCACCATCGCGCGATGAGACGTGCCGAAACCCTTATCGAGCGTGGTCATCGATAGCTCCGCCATAGTTCCAGACGGTGTGCCGTTTTTGAGCAAGGCAAACAGTGTACGGCCCGGCGCAATGTCGAGCGCGACTGCCTCACCTATGCTGGTAACTTTTGAAGCACGCGCATCAGGCAGGATTTTGGTACGGGACCCTGCGCTCACTTCATACACAGATGATCCGCGTTTGAGGCCTTTGGGCGTTTCTACCTCCACCGTCATGCGAAAACGGTACGACGCATCTCCCACGCCGATCAGAGCATCGCAGCCGGAGAGAGCAAGCAACGTCATCGCCAAAAGCCAGAGGCGCAAAATTGTCATGCTGCCAAAGGCCCTCTAACGCCGTCGTTGGAGTCTGCCCCGCGGTAGGAAATGATGGTCTCGCCATTCCAGTTGTAAGCGATGGCGTAGAATGACTCGTCCTGCCAGCCGTCTTGCTCTCTTGGCTGGAATCCCCGGATCGTGGCTTCACCGATCGGCCCAAATTCCGAAAATGCACTAAATCCCCCATGGTAGCCTCTGTTGTAGCTGTCGAGAGCGAGCAAAGACAAAAAAACATCGCGAGTCATTTCAGGATCCCTTTGTGAAGAGGCCGTCGAGATCTCCCACGGGGAAACCGCTTGGGAAATCATCAGTCGTGAGTTCTCGCTTGAACGGCTTACCAAGCCACCCCAAACGCTGCCCAATGCCGGTAGTCACCGCGTCATCGGTCACCGCGACGGTGATGCGCTTCAACGATACACCTTCGCCAAAACTCGCCGCCAAGTTTTCCGGATTGATCAGCTCCAATGCAGTCGGATCATCAAGGTCGCTGAATGTCACCAGCATCGGGTAGTCAGAACGCGCAAGGGTCACAGTGAGGCCAAGCTCTCGGGCTGCAGGTCGAAAAGTCTTCCAATCAGAGTTATCGCGCACATTGTACTGCGCGTTGAGTTCCGGGTCCCGCATAACAGCGTTCTGCATCAGCATTGAGTGGTACCCAGCCGGGTCCGAGCCACCTTCTGGTAAAAGCAAGGCAAAAAGGACCTGCCCGTTTGGCAAGTCCACCGCCACCGCTTCCCCTTTTAAGTGGTCGTTGGCGTAGTTTGCCGATGGAAGAATCTCAGCTTCTTGACTGATGATCGTCTCAATCACCGACGAGCCACTTACCGGTCCGCTTGGCGTGTCGACAACGACCGTGACCCGATAGCGAAGTTCCTCTTGGGCGACGGTGCAGCCGCTTAGCCCAACCGCAAAAAGCGACAGACAACAAAGCGCCACAAACCCTCGCGCGCACGATGCAAGATCGCGTTCCAAAGGACTCCTCCCTGTTGGCAAGAAGGCGATCCCCCACCTACTTGCCGCAATCGAAGGATGCACCTTACTCAAAAAGATGCAAGTGAAAAAAAGATTGCAAATCAGTTACTAAATTGAAAAACCGCAGAACTCTGCCATTTTCGCCAAGAAATTTTTCGAAATCAGTTAGCCCAGCTAACCGGCTCGGTAAGTGAAAACGTGTGTAAACCTATCCAGACTATCAGTAGTGTCCGAATCTATTCGTCGCGCGCGGCTTCACTCAGTGATTTGCTGATTGGCGAAAGCAAATATTGGATGATCCGGCGGCGCCCCGTTTTGATCTCCGCTTGGGTGCTGTCAGTCTAACGCGAACTCGTCTCCGTTAGACATAGAGCACCCCACCCTCACCTCCGATCAAGCCATGAGTGATTGCCACTCCGCCAGAGCGGCGGAGCGGGTGGCTTTGTAGGTTTGTCTGTCAGTGAGGTGGCGGTCGGAGCTGAAGTGGTTGTGGACGTTGGCGTGAACGGAAGCGAACTTCTGAAGAGACTTCATCCTCCGAAAGCGCTGCATCACGCGCTCTCTTCGTCGGAAGGGTAAGTGTGAGTTCTCCACCCGGTTGTTGGCCCAGCGGCCGATCTCCTGGCGATCTTGGTTCCCAAGCTCACTCATGGCCGCCCTGTAGGAAGGCAGCCCATCGGTGGTGATGGTTTCGACTGGCCCGTGGTTCCTCAGCGCCCTTTTCATGAAGCGCAGAGCAGCCTTCTTATCTCGCTTCTTGGTAACGCAGCTCTCCAGAACTTCGCCCTCTTGATCGACAGCTCTCCAGAGGTAGTGGGTCTCCCCATTGATGTTCGCTACGCGGCCCTCCGGGTCACGAACATCTCGTCGAGGTGCCAGCGCCACTGCCTAAAGCCGCGCATGCGGTTCACCCGCTGCCGTTTGATGTCGGCTGCAAAAAGCGGACCGAACCGGTTCCACCAGAACCGTACCGTCTCGTGGCAGATGTCGATCCCGCGCTCGAACAGCAGGTCTTCGACATTCCTGAGACTCAAGGGAAACCTCACATACATCATCACCACAAGCCGAATGACCTCGGGTGAAGAGTTGAAACGCTTGAACGGGCTGTTCGGTTTGCGACGTCTGGGCATCGAACCGCCCTACCTTCACCGCCTCGATCGTCAATCGGGTGCCGTTAGTCTGACAAGACCCCAGTTTAAGCAGTCGAGTCATTTCTCCCTCTTCAAACGCGAGATCCGCTAGCGCTTCGCTTCCGAGGATCTCTTCCAGTTCCCGGAGTTCCTCTGCAAGAAGCGCTTCATCGAACTCGCCCATGTAGAAGACTCTTTGCAGGTTCATCGCGTAGAGACGAAACTCATTGGGACTCAGCCTGTCTGAGCGCACGACGGTGATCGTCGGCAGCCCAAGCTCTTTGGCTGCCAGAACGAATTCCTCGCCGAAGACGATACGGTTTTCCTTGTCGATCAAAGGCGGGATTTCGGCGTCACCGGTTCGCTCAAGCAGCCGCTTGGCAGCCTTAAGCTGATCACGCGTATACTTGCGCCACCTGCGCTTCCTCGGCTTGATAGCCGACGGATCAATCTTTTCAAATGTTAGAGAATTCATTCCCATACTCCACAGACAGTTAATTAAACTTTTTCTGTGGTGGGAGCTCGTTGAATACTGCGAAGTGGGTTCAGAAACAAGCCTGGACTTGTTCCCAGCGTTTCTCGCGGGCTCCCCCTAAGTTCATTTGAATTTCGGTCCGTATCTCAACTGATTATCGGTGGATTCCCAAAGATTCTCATCGATTCTCACGATTTATCATGGAGGTCAAAATGCGCCTCAGCTTATATAAACATATGAAATCAAAGCATTAAACTCGATTCTAGATCAAATGAACAAGTGAACGCCTGCCCAAAAACAGGGAGAAACAGGGAGAAACAGGGAAATTGCCAAGCCGGTACCTCGCCATTTGACGATAGAGAAAATGGACAAGTCGCCAGAGATTTCTCTCGGGAACACGCTCTCCGCAGTCCCGCTTCATCCACTCAATCGCGCAGAACTGCGCGAATTGCACTGGTGTAATCAGCGAGAACAGGGAAACCAGAGACTAGGTGGCGGAGACGGAGGGATTCGAACCCTCGATACCCGTAGTAGGTATGGTTCCTTAGCAGGGAACTGGTTTCAGCCACTCACCCACGTCTCCGCAGCGCAGTCATGCCTGCGAGCCGCGCGCTATAATCGCCGTAACGCATACCGGCAAGCGGGCACACGCAAAATTTTAGCTCGCTAAAGCCGTTCAGGCCCCGCTCACGCGCTACGCGTCAGCCCGTAGACACGTCCAATGAAGAGCGGCGTTTGCATCGCCTCAACGCGTTTTCGATTCGGTTCGCCGCCGAATTCTTGCCGCGCCGGTCTGGGAGGAGTGTGCTTGCCGAACACCCCGCGCCATCGCCTTTGAAAGGTTGCACAATGAAAGACATCGCCACGCCGCGCCCGATTTCGCCGCCGCTTTGGGCCTGGACGGCGACGCCTCTCCGCCGCTTCGCGCTGGCGCTCGCCGCTTTGGCGATGGCCTCGCTGGCGGCCGGGCCGATCGCCGCGCAAGAGCTTGAGGTGTTTGACCCGAATGAGGCGTTTGCTGCGGAAGGCAAGACAGACGGTGCTATCGATGCCGACCTCATACCCAACCCAGGTGATGAAACGTCCGCTTCCGTTTCCGCCGATCCTGTTCAACCCACTTCGAGCGATCCTATTCCCGTTGAGACCATCGCGTCGCCGCGTGCGTCCGCCTCGCCTGATCCGATAGCGGCGCCAAAGAGCGAGGGCTTCGACGACGAATTCGCTCTTTATTCCGAGCCGCCCGAAGGCTCTGGCTCGCTGCAATGGGTGGACCCGGCCAGCGGCGCCAGCGTTGGAGAAGGCGAAACCGTCGCCACAGTCTCCGACACTTCCGAAGCGATGGCCGCCAACGAGAACACCTACGCTGAGGACGATCTGATCGGCGCCGCCGAAGGGGTCTTTGGCAAGGGCGCCAAGGGTCTTGCCAAGCTCATCGAAGACCTTTTGAAGAAGGAAGGTCAGCCCAACGGCTACATCGTCGGGCGCGAAGCGGGCGGAGCCTTCATCTTCGGCGCGCGTTACGGGTCGGGCACGTTGCATCACAAGGTCGAAGGCGATCGCAAGGTCTACTGGACCGGCCCTTCGGTTGGGTTCGACGCGGGCGCCAACGCGGCGAACACCTTTGTTCTTGTCTATAATCTCTACGACAGCGAAGACCTCTTCAAGCGCTACCCGGCGGGCGAGGGGCAGGCCTATCTCGTCGGAGGTTTGCACGCGAGCTATATGCGCCGCGGCGATGTTGTCCTGATCCCGATCCGGATGGGGGCGGGCGTGCGGCTTGGCGTCAACGCGGGCTACATGAAGTTCTCCAAAAAACAGCGCTGGTTGCCGTTCTGATACGCCGCGTGAACACTTAGTCTTGGTTCACAAGACGAAAGGCGGTTGCGCGAAGTGACGGCCCGCGCCATCGCGTGTGGCATGCTCAACCGACTCGACGCCCAACCGCCCGACGCGCTGCTCGCGCTGATTAAGCTCCACGCCGCCGACGAACGTCCTGACAAGGTCGATCTTGGCGTCGGTGTTTATCGCACCGGTCAGGGCGCCACACCGGTCTTTGCCGCGATCAAGCAGGCGGAGCAGGCGCTGATCGATACTCAGGATTCCAAGAGTTATCTGGGGCCGGAGGGCGATATGGGCTTTGTCAACGCGCTGATGCCCTATATCTTCGGCGACAACGCCACGATGGGCGGGCGCATCGCCGGCATGCAGACGCCCGGTGGCACTGGCGCGGTTCGGCTCGCGCTGGCGCTGGCTCAGAAGGCGGGGATGACCCGGCTTCACATGGGCACGCCGAGCTGGCCTAATCACAAGCAGATCGTCGATGATCTGGGTCTGGAACTCATCGCGTTCGACCACGCCAACCCCGACGGCACCGCTAATCTGGAGGCTGTTCTCGCCGCGATTGAGAGCAGCGGGCCGGGTGAGGGCGTTCTGCTTCACGGCTGCTGCCACAACCCGACCGGCATTGATTACAGTCTTGAAGACTGGGCTCAAATTGGTGACGCCATCGCCGAAACCGGCATCTTCCCGATCATCGACACCGCCTATCAGGGTCTTGGTGAAGGCCTGGACGAAGACGCCGCCGGCCTGCGCAGTGTCCTTGCCAAGGTTCCCGAAGCCTTCATCGCCTACAGCTGTGACAAGAACTTCGGCATGTACCGCGACCGGGTTGGGGCGTTCTACATCATGGCGGGCGAAGGCGCGTCGGAAACGCTCGAGACCGCCTTTTCGAACGCCAACGCTCTGGCACGGGCCAGTTGGTCGATGCCGCCCGATCACGGCGCGGCGGCGGTGCGGCTGATCCTGCGCGACACCAAGATGATGCAAACCTGGCTCGATGAGCTCGACCAGATGCGCGCGCGCATGCGCCAGGTGCGCCAGCGGCTTGCCGAAGCGGGCACGGTGGGCCGCGT
The DNA here is from genome assembly GCA_038745625.1 of Pseudomonadota bacterium. Classification (GTDB taxonomy): domain Bacteria; phylum Pseudomonadota; class Alphaproteobacteria; order Caulobacterales; family Parvularculaceae; genus Parvularcula. The sequence goes on along the minus strand of JBCDLG010000069.1, from coordinate 1,229 downwards.
CGATCTCACTCCGCTGGGGACCCAAAACGGCCTCTTCTCGGTCCTGCCTGTGACCAAGGAGCAAGTCGTGCGCCTTCGCGAGGAACACGGCATTTACATGGCTGGATCCGGTCGCATCAACATCGCTGGATTGACCATGGACAACATCGACAAGTTCATCGCCGCCATCGCCGACGTCACCGGCTAGAGCGCGGGGCGCCCGATCCACGCCTCTGCCATGGACCGACAACCGACCCTCGAAAGCGAACGCGTCCTTGTGCGCCCCCTGCGCGAGGACGACTGGGACGCGCTGTTCGCCATCGCCAGCGATCCGGCCGTGTGGGAGCAGCATCCGATCCACGATCGTTGGCGCGAGGAGGTCTTTGCCGAGTTCTTCGCCGACGCCATCGCCAACGCTGGCGCTCTGGTGGTCATCGACCAGGCCAAGCGCGCCGTCGTCGGATCGAGCCAGTTTCGCATCTTCGAGGACGCCGATGGCGAGTATCCCGAAGTGGGCTGGACCTTCTTGGCGCGCAAAGTGTGGGGCACGGGCCTCAACCAGGAGGTGAAACGCCTGATGCTGGCCCACGCCTTTCAGTCCTACGACCGGGTCCAGTTCAAGATCGGCGAAACCAACTACCGATCGCGCATCGCGATCGAGCGGCTTGGCGCCACGCGCATCCGCGACACGCATCTCAGCCAATACCAGGGCAAGCGCGTCCTCCACCTGATCTACCGCTTGACCAGAGAGGGCTTTGCGAACGGCCCTCTTGCCCGCTGAAGCGACGCTTCCCTCCCATCGTGTAGGAGACACAGGTTACACAGTCCAAAACTCACCCCGCCAGCGGGAGGCCTTATCCAGCCAAAACGAGCCTCCTCATAAAAGAGCATGAAAGCTCTGTTTGGGATAATCGCCGCCATCATCATCCAGCCTCTTAGCAAGCCGGGCGCGTGTAGGAAAATGGAAGAGGAACACACTCGCCTCCCCCTCTCAAAACCCGAACAGCACGCTGGCCCGGGTTCCGATATCGCCATCGGCGGTGTTGCCGCTGATCCCGGCGGAGATGTAGACATCGCGCGCGATCTGGCCCGTCAGATTGCCCGCAATAGCCTGCTCGCCGCGATAATTGGCGACCGACATCGAGAGCGACACCGACTTGCCCGGAGCAATCGCGGGCGCGCCCATCGCCATCGCCGAGGCAATCCCACCCTGCATCCGATCATCCAGATCCTGGAGCTGAAATTCGAGC
>JBCDLG010000068.1:0-16355 GCA_038745625.1 Pseudomonadota bacterium | reverse complement strand
TTCACGGTGGACGCCATGGTGGCATCGACCTTGATGATTTATCGGGATCTAATCATGCAGCACGAAAGCGAGGCTTAGGGGGATGGCACAACGCGGACCAAAGGTGCTGGTGGTGAAACGGGACGGTTTGCGTCCCTTTGTTGAAGCTGAGCCAGCCTTCGCAGCGATCCGGCGCGCGCACCAAGGCGCGACGATCGACCTGGTGACGAGCCCGAACCTGCAGCGGCTGGCCAAATGTTCACCCTATTTCGACCGGGTCGTGGCGACGCGCCCCCTCAACACGCCGCAGGACAAGCGCGAGTTCACCGGTCAGCTGAAGAAGATTGGCTACCAGGTCGCCTATGACCTCGATGGCACACGCGACAGCATGGACCTGCGTGCGTCGCTCAAAGGCTTCCGCGCGCCGACCTGGGTCGGTCCTAAGCGTAAGCTCTCAGGCAAATCGACGTCGATGAAGCCGAGCCCGTTGGCTGGTGCCGGTATGCGCAAGCTGCTGGCAGACGCTGGTCTCGAGCTTGAACAGCGGCTTCCCGACCTGCGTTGGGCGAACAATCCGGAGAATGGCTCGGCCAATCTCGATCCGAGCTGGTTTGGCCTTTCGGGCGCCTATGCGCTGTTCATCCCGGCGGCGAACCCAGCGCATCGCTGGCCTGCGGAGAATTATGGCGCTGTCGCGTCGGTGATGGCCCGCCAGGGCATTACACCGGTGATCGTCGGCGGTGATGATCTTTCGACCTACGCCTATGACGTGATGCAGACAGCGGCGGAAATGTCCGGTGATGGCGGCCGTGCGGCTGTTGATCTCTCCGGCAAAGCGGACGCGGCGCAGGTCAGCGTTCTTGCGCGGGATGCGACCTTCTTCCTGGGCGGTCCGAGCGATGAGCTGCATCTTGTGGCTGCCGTTGGCACCCGCGGCGTGATCCTGTTGCCAACCTCTGAGGATGTGCAGACCGACGCGCTTTACGGCCGCGATGTGGTGAAACTGACCGCATCCAATCTCCGGAATGTCTCACCGGACATGGTGGTCGGGATGCTCCGCAGCATGGGCCTGATCCGCACAGCCGCTGCGCAACGAGGCCGCAGCCGCGCCTGAAGTCTTTGTCACGGTTTTGATTGAACGGTTCGCAAGGATTCCTTATCTAGCCTGAGCGCAGAGTCGCGCCGTGTTAGCTATGTAAGGAGACCGCACAATCGCACGCAGACCCATGAACACGGCCCCGCCAAAACCCACGGGACCGAGAATGAACGAAGGCATTCGCGCCCCGAAGATCCTCGTCATTGACGAGAATGGCGAAAAACAGGGCCCGATCACCCCCGAGCAAGGCATGGAAATGGCTGCGCGCGCTGGTCTCGACCTCGTTGAGGTCAACAACGGCGACATCCCCGTCTGCAAGCTGATGGATTGGGGCAAGCACAAATACCAACAGCAAAAGAAAAAAGCGGAAGCCAAGAAGAAGCAGAAGATCGTCGAGATCAAAGAGATCAAGATGCGTCCGAATATCGACCAGCATGACTACGAGGTGAAAACCAAGGCCATGCGTCGCTTCTTCGAAGGTGGGGACAAGGTTAAAGTCACCTTGCGCTTCCGTGGCCGGGAGATGGCCCACCAGGAACGCGGTATGGAGCTTCTGAACCGCGTCCGTGAGGACTTTGAAGAGTCGACCAAGGTCGAGGCGATGCCGAAACTTGAAGGCCGCCAAATGATGATGGTGCTTGCACCGCGTTAGCCCTCGTTAAGGCCCATCGCTTCTCAACCACGCACGGCTCCGGTATGGTCTTTCCCCAGTGGGAGATATCGGGGCTAGCATGTCTGATCCAGTGACAAGTCAATTTGTCGTGGCCGGAGCGACGGTCACCGCAACGCTTTTCATCCATGCCCTGACGATTATTGTTCTGCGCGGTGTCGCTGCCGTCGGGACAAGCCGACATGGATTTGGCTCGGACATCCTTGACGTGATCAAACTGTCCCTGGTCGGCCTTGGACTGATTGCAGCGCATACGGCTTCGGTGGCTGTATGGGCGGCTGTCTTCTTGGCCACCGAGGTCAGCCTCACCTGGGAAAGCGGCCTCTATTTCGCCCTGACAACGTATACGACGCTTGGTTTCGGTGACGTGCTCGCGCCGCAGCCCTGGCGGCTCTTGCCCGGCTTTGCTTCCCTCAATGGCCTTTTGCTGTTCGGATTGTCGGCCGCAGTGTTGGTCGATTCAGCCGCGCGCCTCCGTCGCCGTCACCTCTGAGCAAGCTCCTGGGCTGCCCACTGCGCGGCGTCTCTGACATCGTCATTGTCATCGGTGAGCAAAGGTTTGAGTGCCTTCCGCATCGCTGGGTCGCCACTGTTCCCGATGGCGATCGCGACGTTGCGAACAAACCGGTCGCGCCCGATCCGCTTGATCGGCGATTTGCGAAACAGGGCCCGGAACGTCGTGTCCGTCAGATTAGCGAGTTCCGTTAGCGGAGGGTTTTGCAGCTCCTCGCGGGCATGAAACGCAGTTTCGCGTGCCTCTTCCGCAAACTTGTTCCACGGGCAGGCGGCAAGGCAATCATCACAGCCATAGATCCGGTTGCCCATCGGCCGTCGGAACTCTTCAGGGACTGGGCCTTTATGTTCAATCGTCAAATAGCTGATGCATCGCCGCGCATCGAGCTTGTAAGGCGCCGGAAAGGCATCGGTGGGACAGATGTCGAGGCAGGCCCGGCATGACCCGCAATGATCATCCTCTTTATCATCAGTATCTAGATCAATACCCATGTAGATAGCACCCAGGAACAGCCAGGAGCCGTGGGTGCGGCTGACGAGATTGGTATGTTTGCCTTGCCAGCCGATCCCAGCCTGCTGGCCGAGGGGTTTCTCTGCCACTGGGGCAGTGTCGACGAACACTTTGAGCTGGCAATCAAACGTCTCGCCCAAAAGGCGCCCCAGCCGTTTGAGGCGTTTTTTCACCACGTCGTGATAATCATCACCCTGAGCATAAACAGAGATGTTGCCGATCGTCGTGAGAGCGAGCCGGTCGAGTGGGTTCTTCTGGGGGCCGTAGCTCATCCCCAACATCACCACGGAGCGCGCACCATCCCAGAGCGATTGCGGCTGGGCGCGCTCGTCCGAGCGGTTCTCGAGCCAGTCCATGGTCCCATGATGGCCAAGGCTCAGCGCCTCATCGAGGTGGCCGCCGACGGCCTCGGGAAGCTTCGCGCCAGTGATGCCGCAGGCGTCAAATCCCAGACGCGCCGCCTCCTGACGAACGAAGTCTTCCCGCGAGGTCACCGATCGGTGCCGATGGCGAGGAAGTGCGGATTGTCGAAGCCGCGCTCCTTCTTGCCGTAGGCGAGAGGCGCACCGCGCTCACCGCCCTCGAAAGTGTAGACTTCGCCGCCTGCGGCTTTCAGCACCGCATGCGCGGCCCCCGTGTCCCACTCCATGGTTCGGCCCAGGCGCGGGTAGAGGTCGGCACGGCCCTCGGCGATGGCGCAGAACTTAAGGGATGATCCCGCAGCGAGGACATCGACGGCGCCGAGTTTGCGTAGGAGCGCCGCGGTCTCCGGTGAGCCGTGGGAGCGGCTGGTCATCGCAATCGCGCCGGTTTCTGGTACGGTACGGACGCGGATTATCTCGGGCTCTCCTGTTGGTGTTCCCGTCTTGAAGTCATAAGCTTGCCGATAAGCACCGGTCTCGATGTCGCCCACATAAAGCATACCGACCGCTGGGGTTGTCACCACACCGAGCACGGGTGCGCCGTCTTTGATGAAAGCAATGTTGACGGTGAATTCGTCGGTACCGGTCACAAACTCTTTGGTGCCGTCGAGGGGGTCCACCAGGAAGAATTGGTCGCCGACGTCTGGGACATCGCCGGCTGCGACGGACTCTTCGGCTAGGATGGGGACGGTTGGATGAGCATCGCGCAACACGGCAAGAGTCGCAGCCTCACCTTGTTCATCGGCCAGTGTGACCGGCGAGCCATCTGCTTTCGTCCGGTGGCCAGTGTCGTCGCGATAGATGGCGAGGATCAGGCGGCTGGCTTCAACCGCCGCGGCGATCATCGCGTCTTGGTATGTGGTCATGGGGCCCCATCAGTCGTGAACAATCCCGGCGCCATAGAGGGGGCCGAGGCCCGTGACAAACAGCGCAGGGCAGCTTCCCGAGACCTCTGAGACCAAAGCGTTAAGCCAAGCCATAACACCGGGAATTGTGCAGCTGCGATAAACAGTCAAAACATGTTGAAAATTCTTCCAAATTCTCGTTGGCTTGGGTCGGGTCGGGAAGCTGACGGGCTGATCTGGGATGCGCGCACCAGCTGGCGGCTTGACCCGCTCTCGAGAATGCGTTTTCGAAAGAATGCGTGTTCGATCGGTTCGGACAAACGGCGCTAAACGGCACCGAAAGAGGTTTTCGGTAGGGTTGATTTTACAATCAAGTGCGTCTGGTGGGCCTCGATCGGCCTGAAAGGTCAGCAGAGGATCTATGTCGACAACCGCTCGTCATCGGATGGAGAGCACCTCCCGGCGCAAGCGCCGCGGCATCTCACGCGAGGTGTGCTCCGATATCGTCGCGTGGTTGCATGTCACGGTGATCACCCTGGCGGCAGCAGCGGCAACGCCGTTTGCCACCCTGACGACGCTGCCCGATGGCTTTTTGATGGCGACCAACGCGATGGTCCTGACCTCGGCGGGCTTTTTGACGAGTCTGATCTATGTTGAGGCGCTGCGGCAGGGCGGTTATTTCCGGTTTGATGAGCTGCTCAACGCTTGGCAGACGACCCGGGGCCTGATCTTCCGTTGGGCTTTGATCTTGTTGAGCTTTATTGCGGCGTGCTATTCCCTGGGGCTGACGCAGCTGTTGAGCCGCGGCTGGCTCCTGGCCTGGGGTGTGATCGCGTCAGCGGGCATCATCGGACTGCGCTATATCGTGGCGCGGACCCTCACGCATCTTTCGACCGATGGCGGGCTCCTCTGTCGCCGCGTCGCCATGATCGGCACCGAGCAGCGCACGGCCGTTCTCTCCGGTAGCGACCAGTTCGCCAATCCGAGCATCGAAGTCGTCAGCCGCTTTGAGACCGCGTCGCTCGAGTCAGGCGACACCAAGGAGTTCAGCGCTCTCAAGGACCTGGTTGAGGAGGGGCTGGTCGACGATATCGTCGTTTGCCCGCAAGGGGACGGCGAGGAAGGCAATCTCGACGGGCTGCTGGATCAGCTTCGCCAGCTTCCGATCAATGTCAGCCTGGCGCCGCACCCGCTTTGGGTGACGCGCTCTGGACGTCTCGCGTCTGTGGGCGGCACGCCGACGCATCTTGTCCAGCGGCGCCCTATCGATGGCTGGGACATCTTCACCAAGATGCTGGAAGATCGCATTTTGGCTTTCGTTGCTCTTTTGATCCTGTCGCCGATCATGCTCCTGTGCGGTTTGGCGGTGAAGCTCGATAGCAAGGGGCCGATCCTCTTCGTGCAGCGACGCCAGGGCATGGCTGGCGACATCTTTCCGATCATCAAGTTCCGCTCCATGCGGGTGATGGAGGACGACGACGATGTCCAGCAAGCGACCCGTGACGATGAACGCATCACCCGCGTCGGCCGTTTCTTGCGGGCCACCTCGCTCGATGAATTGCCGCAGCTCTTCAACGTCTTGAAGGGTGATATGTCGCTGGTGGGCCCGCGGCCGCATGCCCTTAAGCACGACGCCTATTATTCGACGCTAATCAAGGACTACGCGGCCCGCCACCGGGTGAAGCCCGGCATGACCGGCTGGGCCCAGGTCAATGGCTATCGCGGCGAGACCTCTGAGCCGGGGCTAATGGAAGCGCGTTTGCGCTATGACCTTGACTACATCGAAAACTGGTCGCTCTGGTTTGACCTGCGGATCCTCCTTCTCACGGTGAAGGTCGTGCTCAAGCGGGAAAACGCCTACTAAACAGTCATCTATCACATAGTTGTTAGGCAGTATCTCGCTGGCGTTGCTCAACGGGGCGCCGTTCCTTAAGAGCAGCCAAATTCTCAAAACAAAGGCACCTCCCATGAAGCTGATGATCCTCGGCGGAGACGGTTTTTGCGGTTGGCCGACAGCCCTGCATCTCTCTGCCCGCGGTCACGATGTGATGATCGTCGACAATCTCTCTCGCCGTATGATTGACGTGGAGCTGGAGGTGCAATCGCTGACCCCCATCGCGTCTTTGTCTGATCGGCTGGCCACATGGGAGCGTGTGTCGAACAATAAGATCGAGAGCCGTATTCTCGATGTGTCCAAAGACTACGATGCCTTCCGTGACCTGATCGTTTCGTTTGAACCCGAAGCGATCGTTCATTTTGCTGAACAGCGCGCGGCGCCCTATTCAATGAAAACGGCGAAGCACAAGCGCTACACCGTCGATAACAACCTCAACGCGACCCACAACATGCTGGCGGCCATTGTTGAGTCAGGCCTCGACATCCATGTCGTCCATCTCGGCACCATGGGTGTTTACGGTTACGGCACGGCGGGCATGAAGATCCCAGAGGGTTACCTCACGGTAAAGGTCGATGCTGGTGTCAATGGTGAAGTCGAGCAGGAAATTCTGTACCCGGCTAATCCTGGCTCGATCTACCATATGACCAAGACCCAGGACGCGCTCTTCTTCCAATATTACGCGAAGAATGACAGTCTTCGGATCACTGACCTGCACCAAGGCATTGTTTGGGGTACGCAGACCGAAGAGACCAAAAAGGACGAGGCGCTCATCAACCGCTTCGACTATGACGGTGACTACGGCACGGTGCTCAACCGTTTCTTGATGCAGGCCGCGATCGGCTACCCGCTGACGGTCCATGGCACAGGCGGCCAGACCCGCGCCTTCATTCACATCCAGGACACCTGCCGCTGTGTTGAGCTGGCGATCCTGAACCCGCCGTCGCGCGGCGACCGGGTGCACATCATGAATCAGATGGTCGAGACCCACCGCGTTCGCGATCTTGCGAAGATGATCGCGGATATGACGGGGGCGGAGATCGACCAGGTCGACAACCCTCGCAACGAGGCGGATGAGAACGATCTGCATGTCGAGAACCAGAACTTCATCGAACTGGGTCTGGAGCCGATCACGCTGGACAAAGGCCTCTTCTCTGAGGTGACCGAGATCGCGGAGAAGTATCGCGATCGCTGCGACACGCGCCGCATTCCGTGTGCGTCGCTTTGGAGCTCGGTCGACGGCAATCCGACCGATCCCAACCGCGGGCGCTAGGACGATCCTCAGAAAGCCGCGGCGCCGTCCGCGGCTTTTTTATGGCGTCTGGGCCGAACCTGCGGCTTTGAAGATCTGGTACCGGCGATACATGATCAAGAAGACGAGGAACTGCATCAGCGCGATGATCAGGATGATCTCCGCGGGGTCCGCGCCGATCTGCCGGAAGAGTGAGGCGAGAATGGCGCCGATGGTGGCCAGCAACCCGTTGGTCATATTCGCGACGCCCATAATGCGTGCACTGATCTTCTTGGGTGCGTTCGCCTGATAACTCGCCAGCATCGGAATGGAGAAGACGCCATTCGCGGCCGATGCCATCACAAACAGGATGATGAGCGGCAGGCCTTGGGCGCCGAAGAAATCGAACGGTCCCTCAAGCGGCACGCGGGTCAGGACATAGACGATCACCAGCATGAGACCACCAATCAGAAGGGCGATGGCGCTCATCACTTTGGGCTCTTTGAGGCGCGACGCGAGAATTCCCGCAATGATCGATCCGATCCCCGCGCCAAGGGCGAACACGGCATTGAGGAGAGAATAGTCCTGCCCCGTTCCGCCCAGGTGATCGCGCATAAAGATCGGCATGTTCGCCAACACCATGGCGCCGATCATCCAGAAATAGCCGTTCGCCAAAATGGGCCACAGAACGCCTGGGACCTTCGCCGCTTCGTTGACATAGCGATAGGCGATCTTGGGGATGTTCCAGTCCACTGGCTCGCGGCCTGGCGGCGGCGCCTCCGGCAAGAACGTCGAGAGAAAGGCGCCGATCGCCGCTGCGCCGATCAACATCGCCGAGACAATGAAGCGGCCATTACCCGCTTCGACAAAATATCCGCCGAGCCCGAGGCCTGTCACGATCGCTATGAAGGTACCTGCCTGCATAATCCCATTGGCGCGCGCCAGCCGTTCCGCCGGGAAGTATTGCGGCATGAGAGCAAAACGCACGGGCTGGAAGAAGGCTGTCTGTGCACCCATCAGGGCCAGAGTCAGGACAAGCGGTAGGGCCTGACCCAGAAAAAACCAAAGCGCCGCGAGGGCCATCAAAATCAGCTCAAGGAATTTCAGTCTGCGGGCCATGATATGCCGCGGCATGCGGTCGGCGAACTGCCCTGACACCATCGCGAACATGAAGATCGGAATGGTAAAGCCCATCGACACGATGGCGGGCGCCTCTTCGGCGAGACCACCAAAGAAGTAGAACGGCGTATCTTTGCTGGCGGCACCGGCGGCCGCGAAAATCGCAACAATCGTCGCGTTGCGAAGGCAATTGTCGGCAAACGCGCCGAGGGTCTGCGCACCAAAAAGGTTCCAGAACCGCGGCATGCGGACGAGTACGGGGGCTTCAGAACTCAGCGGACGTCTCCTTGCGCTTCTTCGAGCGCTTTCATCACTTCGGGAGCTTCGTAGTTTTCGTCGTGGCGGGCCAGCACATTTTCGGCGCGGAAGAGGCCATCAGCCGTGAGGCGGCCTTGGGCGATGACGCCGTCATTCTCAGCGACCAATGCGGGGAGGATGCCTTCATAGGCCACGCGCACCCAGGCCACGCCATCGGTGACAGTGAAGCGGGCCACGCCGTCCTCGCCTCTCGCCAGGGTGCCTTCGGCCACAAGCCCTGCAAGCCGAACCTCCCGGCCAGCGAGCTCATCGAAACTGGGGAGGGTGGAGGGCGCATAAGCGTAGACTTGGGTCTGGGAGATCGCGAACAGCGCAAGTCCGACCGAGCCCGCAAAGGCCGGAACGATCAGTGTCAGGAACAAACCGCGTCGGCGTCGCCGTTCATAGGGGCTTGGCGCGCTCATCGGCCTCTCCGCTGGTAGCCCCAAAGCGCCCAGGCTGTCAGCCCGCCTAAGGTGACAGCGGAGATCAGCCACGCGGCGGCGATAAAGGGGCCCATCTCCGGCGTCATTCGGCGGGCGCCTCATCCAGCACCGCACTCGACGGTGTAGGCGCTGGTTTCTGTTTCTTCGCGGCCAACACTGTGTGCATACGCATCAAAAAGACAAAGCCGAAGAGCGCGATATAGCCAAACGCCATCAGCATCAGGGGGACGAGCATCGAGGCGGGCATGGCTGGCCCGCCGTCGCGGATCACCGTCGCCTTTTGATGGAGGCTGTCCCACCAATCGACGGAGAACTTGATGATCGGCAGGTTGACGGCGCCGAGCATAGCAAGGATCGCGGCGCTTCTGGCGGCGGTCCATTCGTTCTCGATGACCTGCCACAGAGCGATGTAACCCATATAGAGAAAGACCAGGACCAGCATGGAGGTCATGCGCGGGTCCCAATCCCAAAAAACGCCCCATGTGACTTTGCCCCAGAGCGCCCCGGTGATGATCGCGAGGACCGTGAAGGCAAAGCCAAAGGGCGCCGCTTCCCGCGCGGCGATATCGGCGACGCGGTGGCGCCAGATAAAGCCGACCAGGCTGGCTCCCGCGATCAGCGCATAGGTCTGAAGCGCCATCCAGGCCGCGGGGACGTGGACATACATGATCCGCACACTCTCGCCCTGCCGGAAATCAGGCGGGGAGGCGAAGAGACCAACAATCACGCCGGAGAGGAGCAAACACCCAGCTGCGAGCCCCAGCCATGGGATCATCGGCCGCGTCACCCGCAGGAAATTGGCCGGGTTCGCGAGGTAGTTGAACGGATTTGCCACGGCGTCAGCTTTCAGCGTTTCCGGTCACTTAGGCAAGTCTTGGGCTGCGCGGGAGGGCGGCATGCCGACGCTGTGGCCCAGCACGGCCGCCTTCACGACGGGCCATGCGTGAAGGAGCAAAGCGCCGCGCATCAGCATGAAGATGAGCAAAGCCATCCACAGGCCATGATTGCCAATCAGCGGCATCGACAGAGCGGCGACCGCGCCAAAAACAAGCGCGGACATCGCCATGGTGTCGCGCAGCTTATCGGCCCGCGTGGCTCCAATAAAAACGCCGTCGAGCTGATAAGCGGCGGCCACGGCGAGAGGCATGAAAATCGCCCAGGGTATGAAGCGTTGTGCCTCGGCGATGACCACCGCGCTGTCGGGGCCGTCGCCGACGATGACGCGCAACACAGCAGAGCTGAAGACAGCCAGGCAGAGGAAGAGAAAAAGGGCTTCGGCAGCGATGATCTTGGCCGTCTCTCGCCAGGCGGCGTCGAACAGCGCCGCTTTGTTCTGCCTGGCGCCAGAGGCCTGACCGACAAAGGTTTCAGCCGCAATCGCCGGCCCATCGAGAAGCAGGGTCACCGAGAGAATGAGGTTGAGGAGAACATGGTTGGCGGCGACCGTGAGATCACCAAATCCCGCGCCGAGACGGGCGAAACTCAAAAGCACGATATCGATAAGGAATGTGCGGATGAAGATGTCTCGGTTCAGCGACATGGTGGCGCCAAGACCCATTCGCGCGCGGGCGAGACTCCAGTGCCGCCTGATACCGCCGCGCTGATGGGTGACCCACAAGACGGCCAGTCCGCCGAGGGCCAGGCCTGCCACCTCGGCGAGAGCCGTCGCCGCCGCGAGGCCAGCAATGCCTTGATCCATTCGCAGAACGAACAGGACCGAGAGGAAAGCATTGATCACCGCGATCGCCGTCGTGATCGCCATCAGAAGGCCCGTTCGACCTTGGCCTGTGAGCCAGCCGAGGACGGCTGTCGTGGCGATGACCGCGGGCGCCGCAAGCAGGCGCACCCGCAAATAGGTCTCCATCGCGCGTCCTGCCTCCTCGGATGCCTCGGAGGTTTCGACCAGCAGCATATGTCCAGCGGCGATGATCGGACTGGCCAGGATCAAGATCACAAAGCCAACAGTGAACCCGATCCCCAGCCCTTGCAGGAGATAGGCTCGCAGCTGGACCTCGTCCTTGCTCCCAAGTGCCTGGGCCGAGAGCCCCGAAAGGCTCATCCTTAGAAAGCCAAAGCTCCAATAGAGAACAGAGATCACTGCGCCGCCAAGCGACGCGCCCGCTAGCGCGACCGCATCGGCGCCGCGGCCGAGAACGGCAATGTCGATAAGCCCTAATACGGGGGTGATGATGGCCGCGAGGCTCGCGGGCCAGGCAATCGCAAAGGCTGTGCGCAGGGTTGCGGGCCTGGGTCCAGCGCCCGCCATAGGTCGCTCTTAGAGGCCGAAATTGCCGAATTTGTTCTTGAACTTCGAGACGCGGCCTTTGTCAGAGATCTTCTGCGGGCCACCGGTCCACGCCGGATGCGAGGACGGATCGATATCGAGGTTCAGAACCGCGCCCTCTGAGCCGTAGGTCGAACGGGTCTGGAAGGACGTACCATCGGTGAGGTTCACCGTGATGAAGTGATAGTCGGGATGCGTGTCTTTTTTCATCGGATGCCGCCGGCAAAAAACTCAGAAGAACGGGGCCGCTAGCGGAGGAGGGCGGCGAAAGCAAGGCGTGGGTGCGCCGACCGGCAACCTTTCTTACGAATTGCGCGAAGCTCGTTATTCCACGGTGGTGCCGCCGTCTGGGCTGTGTTCTAACGAAACACGTTCCCCCAAGGCCCTTGCCAGACGCCTGGTCTGGTTCTTGAAGGGGGAGCGGGGTGATCCTTGTGTTTTTAGGTGGGGTTGATGCGACTTTTCTTGCCGATGGTGATCCTCGTCGCAGCGGGCACGCTTGCGTTGGCTGTGACGACGATTTGGCTGGGTTTTGTCTTCAACCAATTTGACGAGATCGCCGACGAGAGCAGTCTTCAGTGTAAGCCGGTTTTTGGCATCACTGGCGCGTCCGATATCGAGAGCGTCCCTGGCGAGAACGTTGCCTATCTCTCGGTCTATGACGAACGCGGCGGCGCGGAACGCGGCGCGCTTGTGCGCTTTGATCTCAACAATCCCCTTGATGACAGCTCTTGGCGCGATCGCACCAATGGTCGCCCGGGCGTTTTCCGGCCCGCGGGCATCACGCTTTATGAGGAGCGGCTGCCGAGCGGCGTTCTCTCTCGCCACCTGTTCGTTGTGAACAAGGACGGGCCCGAGGTTTTGATCTTTGAGGTCGAAGAAAATGGCGATCTTCGGCTGATGGAGCGGGTCAGTGATTCGCGGCTCTTGAGCCCCAATGACGTGGTCGCCACAGGCCCACGTTCTTTCTACGTCACCAACGACACCGCATCGGGCCGGAAGTCGATCAAAGGCAAGGTCGACTTCCTCCTTGGGCTGAGGACTGGGCAGATTTTCCACTTCAATGGCGATGAGTGGTCGATCGTGGCTGAGGGTCTCAACTTCCCCAACGGTATCGCGCTCAGCGATGATGGCAGCACTGTCTTCCTCGCCGAGATGCGCGCCGAGGCGATTCGCCGTTTTGAAAGGGACCCGGCGACTGATCAGCTGGAAGCGCGTGGGCGCATTCCGCTTGGTTCGTTCCCGAACAATCTCTCGATTGATGAGAGCGGACGGTTGCTGATCGGCTCTGTGCCGCAGCCCTTCGAGTACAAGGCCTTCACCGAAGGCTTGCGTGATTCAGCCCCAAGCCAGGTGCTTCGCATCGAGGACGGTGAAACGGCGATGGTCTATCAGGAGGCGGGCCGGTTGCTGTCCGGCGCCACCGTGGCCACGACGGTGGGGTCAACGACCCTCATCGGGACCGGCGCGGACGACCTCTTTTTGATGTGCGAGGCGCGTTAGCTATCCAGTCTGTGCTTGGCTCACGCGCGATCCCGTCTTAGGCGGGGCGCTGCTTGAGAGGAGGCGGTCCCGCCATGCGTTACATCTCGACCCGCGGACAATCGCCTGAGGCGGACTTTCCGGATGTGCTGACCCAGGCGCTGGCGCCTGACGGCGGTCTCTATGTGCCGAAAGACTGGCTTGCGCCGCTCGACATGGACGCCCTGCGCGGCAAGCCGTTCGCCGAGGTCTCGGCGACGATCCTCAAGCTCTTCGCTGGCGACAGCATGACCATGGCGGAGGCGGAGGATCTCACATCCGCCGCCTATGCCAAGTTCCGCCATGATGAGGTGTGCCCGGTCGTGCCGCTGTGGGGCGAGGATCATCTGCTTGAGCTTTTCCACGGGCCGACGCTGGCGTTCAAAGACGTCGCGATGCAGCTCATCGCTCGCCTGTTTGAGCGAGATTTGACCCAGCGCGGCGGCAAGATGACCGTCATCGTTGCGACCTCCGGCGACACGGGCGGCGCGGCAGTCTCCGCCCTTGCGGCGAGGGAGAACCTGCGGATCGTCAGCCTTCATCCGCACAACCGGATCTCGGAGGTGCAGCGCCGGTTCATGACCACCAGCGGCGCCGATAACGTTCTCAATTTAGCGGTACACGGAACTTTCGATGATTGCCAATCGGCGGTTAAAGCGCTCTTTGCAGATCGTCCTTTTACGGAGGAGGTATCGCTTGGCGGCGTGAACTCTATCAACTGGGCGAGGATTGCTGCGCAAGTCACCTACTACGTGACGGCGAGCCTCGCGCTTGATCAGGGTGGCCCGGTGCATTTCAGTGTGCCGACGGGGAATTTCGGCGACGTCTTCGCTGGTTATGTTGCCAAACGTCTTGGCGCGCCCATCGGCCAATTCATTGTGGCGGTGAATGAGAACGACATCCTCGATCGCGCTCTGAAGACCGGTGACTACAAGAAGCGCGGTATCACCCCGACCGAGGCGCCATCGATGGACATCGAGGTGGCAAGCAATTTTGAGCGGTTGATCTTCGAGGCGTCTGGCCGTGACGACGCGCTAACCCGCGGTCTGATGGAGAGCCTGAAGACGACGGGATCGTTTTCACTTTCCAGCGAGCTCCTTGCGATGATGCGGGAAGAGTTTTCCTCCGCGCGGGCAGGGGCGGGGGAGATCGCGTCTGAGATGAAACGCGCGCAGGAGGCAACCGGCATGATCCTGGATCCGCACACCGCGATCGGTCTTCATGCCTCCCGGCTTGCGCGCGAGGGCGGCCTTGCGGGGCCGCTCGTGACCTTAGCGACGGCGCACGCGGCCAAGTTCCCCAACGTGGTCCAAGAGGTGACGGGACAGCGCCCCGCGCTGCCTTTCGCCAATGAGGCGCTCTTCGGACAGCCAGAGATCTATGACGAAATCGAGTATGATCTGGAAGCCATCAAAGCCGCGATCCGCGCTGGCTGACCACGCTGCCGTTAACAAGACTTCACCACGATCCTTGCGTTTTTGCGGCTTTCCGCTCAACTCTCCTACCGGGTGAGCCAGGTGGGAATAGGCATGAGCGGGTTGAGCGACGCTTTCTCTTTTGCGGACTACAAGCAGGCGTTGAGCGTCCAATCGATGATGGCGCCGAGCGATGTCGGCATGCTGCAAAGCCTGACGCTCGGTGGCCTTGGCTTGGGTGTCCTGGCGCTTCTGATCGTCAGCTTGATGCGCCGGTCGGGCACCGCCTTCACCGGTATGTTGCTGCTCGCATCGGTCGCTGGTTCGCAGGCCATTCTCTATGGCCGTCTCGATTTTCTGACCGATGGCACGGTGGTGCTTGCCTCGGCACTGACGGCATCAGCGCTCCTTTTGTTCGTGAACGCGGTGCTGCACACCGCGCAGGGCAACCGCATCGTCGCCGTGATCTCAGCGATCGCCATCGTGACCCTAATCGCCCTCGCTGGTCTCACCGCGGGCGGCGCCGATTTCGCTGCCGAGGCGTCTTACGCGGCGGTAGCCGTTAACATCCTCGCCATCGCTCTTCTCTTTTTCGCGATCCAGCAGGACCCCCGTGGCAACGGGATTTTGGGCTTCAGCCTGATCATGGCGTTCCTCGCCACGATGCTGATGACGCCCACCGCGGTGCAGTTCCTCGACGGCTTTGGGGCCACAGCCGCGCCGATCGCCATCATGACCATCGGCGTCCTCATCTCGACCCTGTCTGCGCCCTTTGTTGGCGAAGACATGTCCTTGGCCTTTGCACCGAGAATGAAAGCGCCCGCAACGGATCCCGCTTTTGATCGGGGTACATCGCTTTTTTCTGACGATGAGGAGGTGCCGGCCAGGCAACAACCGGTGTTGGCTGATCACGACCAAACCGTCAGTGCTCCGGTCGAGCCAGCGGCGGATCCTGAGGCTGGGTATCAGGAGCCGGCGCCCGCCTACCGCGCAGCGCCGAGCGAGCCCGTCTCGAGCTATTGGAGCCAGGACAGCGCTGGCGGTCCAATGCTGGAGGTGGCTGAGGATGAGTATGTCTGGGACGCGCTGGCGCAGCCCGAGGTGCGGGCGGGCCAGACCATTCTCGATGCGTGCGGGGCGGAGACCTCGATCGAGCTGACGCCGGAGGGCTTGCGTGGCCGTTTGTCTGCCGAGGCGCTCGCTTTGTTTGACGACCAGGTGCTGGGCGGCGGCGATCCGGTCTCGGGTCCGTTTGATGTCGCGCTCACGACCCACGATGTCTCGTTCCGCTTGACCGGCCGTCGCCAGGTCGATCATGACGGTATCCTGATGCGGCTCGACGCGACCATGTCGGAAGTACAAGGCCTGCGCGCGGCGCCCGCTCCAGCGGCTGCGAGCTTTGCTGCTGGTCGCGATCCTGCCGAGGCGCAGCCCGTCGCCGAGATGATGACCAAAGCAGCGCCCGCCGACCCGGTGGTGCGCCTTGCTGACGAGGTGAGCACCGGCTTTGAGATTGATCTTCGCCATTGCGGCTCGTCCGTCGACGAGGTGCGCGACGCGGTTGATCAGGGCGCGGCGCGTCTCGCCGCGATGTTGGCTGACAAATCGCAGCGTGGTCCTTTTGCTGTCATCGATACCGCGGGCCTCAACGTTCCAGCTGGCACGTTAGCCAGTGCAGTGGGCAAAGCGGTCCGCAACCACAACCTGCCAAAAGGCGCGCTGCTTGTCGCGCTTGATCCCGGTGCAGAGAAAAAGTCCACCGCTATCGAAACGCAAGCGACCGATATTCAGCGTGCTGGCGGGGGTGTTGCGCTGCTTTTGAGGGAAGCCTCGGCAAAGACGCCGAAATTTGCTCCCAACATGATTTGGATCAGCGCGCTTGATGTGCCGATGGGTAAGCACGGTCCGAAGAAGGGTGTGCTGACGAAGCTCTCCAAGAAGTTTGGCGCGCCAGTGCTGGTCGCTGATGTCAAAGATCGGAGTGAAGCGGCGGAGCTGCATGACGCGGGCGCGACGTTCGGGTTGGGCCGCGCTTTTAAGGCCGAAGAGCCTGCACCGCAGGCTCTAGCTTCGGACAATGCGGCCCGCTCGGAGCCAGAGAATGCCGCTCCG
>JBCDLG010000067.1:0-16650 GCA_038745625.1 Pseudomonadota bacterium | reverse complement strand
GGCGCGCGGATCGCAGCCGACAAGCACCAGTGAGCTTGGGACCAGCGTGAACGGCCTCTTGATACTGACATTTGCCGCACTGGCTGTTCCCGCCGCGATTTATAAGCGTTTCGACGACCACGAACGATGGGCCATTCGTCTTTATCTTGTCTCCAACGCGCAATGGTTCCTGCGCATTGGCGGCTTTGGCTATTTCCTCATTGCACGCAGTTTAGGGGCCGAGGTGGCGTTCGATGGGTGGTTCTTCCAATTTTGGGTATGGGGATGTTTCCTGGTGCCGCTGGCGATGGCGGAGCTCTATTTCCGGACGCGCTATGCGGATAGGCCAGCAATCCGCTGGGCGGGCGCTGCCGTGTTAGCGCTCGGTGCCGTCTTGACGCTGTTCGGCAGCTTCGTTTTCACGTCCTTCACCGTGCAACTCATTCAGGGAAACGTCGCGGCGGGCTGAGCCGATGCACCTTGCAAGAGGCCCTCCAGATACTGTCCGCGGCTAGAGGATAGACCGCTGCGGTAGCCGCGCTCCGAGGGAGGCCGTTGGCTCTGTTTTTGCAACGATTTCAGTTCGAGGCTGAGCAATCAGGCTGAGCCTTTTGAACCAAGGAGTCCAATGAAAGACTTTCAGATCGGCGGAATCGTTCGCCTCAAATCCGGTGGCCTAAACATGACCATCGAAAACCCCAGCTATCATCCAAACCCGGACTATCCAGATCAACCGTATGAAGTATGGTGTGTTTGGTTCGACGGCACAGAGCTGCAATATGGTTCATTCCTGCCAGAAGTGCTCGAGCGTATTGAAGATTAATAGTTAGATGATGACAGGCTCAGCACCTGTTGAGCCTGTCCGCTTCTTTCCCAACGTTCCCGGAGTAATGCCAGGCTTGTGTTTTCGGTCTTGGCGGAGCCATGCTTGCGGTTGGAGCGCTTGATCGTGGGCTTCCGGATCTCCGGTCCTGCTGTTCCTTCATGTAGCGCGTAGGACGGCGAAGAGCCTTTTGTTCTCGACGATGATGGAAGCACGGGTGACCGCTAAGCTCATGCGCGAGACCCGAAGGGCCTTCTTCGAGAATTCGCTTCTATAACCGCGGTGTACTATCGCACGGATAATCCGAGCACGCCAGTCGCCCGAAGCGCCGTCAGCGATCCTTCCTCGACCTGCGCCCCCAAAGAAACATGCTTCAGACTGGAATCCACCAAAGCAACATAACGCCTCAGATTTCGCACTTCAGATTTGAATCCACCCAGGCCCTGGAGTTAAATCGCACAATCAATCTTGTCGCAAATACGTAGTTAGCCGCCGATCATGACGGTGGGGGCGCCAAGGGTGATGGTGCCGCCATGGGCCGTGGTGTCACCCATCCGAGCGGCGGGCATTTTTCCGATCAACACGGTGGCCGAACCCTTGGCGATCACGTCCGGCGGCCCAACGCAGATAGCCATGTCGGTGGCGCGCGCAGCTGGCATTTTGGCGATCAGCACCGTGGGCAGGCCTTTCGCAATCGGCCCGCCGACATGCGGAACGACGCCTGTCACCATCGGACAGACATGCATATCGCCCATGCGCGCGGCGGGAGGCATCAGGCTTCCCGCGGCTGGGCGTAAACGAGCACCCGGCGCTGCTCTGGCGCGTAGTCGCCATAGTTCCGATCAAGCATCCGCTCGCCCAGCGGCCGGGTCTTGATCCGGTCCTCTTTGACCTCACAGGTGCCGACGAGATAGGTCCGCAACGTGTCTGCGCGGCGGGACGATAGGCTCATATTGTAAGCATCGGTGCCCTTCGCATCGGTATGCGCCTCAAGCGTGACCTCGAAATCTGGACGCTCCTGAACCGCTGCGCACAAGGTGGCGAGAACGGGCACCGAATCCTCGGCGACCTCGGCGCTGTCGTAAAGGAAGCGGATCGCCAGCGAGACCTTGGTCGACGGCACGAAGTCACCACCCTCAATCAAATCGAGATTGAGGTCGCGGCATTCGCGCCCTTCTTCCGCACAAGCAGCAATCGCTGGTTGGTCAAAAGCGTCCAAATCACCGCCGCCACTTTCTTGCAGCTCGCGGTACTCCTCCGCGTTGGCGTCGAACACCTCGACGATATCGTCGACGGCGTCCTGGTCCTGCGCGAGTGCACCCGACGCCACCAGCGCCGCCGCTGCGGCACTCGAAAGGACCCATGCCATGCGAGTTTGCATCATCTCATCCCCTTTCAGCCGCACTGCCTAAGCGGCTGTTCTGCTTTAGACTACCCAAATGGCAGCCCGATGGAAACCGTTCGATACTGTCCATTACGACAAGCTCTCAAGCATCAATCACAATGACCGTCACATTGTCCCGGGCCTGCTTCTCTAACGCCCTGGCGATGAGCGTATTCGAAGCGGCCTGACTATCGGTGTTGGTATGCAAAATATGTGCAATTTCGGCATCTTCCAACGGCCCTGTCAGGCCATCACTGCAGAGCAAGAACCGGTCGCCGGGCAGCACCTGTTCGCGGCGCTGATCGACCATCAAAGCAGGATCAACACCAACCGCACGCGTGACGACGTTGCGCCGCGGGTGGCTCCGCGCGTCGTGCTCGGTGATATGGCCCGCGTCGACAAGCTCCTGGACGAGGCTGTGATCATTCGAGATCTGCTCAAAGCTCTCGCCGCGGAGACGGTAGCAGCGGCTGTCGCCGACCCAGAGGCAAGCCACGTGATCACGGAAAGCAAGAAGTGCAACAACGGTGGTGCCCATCGAGGTGAGGGCTGGATCGCTCGCCACACGGTCGAGCATGGCTTTGTTCTGTGCTAGGATCGTGTACTCGACGTCGTTGAGGAACGTTTTGCCGCCGAGCGGGGGCGGCAGCGCAGCCAGGGCCTCGGCCAACATGCGGCTTGCCACATCGCCTGCATCGTGACCGCCGACGCCGTCGAGCACAGCCCATAGGCCGATCCCGTCACGGGTGACGAAACTGTCTTCATTCAGCTTGCGTACCGTTCCGATATCGCTGGCGCCGCTTGACCGATAGGCAAAGTCGAATTGTGACGTCGACATCATTCCGTTCCCCCGCCCATCAGCAATCGATCGAGCCCCTGCGTGGATGTGTCGGCAAGATCCGCAAACTCATGGATCCTTTTGGTTGGCCCACTGACGGACCAACCAGCTAGCCACAGGCCCTTGCAATCGTCGGGGGCCGTCAAATTGATCTCGCCGAGTTCCTCCTCGACTTTATCAAGCGGCGTCCTCTCAAACGCCGCGCGGTCTACGATGTCAGCCGCTGCGGTATAAGCTGCTGCATCTATAACGTCGCCCGTCAGCGGGCTGTCGGTCAGCACAAAGAACGGAAACAGACGACCGACGCCGTCAGCGCTTGGGCCGAAGAGGCCAGCGATGGTGCGATCAATCAGCCCTCCAGGCCCAGCGATCATGGCGTAGAGCGGCATATCGGCGAAGATATCAGCGAAACCATCACCATGCTGATCACGCCCGTGTGCGATCAAGAATGACCCCAGATGATGGACCGCTTGCTCAAGTTCCAGCGGTATGCCCCTTGAGACAAAATCGCCGCGATCGGGCAGCTTTCCGTAGTAGCCGACTGCCATCACGACCCTGGCCCGCGACAGGAGACTTGGTTGATCGCGCTGCTGGTAAAGGGATTGACGACGCTGTTGGCCGCGATCTGAAAGACAAACGCGCCCTCGCCCACGCTCACCGTATACTGCGCAGTACGCCCGTCCACCCGGCGTTTTTGCGCCTCGCTAAGCATACGGAAGAAGCCCCAATCGCCTTCCCAGCTTTTGCCCTTTGTTTGCCCATCTGACCCGCGGAAGCTGACCCGCACCTCGCCGCCGGGGCCAGGCCAAGAAAGCCGTGTTGGCCGTGCAGCGCCATTAGCGTAGGTGACCGCCTCGCCGAGCGCGTTGAGCCGCACCTCTAGCGCTCCGCTCACAGAGACTGGCGTCAGGCTGAAACTTGTGCCGGGCGCCCCGCCTTGGAAGTAAGCGTCGCGGACATCCTCTGCTGCCTGAAAACTCGCGACCATGCGGCTATCAATGCCGAGCTGCTCACCCTCGGGCGTGACCACCCAGTCGCGTCCCACGCGGTCAACGTAAGGCGTCAGCTTCTCCTTAGCGAAGGTGTCCACCGTTCCGCCCGCGCCGAAATAGGCTTCGAAATCCCCAAGCCCCACCTCGTCGCGCGCGCCCCGCCTCAGCGGGAAGCGCCCAGCGATCCGTGTTTCGCACACATCCTCCACTGTACCCTCGAACTCGCTGTTGAGCGCAGCACGGCCCGAGCTTGCTGCCACAGCACTCCCTGCACTGACATAGGAGGCGAACCAGCGGCCCAGCTCTCGCGGCAGCTGTTCAGAGACGCTTTCCAGTCGGCGTCCCGCGGCGCGGACATCGGCCAGGGTCTCTTGCTGCTCCGATGGGCGTGCATTGTCGTTGTCGCTAAGCGCTTGGCCATAATCCGACAGAACACGGAGCGCTTCATCGATCGGTGACTGGCCGGGCTCCCCTGAGGCGGCCTGGCGCCAGGGCGCAAAGGCTGAGACGACAGCGTCGGACACATCACCGCTCGCTCCGCCGCCGGCCATCGCGCGGACCGGTGTCGGCGCACGCTGGGCCAGGGTGCGCGCGGTCGCCTCGACACCTCGGTCGACAGCCGTTTCGGGTTCGTTGACATCCGTCAGTGTGGCGACCTCTTGAGCCAGCGCCCGGACGGGCGACACCTGGCCGAGGCGAGTCGCGGTCCGGATCTGCTCGATGACGGCATCACCTTCGGCGGGCGCGCGGCGTACGCCCGACAGCAACAGATCCCACTGTTCGACGAAGTCTGACAGATACTGCTCTTCGATGGCGGCCGTCAGCACGGGCGTGGGCGTTGCTGATTGGGGTTGCGCTTCGTCGCCAAGGACGCAGCTTTCTTGCTCCGCCTCCCGAATAACCGCGGCTGTGCGGCCTGGCAGCTCGTCCCGGTAGAACGAGCCGGTGAAAAGGCCCGGAACATTGGCGTCTGAGCTCGCGAAAGCTGCTGTCGCGCGTTCGCCGCCGAGCTGCGCGATGGTCATCGGTTCGCCCGTATCAGCGCTGGCTTCTGCCTTGAGGACCGCATAGAGGCGCGCATCTTCGGGTAGTGCGGCGACATTTCTCCGTGCCCGGGCGATCACATCGCCATCAAGCTGCTGCGACGCGGCGGTGACAGCACGGCCGTCGCCGAACAGGCTTTCTGTATGGAGCGCGAGGTCCTCCCGCAGCTGATTGAACCGCGTCCCGGGATAGCGCTGCGTCCAACCGCTATTCACCCAAGAGACCAAGGCCGCCACGTCCTTGTCTTTTGTCGGACAGAGTCCGCCCGCCGTCAGATAGGTCTTCAGCACTTCATACTGCGCTGCTGGCTGATTGGTGAAGCCGCTGACGTCGGTCGCAAGGTCCGCCATCACCATGGGGAGCAGCATCTGATCCAGCGCGTTGTGATAGGCCCCCTCGACCCGCGGTCGCAAGGCGCGGCGCTGCCCAAGCCCCAGCGACCAGCCGCTTGTGCGCATGCCGTCAGCCGCCGTGTCGGCGAAGGTAAGCGCGCGGAGCTGATTGAGGAGCGAGGTGACCTCATCGACATTGGCCGAGCCGCCGTCGGGAAGAGCAGCCACATAATCCGCTGACTGCTTTTCCAGGTCCGCGATCATGCTGGCATTTTTCCGCCAGCTGAAACCCCAACCGATCACCGTGAAGACCGTCAGGATACCAAGCGCGGCAACGATCATTGTGCGCCGCTTTTGCATGCGCGCTTCTGCCGCCTGGTTGATCCCGGCGATACCAGCCTCGCCGAGCATCGTTTCTTTTAAAAGCCGTTCTAGGAAGAAGGTCTTGGAGACGCCCCGCGGTGGGAGCGCTGGAGCATCGAGACCCGCCATCATTGAACCCAGAATACGGTCGATCGGCGACCCCTCCTGCGTTGCACTGGTGAGGTAGAACCCGCGCAGGAGCGGCTGGGTCTTAAAGGCGTCCGAGCGGAAACATTTGGTCAAAAAAAGCTGGAGCGGCGCTTTCAGATTGGCGAGCTCCTGGAGGAATGACATCATCCTCACACGTCGCGCCGGATCGCGATCTTGTTCGATCCGAGCGTGGAGGCGCGCAGCGATGGAGGACGAGAGCGCCTCAAATTCCGATGATGCAAGTCCCACAGCGGAGCCGTCTTCGGACCGATCAACCGGGAAGGTAAAGCCGAGGACTTGCGCCCGCTCCGCGGCCGTCAGCTCACCGAAGAACTCCTCAAAGCCTGACAGACGATCAGCCTTGGTGAGGACAACATAGACCGGCAGGCTCATCCCCAGCTGGTCGGTGACCTCTTTGATCCGGGCGCGGATCTGCCGTGCTTGCCGGTCACGGAGGTCCTGACTTCCAGCCATGCTGTCGGCGGGCACCGCCACCAGGAGGCCATTCAGAGGTTGGCGCGGCCGCCGTTTTTTGAGGATCGAGAGAAAACCCAGCCATTCCTTGGCGTCAGTATTCTGATCACTGTCTTGGGTCGTAAAACGCCCGGCTGTGTCGATCAGCACCGCCTCATCGGCGAACAGCCAATCACAATTCCTCGTGCCGCCAATGCCAGCGACGGTGACATCGCCCGCATCGTCATCATAGAGACCAAGCCCCGCGTTCCGGAGTGCCGTCGTTTTTCCGGAGCCCGGCGGGCCGATCATCACATACCAGGGCAGTTCATAAAGCTTGGTCCGCCCGCCCTTTCCTCCGCCGAGTTTATCGACCGCGGCGTCAAATTTTTGGCCGATCTCGGCGACCCCTGCTTCGGCCCGTTGCGCAGCGAGATCCTTAACGATCGCATCGCCAGCCTCGGCAGCTTTCTTCCGATCACGGTAGAGGGTGAAGCCGACAAACCCGAAGATCAGGAGGATGACGATTAAACGAACGATCCATGATCCAAGCGGCGCAAACCCGGCAATGGCGATTAGGGGGCCGACAAACCAAATCACGATCGCCAGCAGAACGGCGCCTAACGGCCTGATCACGATCGGCTTTCCAAGGAGGTCACGCAGTTTTCCCAGCATGAAAAGGTCCCTTATTCGTCGCGGTCAGCGCTTGGACAACGTGATCGACACCCGCCGGTTGATACGGCGGCCTGCCGGTGTGCTTTGGTCGACGCCTTTCAGCGGCCGATCAGCGCCGTAGCCGCGGGTCTCAATCGAGCGGTTCGGATCAAGATAGCCCTGGACCCGCGATGCGACAGACTGAGCGCGTTCCTCCGACAGCCGCACATTGCTGCCGCCATAACGCAGTGAGCGGATCGGTTGGTTGTCGGTATACCCCTCAACAAAAACCGATCCTGCAGTGAGTTCCGCCGCCTGAGCAACCCGTTCCAGCGTCGGGCCAAAGGCACTGGAAGGCTCATGCCCCCCGCTTCGGAACAGCTCCCCCTCCTCTGTGCTTTGCAGAACGATCCGCACGGCGTTCGGAAAGTTCTCGAGCCGGACGCGGCCACTGTAGATATCGGGTTCGAGGATCTGCTCAATCTGCGCGAAGGGGTCGCTACGCACCGGTTGCGGCGGCGGTGTCTCTTCCGGGGCGATCAGTGTCGGGATCGCTGCTTGGGCCAGTGGGGTCGCTGCGGTGTTGCCGCGCCGCGCAAGATCAAACAGCAAGGCGGCGTAAACGATCAGGGCAATAACGCCGAAACCTGCGGCGAAGACCCAAAGCGGGGTTGAAGCCAGAATCGGCGTGTGGCCCTTGCTGCTACCCCGCCACCGCGGCGAGAGTTCACCCTCCGCCCGAGGACGGACCTGTTCATAGGCGCGGAACACCCGCTCGCGGGTATCATCGACAAGCGCCCTTCCGTCGGGACGGTTTCGGTGTTGACCCTGAAAGCCCGCACAGAAGGTGGCGTGCAACACGCCAAGAACCTGGGGGAAGCGCCCTGGCTCAGCAATCAGAGCTTCCGCCATCTGATAAATACGGGTGCCGCCATCGGTCCGACTGTGGACGCTGGCCGATAGGCTGGTGGCGCCCCACCCTGCCTGGACGCCCCAGGGGGTCGCCATCACCACGTCATCAATCAGTGAGGTGAGGATGAAGCTTGCCCATTCAAGCTCGTCCTCCGCGGCGCCTGCCTGTCGCGCGCGCGTGTGAAAACGCTGGAGCATGCTCTCGCATTGGCGCCGAAAGCCCGCGGGATCAGGATGAGTCGCCATTTGGCTTTTCACGCCTGCTTCTAGGAGGAGCTCGGCTGAGGCTGTCATCAAAGGTGTTGGGCCGATGGTCTCAATCGGGCCATCGATGGGCGTCGCAGCGGGCGCCTGCGGGGTGAGGCTGCGCCGCGGTGATGCCGGTTGCGCCGGTGGCGCTGTTTTGGGTGTCGCGGCGCCCCCCAGCACCGCATCGCCTGCTGGCGGCTGGGATGGCGGTGGTGCGGGGGGCGGCGTTGGAGCTGGCTGTTCAGGCGGACTTGGTGTTCCGCTCTCGTCCTTTTTCCCGCCCAGTCCCGGAACCACCGTGGCTTCGTCGTCGAATTCAAAGGGGTCCCGGCTCATCTCACCCGGCGCTCCTGATCGCATACATTTGCAAGCGTAGATCTCGTGGGGCTTGGCTGACATGAACAGCAACGCCAGCGGAGCGTTCGAGCTCCTGCCAAGCAGGGCTGGTCACATCGATTTCAAAGTAAGCAGCTTCATTGTCCGGCGGCAGCTGCCGCGGAATGACCGCCAACGCCGTCAATGGCACTGCCGGAACCGCGCCGTGCACTTTCTGTTTGATGGTTTCCACCGCGCTCACTTTGATGAGATGCGGCAGGTGCTCCATCATCTTCTCGCGCGGCGCGGCAGCGCTTGCGACCAGGACAAAACTCGCATTGCCGAACACGGAGCGATCGGTCACCTCGCCGGTGAAGAGATTATCGCCCTGATGGGCCAGCGCGATCGGCAGCACTCGGCCCAAATTGCGGCGGGCAAGCGCAGCGCGTATCGAGGCGACCACAGCATCGAACGTGGCGGTCAGATCGCCATGGTCATAAGCCTCAAGCTGCGGGCGTTTGAATGCATCGCCTCCGGCTTGCGCGCTTCCGGAGAAGGTCGCGAGCTCCGACGCCAGCCGATAAAAGGCAGCATAAAGACGCTCAGGATGCAGTGTGTTAAGCGCGCCAAGGTGCTCCAGCTCTGCCCCCGCACCGTTCAAAAGCTGCATCAGGAGGAAATCGCGGACCTCCGAGGCGCCGCCTGCCGTGGGCGTGCCGAGCTGCGACGCTTGCGCCTCGGCGCGCTGCTCAACCATGCCGCTCACCTCTTGCACAAGGCGCATGATCCGCGCGGATGCGGAGCAGCTCATCACCGTCGGGATGAAGTCGTCGTCGAGGATCAGCTTGCCGCTGGCCTCCCGTTCGAGGATCTTCGTCACCGGGATCGTCGCCCAGCCCTGAAGGTCGTCGGCGCTGGTTTTAAGACAAAGGTTGAGGCGCCCCACTTCAATAGGTGGGCGTTCCGAAGTATCCGACGCTGCGCTGACATCGATCATTTCTGTCAGGGTACCACGGTAGCGGGTGACAGCCTGCTCGTCCTCTGCGGCAAATTCCATAGCCCCCGGGCGGCGCATGGGTGCGGCGATATAGACGATGGCATCGCGGAGGTCGGGATCGGGTTCAATAGGTGTGGGGAGCGGCGCCATCAGGCCCGCTTCATCGGCGGTATCGAAGTCTGTTCCGTCCGGCAGAAATCCTGCTGCCCGTTTCAGCGACAGCTGCCCCTGCTCCAGTGCTTCTGTGTTGATCAAGCATTCCGTCAGCCCCCAAGAATAGGCCGAGGACGCATGCAGCGCCCTTTGCAGCAGCGTCTCCGTCCAACGATCCGCTTGCTGCATATGCTGTGGCCGAAGGAACATTCCCTCGGTCCAGACGACGCGATTGTTCGCTGTCATAGATCTGTCCTGACTGGCATGCGAACCTTCTTCACTTTCTCATGCGTTCACTGATCGTGCTGCCCTCAAGCAGGAAGTCGCGACGCAGTCCGCCGATTCGGCGCTTGGCCACTGGGACTGCGATGCGCCACGTGCCGTCGTCATAGTCTCTGAACCCAACGACAATACCGATATGGGTGACATCCTTATCCAGATCACTTTTATAGGTCGCCGTGCCGGCAGGTTCCACAAACAGCTTTTCCTCGCCCATTAGAGCGGCTGAGAGCGCCGTTTCTGGATCCTCCATCAGGTCAAAATAACCTGCTGTCTGAAACTCCTCGACATCGCTTAACAGGAACAGGCGCACTTGCACCGGTGCCGGATCTCCGTTGGCGGCGGGATTGAGGACATCGGCACCTTGGAAGTTAACTGTCAGCGTCCGCGGTTTTTGCGGCACCACGACAGAGGGCGGTTTTGGCGCACACGCCGCAAGAACGAACAACAACAGACTGATGCGAAAGACGTTCTGCACGGGGGACCTCCTTTTTTCTGTCCAGGGCGCACAAAGGCGCAAGGTTAACCCTCACTCTCCTGTGTGACACGATCGTAGGCGCTTCGGAAAGCCTCGAACACAACGCCTCGACCATTCCCCTGCATTTCCTCAGTGAGACGTGCCAAAACATCGGTCAGTGTCTCACCGGAGGCTTGTTTTCCGCCAAATGGCAGCTTCATCCCGCTGCTCTGATTCGCTTCCGCCGCCTTTGACACCTCGCCTAAGAGCGCTTCAAGCGCCGCTCGCGTGCCCGCCATCAGTCCAATTTGGTGGCGTTTGATATCGACGCTCGCATCGCGGAACGCCGCAGGGCCGTCGAGGAAGCCCGGCATCGGCGCCTTCAGCATCTGCTCGGCGGCCTGCTCAGCTGGCAAGAACTTCAGTGGGCTGTTGTTCTTGGCACCGATTTGGGTGCGTTCGACCTGGTACTCCTCTTTCACTTTGTCCCGGTTCATCAGGAACTGGGCGTAATTCAAAACGGCCTGGCGGTAGATCTCGCCTGCGCGCTTGAGGATGTCCGCGGGATCGGTGTCGGCAAAAGAAGAGAGCGGAAGATTGGCTCCCTCAAGGAAGGGGCTGATAGAGACGCTGCCGGTGGGTGGCGCTGCGGGCGCAGCTGGTGCTGGTTCAGCGGCGCTGCCCTCGCCTTCTGCGCCCCAAAGATCACCGCCACCAGCTTGCGGCGTTCCGGCACTCGCCGCAGCGGTGCCGAAGGGATCATCCTCGCGGCTGGCTGCCCCGCCGCCGTCCCAATCGACGGGGACGTCCGTCGACAGACTGCCGACATTGGGCTCCCACGCCACCACCTGATCAAGGGTGCTGCCGCCGGTATCCTGCGGTACGTGATGGGCCGCTGCGGGCTGCGGCTGGCCCATCAACACATCGTCGATGGCGCCGCCGGAAAAGCGAGGGGCCGTGGGTGGCTGGGCCGGTTGCGCTGGGGCGCTCGGCGACAGCTGCGCTGGCGCGATGTCGTCAAACGGCCCCGGTGCTTGTGTTTGTTGGAATGCGGGCGCCGCTGCCTGCCCATCAAAAGGATCAGGTGACGGACCGGTTGGCGCTGCAGGTTGACCAGCCACCGCCTCGATTGTCAGGACAAAGAGTTCGCCCAAAGCGATGCTCTGCCCTGGCGTGATGCCAACAGGCTTCTGGGGCTCTAGCTGTTGCCCGCCGATACTGGTGCCGTTTGTCGAACCCAGATCGCTGACAAAAAGATCCGTGCCTCGCGTAAAGATTTCACAATGGGTGCGCGAGATCGATTTGTCGTCGATCTGCCAGTAGCCCTGCGCACCAATATCAGAGGGTGCGGGACGGCGTCCTATCCGAAGCATCGCTCCGGCGAAGGGTCGCTCCTCCACCGGACGCTGCGAGGGGTCGTCGGACCGCCGCAAGACGAGCTTGATCGAGGACATGGCGAGCGCGCTAATACTCAGCAATAACGTCGCCGAACCCGACACCTGACGGCAAGTGGGTGATGTCGATCTTCTTAAACAGGCACGTCATCTGTTCGACGTAGCGGCCGTCTTCAAAATCGAGATGAATGCTCTTGATGACCACGCCCTCGAACGTGAACGTATAAACGTCAGCGTCGAGGCCATTAGCATCCGCTTTTCGAAAGACGAACTCGACCTGATCGACCTGCATGCCATTGCTCGCCATGGCCATCAGCTGCGGTGTGGCGGTGTCTGCCAAGCGCAACACCTGGTAGCCGTCATATATAGCGGCGCCTGCGAGTGAGCCGGTGGCGGTTGACGCGTCGTGGTCGATTCCAAGGCTGACATTGAGAACATCCGCCCAGCCCATACGCGGTGTTTCAGCAACCCCGCCCGTGACGTCGCCGTGTTTCATGAAAATGCTCATGATTTGGACCTTTCGTGGTCGTCAGCGTAGCGCGCCAGGGCCGCTTTGAGAACATCAGCGCCTGAGCCGCCGCGACCGAGGTCGCGGCCAAGCTCGGCGCAGGCGTCATACCCGACAAAGGGACGACCCATCTCACCCTCCGCGCCCGCCAGCGCAAGGGCACAAACGCCAGCAATCCCGGTCATGGCATCATCAGGGGAGACAGGGTCACGATCGGGCGGCGCGAGCGAGGCACCGCTCCAGAACGCTGCCATGCCGGCCCACGCGCCTGGACCATTCATGTCCTCAGCGTCCGCGGCAGCCTGCGCTTTATACCGCAGCGCATCATCCTGTGTTCGCACCCAGTCCTCGGCGAAACCAAGCGCCCTGGACGGGATCACCTCCATGCCGGTGATCTGTTGCACGCCCTCCTGCCCCCTCGCCCACAAGCAGATCAGCCACACCGCCTCGCGTTTGGGCAGCATGAAGAGGAACATCTTGGCCAGATCATCGAAGGCCTGCGCATTGGTCAGGGCAGCAACAATCGTATCGGCACTCGTTGCGCGATCAATAGCACGAAGGGACTCGAGGCTCGTTTGCGCGTGATCCGCGACGGTTGTCACGAACGGCACACGGAGCTTCGGATAGGTGGGCTGCTCGGCCATCAGTTGATCATGACGATGCCGCCCTTCAGGGTCAGCATGCCTTTCCCTCCAACTTCGGTCATTGCACCATCAATCTTGACCATGCCCGACGCTTTGATGTCGACAGATGCCGTTCCTTTCAGCGTGATCTTGGTGGCTTTGATGGTAACCCCCATCGGATCCAAGATGATTTGTGACTGCCCCACTTTCAGCGTGATCTTTTGCTTGGCTTCCAACGTGCTTGTTTTGCCAATGGAGACCTTCTGGTCACCACTGCTGACGGTGAGCTTATGGTCGCCTGAGTCGACGGTGACCACCTCATCACCTTTGGTGACGGTGGCTTTGCGGTCGCCTTTTTCGATCGTCGTTGTTTCGTCGCCCTCGAGCACCGTGATCTTGCGGTCATTGGTGACCTTGAGGGTGTCGTCATAGTCCACGACCCGTTCAAAATCCTTGCCGCTGTAGAAGTAGACAAGCTCCTTATCCGGCTCATCGACGAACTTCAGCTCCAGCGCCTTGCCGCTTTTGTTGGGGCTGGTGATCGAGCGAAAGCCTGACACGACTTTGTTGTCGGGCAACTTGTAGGGCGGACGGTTGGAGGCGTTATAGGCGCAGCCAATCACAATGGGGCGATCCGGATCACCCTCGATAAAGTCGACCAGCACTTCCATGCCGACCCTGGGGATGAACTGTGAGCCAATGCTCGATCCCGCCCAGGGTTGCACGCAACGGATCCAGCAGCTGGCCGTGTCGTCGGCTTTGGCGTCGCGATCCCAATGGAACTTGACCTTGATGCGCATATGCTCATCGACATGCACATCAGCGCTTGAGGGGCCGACCACGACAGCGGTTTGAAGGCCGGGCATCAACCGGCGCGCTGGCTCCGGTGGGCGGAAGCTGCTTTTGGACGGGATTGCAAAAAATTCGTTCGTGTACGTGTTGCGGTCTTTGCCATCACTCTTGGACGAATCCAAGCCCTGGACGAGATTCGCAAAGTCATGGCGAACCTCAAGAAGCACAGCTTCTGATGCGTCAAACCCCTGCGGTGGTTTCTCGAAATTGACCGTCGTACCGGCCGCAAAGTGAAGATAGCTGCTCTCGCCACTGACGGTATGGGCGGCAACCTCCTCCTCTTCCATTTTGAGTGCGCTCAGCGTCGTACCAGCAGCGCGCTTGAGGTAGCGGCCGGGATAGGTGTATCGCGACGACGCGGTGAAGGCGAGATCGCTGCTCTTGGCCGCGCCCTTGGTCAGAAGATCCTGGGTCGGTGTCAGCGGATTGTAGTCCGACAATTCGTGTGCAGCAGTATGAAGCCGGTACCCAGGCCTCCATGCGTCAAGTGAGGCATGGCCGCCGCGCCCTGCAGCAAAGGACACTTTTTTCTGGATGCAAGGGCGGTAACCCGAAGGACTATCAGCAATGGTGATGGTATCCGGATAGGTCGACCCAGATTTCAGGTCCGGCACGCTGACAAAATAAACGCCTTCCTCCGCCATTAGGCGGCAGAGAAAGTCATAGTCAGTTTCGTCATATTGGACCGTGTACTCACGCACACCGGTACCGCCCTGAAGGCTCAGTTTCGGCGAGATTTTGCCGCTATAGTCATTTAAGATCTGTGTAATGATGGCTTTCGCATCAACGTCTTGAAAAATCCGACTGCGGCGATTGAGCGTCGTCAGCACCATCGATGATTGCATGATCAACCGGTAGCCGAAGCGATCAGCATGCATATGGCCGATGGCTTCGATCGATGTGATAATGCCGCCGAAGAGGCGCGGAGCGGTTTCGTCATCGACCGCCACCTCAAACGCGAGGGCTTCGGCCACAACGTCCGCCGGTTTCACTTTTTCCGCGGCGGAGGTGAGCTCGATCTCAAAGCGGCTGATCTCCGACAGCGCTTCAGAGCCTTTCAGGCGCACGACACGCGCCTCGGTAAAGGCTTTGGGGATCTTCAGGAGCGTAACGCGCTCAGCCACTGCCGCGGCCTCCAGACGTCAAAGAAAAAGGGCGCCCAAAAGAATGGGCGCCATGCAACCTCGGCACAGCGATCATCCCAACTGGTAACAACACGGTTGGGATGATCTGTTCCAAGGGTGGTTAGAGAGTCTTCGCTTGGATCATGTCGTAGCCAGCAGAGAAGCTACCCGACACTTTATGATCGTTGTCGAAGGTCTTGTGCGTACACGTGATTTTCGTGAAATTGAGGCTAAAGCTCTCCGAAGGCGCCATATCGCTGGTCGCCGACGTGGAATAAGACGACACCAGGGCATCGGAGAGTTTGATCTCCATATACGTGTCCTGAGCGTCGGAATCGACCTTGACAAAGTGAAGAACAGCATCCTCGCCCGACGTTCCGCCGAGTGACATTTTGAGGAGTGGCAGCGACGACGCATCAAGTTGCTTCGTCAGGGTCACTTCGCTCAGAGACGGCGTGCTGGCTTCACGGTTGGCCACCGTGCCCACGACGCTGCTGATCGCGCGACCGATGCCGAATTGAATGCTGTCGATTTTGATCCAATCCTTGTGTTTCGGATCGGTGACATTGCCCTTCAATGCGGCAAGTTTCAGATAAACGGCCATCGCCGGGACCTCCTACGTCCTAAAGTCAAAGCTTCTGCGTTTTGTGCTGCGAGAGCCTGCGTAAACGATCGAACCCAAGACCTTACCCCTCTCGCAATTTAAAAGTGTACCCAAAAAGTCCGTCTTTGTCGATGCTCAACGTCACATGCTCGACAGTTTCACCGTCGGCGGAATGACTGAGAAACCTCGACGCGAGTTCCGGCGACAGAGTTCTCTTGACAATTGTCTCGACGTTTCGCGCGCCACTTTGACTTTCCGTACAGGATGCAGCGATGTGATCGGCAACCTCGTCGCTCCATGTAAGCTCTGCTCCGTAGGCGGCGCGAATACGGCGGCCAAGACGGTTGAGTGTTAGGTCGACGATCATCCGAATCACGTCCTCACCCAAAGGAACATAAGGCACGAGCGTCACCCGGCCCAGGAAGGCAGGCTTAAACGTCTTTAAAAGCTCAGGTCTTGCCGCCTCGATGATGCCGTCGGCGTCCGGCATGGTTTCAGGATCGGATGCCAGCTTTTCGACAATATCGGTGGCGGCGTTCGAGGTCATGATAAAGACCGTGTTGCGACAGTCGATATCGCGGCCCTGCCCGTCCTTCATGATGCCCTTGTCAAAGGCCTGGTAGAAGACGTCCTGGACGCCAGGATGCGCCTTTTCCATCTCATCGAGAAGGACAACACCATAGGGTCGGCGCCGGACTGCTTCGGTCAGCACACCGCCTTCGCCGAAGCCGACATAGCCCGGGGGCGCGCCCATCAGCATCGAGACTTTATGCTCTTCTTTGAACTCGGACATGTTGATGACGGTGATCGCCTGCTCGCCGCCGAACATTTCGTCCGCCAAGGTGAGTGCGGTCTCTGTCTTGCCGACGCCGGAGGTGCCGAAGAACATAAAGACGCCCTGGGGCTTGCGTTCATCAGCAAGCTTGGCGGCGGAAATCCGCATCGCCTCGGAGATTGTGTTGAGCGCGAAGTCTTGCCCCTTGATCCGCTCGCCCATCCGCTCACTGAGCTCCATAACGCTGCGGATTTCGTCCGCCGCCATGTTGCCCACGGGGATGCCCGTCCAACCGGCGAGCACCTGCGCCACGACGTCGGCATTCACCGCTTCAAAGATGAGACCTTCGTCGCCTTGCAAGGTGTTCAGCTCCTCTTCCTTCGCTTTGAGTGCGGC
>JBCDLG010000066.1:0-16725 GCA_038745625.1 Pseudomonadota bacterium | reverse complement strand
GCCTGGCTTGACGAGGACACGATCCTTGTCGGAACCTATTTCGGTACCGAAACAATGACCGAAAGCGGCTACGCTCGCCAGGTTCGGCGCTGGTCCCGAGGGCAGGCGTTGGCCGATGCGGAGCTCCTGTTCGAGGCCGCGCAGGACGACATCTGGTCCTTCGCCATGTCGTTCTATGACGGCGAGGGCTATCGCGGCGGCGTCTACCACGGCGAGACCTTCTACGACTTCAATTGGCTAGTGCTGGAAGAGGGTGCCTTGGCCCGCTTGCCGCTCCCCAAAAAAGCGCGGGTCCAGGGCCTTGCCAGCGGCGCTTTTGTCGTCGCCTTGCAGGAAGATTTTGAGGATTACAGCGCTGGCTCGGTGATCGCGGTCGATGCCACGTCAAAAAAGACGGCGCTTCTCTATGAACCGACCGCTGTGTCTGCGGTCGAAGATGTGCGGACATCGGACGATTCCGTCGTGATCGGTCTTTTGGATGACATCAAGGGCCGCGCGCTGCGGTACACGAAGGGTTGGCGCGGCTGGCGCGGCCGCGACATTGATCTGCCGGTGGGCGGTGTCGTCTCGCTGGGTTCGATGGACGAAAGCACGGGCGCGCTTCTCGCTACGTTCGAAGATCCACTGACGCCGGAGACCCACTATCTGATTGAAGGTGCTAAGGCGAAGGACTTCCGTCAGGCCCCGTCATTCTTTGACAGCGAGGGCATGGTCACCCGCCGATATGAGGCGACCTCGTCCGATGGCACAAAAATTCCGTACACGCTGACAGCGCTTGAAAGGACCCTGGAGGCGGGTCCCGCCCCGACCATCCAGTATGGCTATGGCGGTTTTGAGATCTCGATCCTGCCCAATTATCTGACCACGGCGGGAAGGCTCTGGGTCGCCCGGGGCGGGGTCTATGTCACGACCAACATCCGCGGCGGCGGGGAGTATGGTCCGGCGTGGCACCAGGCAGGCCTCAAAACCAACCGCCAGCTGATCTATGACGACTTCCAAGCGATCTCGGAGGACCTGATCGCTCGCGGTGTTACGACCTCGGAGCAATTGGGGATCTATGGCGGCTCCAATGGTGGGCTTCTGACCGGAGTGACGATGACGCAGCGCCCGGATCTTTATGCGGCGGTTGGCATTGCCGTGCCACTT
This sequence comes from Pseudomonadota bacterium, assembly GCA_038745625.1. Classification (GTDB taxonomy): domain Bacteria; phylum Pseudomonadota; class Alphaproteobacteria; order Caulobacterales; family Parvularculaceae; genus Parvularcula. Next base: position 15,579 of record JBCDLG010000066.1, on the reverse strand, counting down.
CTGGATATGTTGCGCTATGACCAGCTTCTCGCGGGCGCATCTTGGGTTGGCGAGTATGGTGATCCCGACAACCCCGAGGAGCGGGCGTTCCTAGAGCGCATCTCGCCCTACCATAATCTCGATCCGCAGGCCGACTACCCTCGCCCGTTCATTTTCACATCGACCAAGGACGACCGTGTCCATCCTGGGCACGCGAGGAAATTCGCCCGGTTGATGCAGGAGAATGATCAGCCGTTCCTTTACTATGAGAATATCGAGGGTGGCCACAGCGCTGCGGCCAATCTCAATCAGTTCGCACACCGCACCGCCCTGCTCTACGCGTATTTTGCCGATGCGCTCGGCTTGGCGGGCGTCAAGACAGGCGGCGAAGAGTAGGAGTTCCCATGGTTTGGCTGTTTTGGTTCATCGTTCTGGCGGCCTTTGGCGGGCTCTTTGTCTTAGGGCGGATGGCACTGCCGCTCTGGGCCCGGGTGTTTGCCGGGCTGGTCGCGGGCGGGCTGGCAGGCCTGATCTTTGGTGAGATGGCGGGCACGGTGAAGCCGATCGGTGACGGCTTCATCAACCTCATTCGTATGCTTATCATCCCGCTTATTGTTACCACATTGACCAGCGGTATGATCGCTTTGGGTGACCCCAAGCGGCTTGGGTCTCTAGGGGTCCGGACGATTGCGCTTTATCTCATGACCACCGTCTTTGCCGTCATGCTGGGCATGGTGATGGGCGTTTTGTTTCAGCCAGGTGAGGGCGTCGACTATCAATCCGTGGACACCAGCTCGCAAGGCGCGGTGACCGAACGACTTGAGCGGGCCGCTGCCGCGGAGCGGACGGTGACGCAGCAGATCCTCGACGTGATCCCAACCAACCCGCTTGCGGCGATGGTGAACGGCGACATTCTACCGGTGATCTTCTTCTCGATCCTGCTCGGTATCTCGATCCTGGCGGCTGGGGAGCGGGGCGCGCCTTTTGGCCGGGTGATGGAAAGCGCGGCGGAGGTGATCTTAAAGCTCACTGGCGGGATCATGGCGCTTGCGCCCTACGGTGTCTTTGCACTGATGGCGTGGGTGCTCGGAACCCAGGGCCTGGCCGTGCTCGCCAATCTCGGCAAGCTCGCCATCGCTCTCTACCTTGCTTGCGCGCTGCACATCGCCTTCGTCTATGGCGGCCTTGTGCGCTTTGTCGCTGGGTTGCCCTTCCCCAAATTCCTGCGCGGGATCTTGGATGCAATGACCACGGCCTATTCGACGGCCAGCTCATCGGCGACGCTCCCCGTGACAATCTCGAATCTCACGCAGAATGTTGGTGTTGGAAAGCCTGTGGCGGGCTCGGTGTTGCCCCTCGGTGCGACCATCAACATGGATGGCACGTCAATTTATCTCGGCATCGTGGCACTTTTCGCGGCGCAGGCGGTCGGCTTGGACCTGTCATTGCCAGACTACGTGGCGATCGCTGTGACCGCCACGGCTGCTTCGGTCGGCGCGGCGGGCATCCCTTCAGCAAGCCTGTTCCTCGCGATTGCCGTGCTCACGTCGATCGGCGTCGATGAGAGTGCGGGCATTCTCATCATTGCTCTTATCTTCCCCTTTGACAGGCTCCTCGATATGATGCGGACCCTGACCAATGTGACGGGTGACGCCACCGTTGCGACGACCGTGGCGCGATGGGAGGGCGAGCTTGATCACAAGGTTTTGGCGGGCGAGGCGACGTGAAATCGGTCCGTATTCTCACCACAGGCGGGACGCTCGATAAGGTCCACGATTGGCGGGCAGAGAATATCAGCTTCGCCGGCGCGGGCAAAAGCCAGGTGCCGGAGATCCTCGAGCATGGGCGGTGCTATGGCCATACGGTCGAGCAGCTGTTCCAGATCGACAGCCTCGACATGAACGACACCTATCGGCGTTTGTTGGCGGAGCGGGCCAGCGCAGCCGAGGAGGAGGCCTTGGTCGTGACCCACGGCACCTCGACGCTTGGTGAGACGGCGCGCTATCTCGACACCCTCAATCTCCCCAAAACGATTGTGGTGACCGGCGCCATGCGCCCCTACTCGCTCTTTGTGTCGGATGCGTCGTTCAACCTCGGCGGCGCGGTGATCGCGGCCCAGACGTTGGCGCGCGGTGTCTATGGCGTCATGAATGGCTGCGTTTTCACCGCAAGCGAGATCAACAAGAACGAAAAGCTCGGGCGCTTTGATGTTTAGACCCATTCTCCCTCCGCCCCTCTGGGCCCTGATCTTTTTGATCGCCGGCTATCTCATCACAGAGCCCTTTGAGGTTGCGGCGCTCGACTATGGCCAGGTGCTTGCCGTGGAGCTGACGCTGCTTTTTGTCGTGGCTGGCTTCGCGTTGCCGATCATCGCGGTGCGGCAGTTCCACAAGCATCAGACCACGGTTCTTCCCATGAAGCCCAGCAAGGCGAGCAGCCTCGTCACCGACGGTGTCTTCAAGCACACCCGCAATCCAATGTATCTCGGGATGCTCCTGGTGCTGCTCGGTTTTTCCTTCCTTGGGCACAACTACCTTGGCTTCTTGATGCCGCTGCTCTTTGTGTTGGTGATCACCCTCACCCAGATCCTGCCCGAGGAGCGGGCGCTGGAAGCGAATTTCGGCGACGACTTCCGCGCCTACAAAGCAGCGACGCCGCGCTGGGTCCTGTTCTTTTGACTCTGTCCTCGAAACTATTCGTATAGATACAAGAAAAGACCGGCGCCGCGGTCAGTCTGGGTTTCAAATTCCAGATAATCTTCTTCGCTGACTGTGATTTGAAACTCTTGTTTGTTCAAGCTGCGGATCTGCCCGTTCACGACTTCTCTGCCGGTAAATACAAATTGATAAATGCCAGGCTCGCTCAGAACCTGAGCTGAGCTCTGATCTTCTACTGGATAGAATACATGAGTGAGGGTGCGAGTCTGTCTGCCTGGCAGCGTTACAGGAAAGAATGGACGACCAACTCTAAACCAACCGTCTTGTGATTCTTCATTTAGTTCGTATGCAGCTACGAAGCCCTTTTTCTCATTGCCTGGGTTCACGACCGCCAAACTCAGGTCCACCAGAACGCCGGGCTCTGCTCCCTTGTTGCCAATAACCGTCGTGACCCAAACACCTTCGCTGCCGTTTACAGAGTCTATGAACCAATATGTTTTCGGACTCGTCAGCACACTAAGGCTCGATGGTTGGAGCTGTGTAATCCAAAACGTGTATCCGGAAAGTACCAATGCCAGTATCGAGATTAGTGTACCAAAACCGCGCATCATCGATCTGCCCTGTCGTTTAGCTGTTGGTACCAGATTACATAGACGCCATGAATGTTCCACAATTGACGCCTGATGATACCTGGCGTATTGCCCACCCTCAAATTCGGTTCAGCGCTCACTTTTCTGCGCGTCTACCGGCACGACCCCCTCAGTCTTAGATGAGGGACGAGGCCGGGGATGTACCGCCGCCGGGGTAACGCCCTCGCGGCGGCCAACGGCGTTTGAGCAAGAGGAAAAGGCATGTTCGACACGCTTTCTGAGCGATTAGGCGGGGTTTTTGACCGCCTCCGCGGCCGCGGCGCCCTCACCGAGGAGGAGGTGACCGACGCCCTGCGCGAGGTGCGGGTGGCGCTCATTGAGGCCGATGTGGCCTTGCCTGTGGCGCGGACATTTGTCTCCAAGATCAAAGAGCGCGCGGTCGGCCGCGAGGTTTTGAAATCCGTGACGCCCGGCCAGCAGGTCGTCAAAATCGTCAATGACGTGTTGGTCGAGACCCTCGGCGGCGGCGCGGGCGACCATGAGCTGAACCTCAACCGCCCCGCTCCTGTGCCGATCCTGATGGTGGGTCTTCAGGGCTCGGGCAAGACGACCTCGACGGCGAAGATCGCGCTCCGGCTCCAGACCCGCGAGAAGAAGAAGGTCCTGATGGCCTCGCTCGACACGCGACGTCCGGCTGCGATGGAGCAGCTCGCCGTTTTGGGTGAGCAGGCCGGGGTGAAGACCCTGCCGATCGTCAAAGGTCAGTCTCCGGTGCAAATCGCGCAGCGGGCGATGGAGGCGGGCCGCCTCCAGGGCTTTGACATCGTTATGCTCGACACGGCTGGCCGTTTGTCGATCGATGAACAGCTGATGGCTGAGGTCGGTGAGATCCATCAGAAGACCGATCCTGCTGAGACGCTGCTGGTTCTTGATGCCCTCACCGGCCAAGACGCTGTTCAGACGGCGGAGAAGTTCAAAGAGCGGGTGCCGGTATCCGGTGTTGTGCTGACGCGGCTTGATGGCGATGGCCGCGGCGGTGCGGCGCTCTCTATGCGCGAGGTCACTGGCGCACCGATCAAATTTGCCGGTGTCGGCGAAAAGATTGATGCGCTTGACGTTTTTGATCCCGAGCGCATGGCGGGCCGCATTCTCGGCATGGGCGACATCGTCGGCCTTGTCGAAAAAGCCAGCGCTGAGATCGATCATCAGCAGGCGGAGAAACAAGCCAAAAAGCTCGCCAAGGGACAGTTCGACCTCGACGATCTCGCTGAGCAGTTTGCACAGATGCGCAAAATGGGGGGCATGGGCGCGATCATGGGCATGATGCCCGGCATGGGAAAATTCAAAGAGGCTGCCGAAGCAGGTCTCGGTAACAAAGAACTGGCTCGCCAAGAGGCGATCATCCGTTCCATGACGAAAAAGGAGCGGAAGAACCCCAAATTGATGAACGCCTCGCGGAAGAAACGCGTGGCGGCGGGTTCCGGCGTGCAGGTCCAGGACGTGAACCGCCTTCTCAAGTCCTATCAAGGCATGAGCACACTGATGAAAAAGATGGGCAAAGGCGGCAAGCGCGGCATGGCGCAGCAGCTGGCCCAGGCGCTCGGCGGGCCGGCGGGCGGCGGGATGATGCCGCCTAGCGGCGCGGGCGGCCTTCCTGGCCTCGGCGGCGGCGCACCTAGCGGTTTGCCCGGGCTTGGCGGGCCAACTCTTCCTGGTCTTGGGGCCCCGAAGAAGAAATGAAGCGTGCCCTCCCCCTCCTCTTGTTTCTCGCCGCGTGTGGCCGGAACACCGATTTCATCAGCTCTATGAATTATGCCTTAGAGCCGGTGGATGCTGACTGCGCCGTCGCGTCGGTGGCAGAGCTTGAGACGTTCGAGCTTGCCCAGCGCCGCGGCGATGAGCGGCGGACTGTGGCTCTCTTCAATGCAGGGCCTGCGGAGGATTTGAAAGTGATCATTGCCAACCGGCGTGACGGCTCCAGCGAAGCGAGCGTCGTCATCCGGCCCGGTAAAGATGTGACAGCGGGTGAGCGCCTAGCCTCGCGCTACGCTGTCATTGCTGCTGATGAGGCGATTTACCTCAACTGTACCGAAGACGGACGAACCTATGGGGACAGCTCCGTCATCATAGAGAGTGAAAAGGAGTAATCATGTCGCTCAAAATCCGGCTCGCCCGTGGCGGGTCCAAAAAACGCCCCTATTACCGTGTTGTTCTAGCCGATGCGCGCATGCCGCGTGACGGCCGCTTCATCGAGAAGCTCGGCACCTACAACCCGCTTCTACCCAAGGATTCCGAAGACCGTGTGCGTCTGGATCTCGACCGCTGTAAGCATTGGCTCGACAAAGGTGCTCAGCCAACGGACCGTGTGGCGCGTTTCCTCGGCGCTGCTGGTCTTGTGAAATGGGAACACGGCAACAACCCGCAAAAAGGTGAGCCCGGCCAGAAAGCCAAAGAGCGCGAAGAAGAAAAGCGCGAGAAGGAAGAGGCCAAAAAGGCCGCTGCTGCGGAAGCGGCAGCTGCGCCGGAAGAGGCTCCTGCCGAAGAAGAAGCCGCCGAGTAAGGCGCGGGCGTGTCATCGCCTCACGACGAGCGCATGGTCGTGGTTGCTCAGTTCGCGGGCAGCCACGGCGTACGCGGCGCCTTCAAACTCCGGTCGTTTACGGATGATCCGGAAGCGGTCTTTTCCTATGGCTGCCTTGCGACCAAGGACGGCAAACCACTGACACCGAAACGCCTGCGTGAAGTGAAACCTTCGGTGTTCCTCGTTGAGGCGGTGGAGATTTCCTCCCCAGAGGACTGCGACGCTTACAAGGGCGCGCTTCTTTCCGTTCCGCGCACGGCGCTGCCCCAGCCCGACGACGAGGACGATTTCTACATCGACGATCTTATCGGCTTGCGTGCAGTCAGCACCGCCGGTGAGGCGGTTGGACGGGTCAGGGCCGTGCCCAACTATGGCGCGGGCGATTTGATCGAGCTGCAAACCGATGATGGCCCCCTGATTTTGCCTTTCACCAAAGCGTCGGTCCCCGCGATTGACCTTGGCTCCGGCCTGATCACGGTCGAGCTGTTGGAAGGCGAGGAGTCCTCGTCGTGACGGGCTCTCAAGCGGGACGTTAACACCGCCATCTTTCCTGCTGGTACGTTATCCACTCCCGCGTTAAGACCTTCTCTGGGCAGGCGTGTTGATGGGGTGTGACTGATGGAGGTCGAGCGTCCGGACGATTGGGAATCCGACCTCACCGTAACGGCAGAGGACGCTGCCCTTCCTTCTCGCTATGCCCTGGTGTTGCTGCATTGGCAGGGCCAATGGGGCCGCCGTTTCTACCTCAACCAGCGCTCCCGCGGCGCGGGCAGCTTGCCTGGCCGCATCGGTCTTTTCGGTGGGCACGTCGATCCGATCCCTGGCGGCGGGCATGAGCGCTATGACCAGGCGATCCTTCGCGAAACAGAGGAAGAGCTCGGCTACACGATCGAAGGCAAGCTGGAGATCCTTGGCAAATATTACGGCACCACAGCCAAAGGATCGCCGTCGGTGGGTGTCTACTTCGCCCATGAGCTGGACGAGGACATGGCTGTGCGCTTTCGCAAGCACATGCACCAGACCCGCATTGTGCAGGGTATTGATGAGGGCAAGCTCATGGTGCTGGACGAGCGCCAGGTCTTTGATCGCGCGGTGACCCTGCAAATGGCGCCGACAACGCCGATGGCGGTGATCACCCTCCTCGACCGCCTCGTCGCACGACGCGGATCCTAGACTACTGGTCCTCGCTGGCCCATGTCTCGGCGAGCTGTTGGAACTTTCTGTACGCCTTAGGATGGTTGGCTGCATCCCGATGGCCTTCGATGAAGGGCTTATAACGCGCCCAGTCCCGCGTATAGGTGGTCTTCCACCAGTCTTTCAGTAGGTCTTCGTCAAGGGCTCCGTTCTCGATGCCGACCGACCACGTCTCATAGTAGTTGAGGAGGTTGTGGATCTGATTGCCGATGCTCTTCCGCGGCTGGCCGGTCATCCCACTTTCTCTAAGCGACTGTTGGATCGCTTCTTCGTAGGCTTGCACATTCTGATAAGTCAGATCTTCTTTGGCCTCGGTGAAGCGGTGTTTGATGGCGCGGCTCGCAGCCAACATGTCGATGAGGTCTTTGTCGTGCACCTGGCGTGAGATGAAATCGATTGTCTTCTGAATCTTGGCCGTTTTGCTCTCGTTCTGGGAAGTCGTTTCATAGGCAACTTGCGCGATGATCACGGTGCCGATGATAGCAAAAGCTGTCACGCCTGTTGCGATGGTACTGACCGCCTGGAACTTGAGTTTGGTGTTGTACGGATCATCATCGACCAGCGCGCTGAGAAGGTCTCCGCCAGCGGCGACCAGCGCGCCAAACACAATAAGGCCGAGCGCGGTTGCACCAATGTAAAGTGCTCGCTTGTAGTCAGTGGACATGGCAAAAAAAAGCCTCGCTGGAGTGCGAGGCCGGTTCCCAGCGGTTACGATTGTTAGAGGCCTGAGCCCTCGCTTTGATTGGTGATCAAGCCCGATCCTTCGCCATATGTCATGCTGCTGCCTCCAGCTGTTGTTGCAATTTTACCGAATCATCGGGATCGAGATTCCCGCCGACTGTCAACTGCTTACAGTATATAGGAATTCGCTGATGTCGCCATAAGAGAATGGCCTAAAGTTTAAACAACCTAGTCCAGTGTTCGCTCGATCCTTTCGACATCGAAACATTCGATGACATCGCCATTCTTGAGATCGTCGTAATTGGCGAAGCTCATGCCGCATTCCTGACCGGCTGGCACCTCTTGGACGTCGTCCTTGAAGCGCTTGAGGGTCGAAAGCTCGCCTTCGTGGATCACGACATTGTCGCGCAGCAGGCGGACCTTCGCGCCGCGTTTGACCATACCTTCGGTCACGCGGCAGCCAGCCACCCGGCCGACCTTCGACACCATAAAGGTCTCAAGGATTTCGGCATTGCCCAGGAACGTCTCGCGCAGCTCCGGATCGAGCATGCCCGACAGCGTGCCTTTGATGTCGTCGATCAGATCGTAGATCACGGAGTAATAGCGCACCTCCGTGCCCGAGCTTTCGGCGTGGTCGCGGGCCTGTTTGTTGGCGCGGACGTTAAAGCCAATGACCGGGGCGCCGGACGCTTCGGCGAGAATCACATCGCTTTCGGAGATCGCGCCGACGCCGGTGTGCAGCACCCGGACGCGGACCTCGTCATTCGACATTTTCTCCAGCGCACCAACGATCGCTTCGACTGATCCTTGCACATCGCCTTTGATCACGACCGGCAAGTCTTTGATCTCAGCATCCTGGAGCTGGGCCATCATCTGCTCGAGCGAGGTGCCCGATTTCGACGCGTTGGCTTTCTCGCGCTTGATCCGTTGACGGTATTCAGCAACTTCGCGGGCGCGCGCTTCATTCTCGACGACCACGAATTGATCGCCGGGCTCTGGCACACCGTTAAGGCCGAGAACCTCGACAGGCTGAGAGGGAAGGGCTTCCTTCACCTGCTTGCCCTGGTCGTTGTTCATCGCGCGGACTTTGCCCCATTCAGAGCCGACAACGAGGACGTCGCCGCGCTTCAGGGTGCCCGCCTGGACAAGGAAGGTGGCAACAGCGCCGCGGCCTTTATCGAGCTGCGCTTCAACGACTGTACCGTAGGCGTCGCGGTCCGCATTGGCTTTGAGCTCCAGAAGCTCTGCCTGCAGCGTGATGGCTTCTTGCAGCTCATCAAGGCCGATTTTTTTGAGGGCCGAGACCTCAACGTCTTGGACCTCGCCACCCATGCTTTCGACCTGTAGCTCGTATTGCAGGAGGTCGGTCTTCACCTTTTGGGGATCGGAGTCCGGCTTATCGACCTTGTTGACGGCGACAATGATCGGCACGCCAGCGGCTTTGGCGTGGCTGATCGCTTCTTCTGTCTGCGGCATGACAGAGTCGTCGGCCGCGACCACAACGATCACGATATCGGTGACATTCGCGCCCCTTGCCCGCATCGCCGTGAACGCGGCGTGGCCGGGGGTATCAAGGAAGGTGATTTTGTTCTTCTTACCGTCCGTGATCTGATAGGCGCCAATATGTTGGGTGATGCCGCCAGCCTCGCCAGCCACCACGTCGGTCTGGCGCAGGGCGTCGAGCAGCGATGTCTTCCCGTGGTCGACGTGACCCATGATCGTGACGACCGGTGGGCGCCCCTCGAGCGTAGCGTCGTCAGCATCAGGTGTGACCAGGCCTTCTTCGACATCTGCTTCAGAGACCCGCTTCACCGTGTGGCCGAGATCCTCCACGATGATCTGCGCCGTGTCCGCATCGAGCGTCGCGTTGGCGGTGACCATCTGACCTTGCTTCATCAGCTCTTTGATGAGGTCGGTGGAGCGCATGGCCATCCGCTGAGCGAGGTCAGCGACGGTGATGACGTCAGGGATCACGACTTCCCGTTTTTGCTGGCCGCTCGAGGTCTGGCCCCGCTCGCGCCGCGCCTTCTCGCGCTCGCGGGCGCGTTTCACCGAGGCGAGCGAACGCTGGCGTTCCTCGTCGTCGAGCGCCTTGGAGATCGTCAGACGACCAGCGCGGCGCTTCGGTGCTTCCTTCGCGTTGCGGTTTTCCGGCTGCGCCTGGTTTCGCTTCTGCTTGATCCGGCCACCAAGAGCGGACAGCGGGTTGTCGCTGTCTTTGGCAAAGCCCTTGTCGTCCTTTTTGTCTTTTGAGGCGTCGGAGATGCCTTTGGCTTTGAGCTCCTGACGACGCTTGCGCTCAGCCTCCTCTGCTTCGAGCTGCTTGCGGGCCTCTTCCTCGGCCTTCTTACGGGCCTCGGCCTCTTCGGCGCGCTTGCGTTCGTCTTCCTCGGCCTTTTTGCGAGCGGCTTCGAGACGCGCGCGCTCTTCGGCTTCGCGCCGTTCCCGCTCAGCGCGCTCGGCGGCCTCTTTCTTGGCTTTTTCAGCCTGCGCCTTTTTGGCGTTGGCGAGCGCGACGGCGCGGGCCTTCTTCTCGCTGTCCGACAGCTGGCGGAGCACCTTACCCTTTGGCTTGGCGGTTTCCGCCTTGCTGGTGGCGGCTCGTTTCGTCGCCGGTTTGGCGTCGGCGGCAGGCTTGGCCGCTGCTTTGGCAGCCGGGGGTTTCGCCGCCGATGGAGAGGCCGTGGAGCCGCCCGGGCTCACAGCACGACGCTTCTTCTCAACCACCACGGTTTTGGTTCGGCCGTGGGAGAAGCTCTGCTTCACCGCCCCGGTTTCTGACCGGCGGAGGCTCAGGGGTTTGCGTCCTGACTTCGACTTCTCTTGCGTGTCGTCGCTCATACAATCCTTAGCAAGGGGCGAGGGAATGCCCCTAATAATAGACCCGTCAAGGCCAGAGAGTGCGGCGGCGCCGCTGGAAACAGCAGCGAGGCGCGCCAAACATCGCCCTTAAGGGCGGGGCGTCCCCATAAACGAGACACTGCTTCCGGTCCACACCCCGCAGCGCGGAAAAGAGCGGTTCCCTAGCGATGTCTTAACGCGTGGGGAAGTGGGTCCAGAGAGCTGTCGCTGCAAGGGCTTTTTTAGCAGCTGGATGACGCAAGAGGACAACATGCACGGCATCCTGCCCGAGCGCTTGAGCCAACTGCGCACGCGATGCAGGCAGCGGGATGTGCGGCACATCCGCCGCTTTGGAGAGGAGCGAGGCGACCTTGGCGATCTCGCCTTCGCTCCCGTCTTGGGGCGAAAGATAGGCAATGGCTTTGCTCTTGCTCTCTTTCGCTGCGTCTTTGCCCATCGCGAGGGCGCCAGCTTTGCGTGCGAGGCCAAGCGCCTTCAGCGCCTGATCGCCCAGGGTTGCTTCAATGTCATCAGCGTAGGTCTCGGCGGTCATGCCGCCTGGTAGCGCGGCTGACGCTTTGAACGACCGAGAGAAGGCATTCTTTTTGAGCCCTGTCAGAAGCGCGCCGCGGCTGGCGGTCAGCCAGGCGCCGCGTCCGGGCAGCTTGGCCTTGGCATCAAAGACAAGATGACCGCTGGGATCCCGGACAAAGCGCAAGGCTGGCGCCTCTGGCGCAAGCGGCTCGCCCGTCGCGACGCAGCGCCGGTCATTGCTCCGCTTTTTTGAGGAGACAGCGCCAGGGGTATCGTCAGTGACTGACGTTATTCTGCTCCGCCCGCGACGGCGGCGTCGCTGCCGAGAGGTTCGGGCAGGCTCGCTACACCGGCCTCGCCAATGGTGGTCTCCATATAGGCGAGGAGGCCTTCGACGCCTTCCTCATCGACAATAGAGGAGAAGGTCTGGCGACGGATTGTGAGCTGTGAAATGCGTTCGACGAGGACATCGATCAGTTTGTTCTCGCCGGTTTCTAAAATGCGGACACGCCAGTCGATGTTGGCGCGCTTAACGTCTTTGTCATCAAACAGCGCCGACTGGACGATGATGTCGCCGGGCCTTCGCTCGAGACTGCTCGTGACATCGATCCGGCGAGACGTGAGTTGGCCGATCTCTTCGGCGAAAGCGGCGGCAATAAAGCGCGGAAAGAGCGTGTCATAGCGCGTGCGCTGGTCGTCGGTTGCGCTCTCTGCCGCGTCACCAGCCAAAAGAAACCGCCCGATCGCTTCGGTCGCAAGGTTGTCTTCCAGCACCTGCCGGACCTCAGGCGAGGCGTCACCGTGGGTGTCGGCGGCAGATTTCAATTCGTCCACAACCCCGACAATGAAGGCCTCAGACTCCGGCATGCGCTCGGCTTGCGCACCGGCCAGCAACATGCTGGCCGCGGAAAGGACGGAAATTGTCATCTGTTTCATAACCAAAACGACCTCATGGCGTTTGCGAGCGGCGCTTATATAGGAAGCCTGCCAGCGGTGGTAAGACGAAGAGCATCGTTGCGAGAACCCAAATCATGCCGACCGTCAGCAGCGCGCCCATGCTCGACGTGCCACGGTGCTCAGAAATCACAAGACTGCCGAAGGACGCGATCGTGGTGAGGGCGCTGTAGAGCACCGCCCGGCCCGTCGGTCCGCGAACGGCAGCCAGACCATCGCCTCGACGCTCGGCCTGGAGCGCCAGGTGCAGGCCGCTATCGATCCCAATGCCGATGATCAGCGGCAGCACCAGCACATTGGCGAAGTTGTAGGGGATGTCGAACAGCGTGCCCGTGGCTGTTGTCAGCGAGCCCGCCAGGACCAGCGGGACGAGCAGAAGCAGAAGCAGTTTGAAGCTGCGAAGGAAGAGAAGGACGAGGATGCTGACCAGCGCCGCCGCGGTCAGGCTCGCCTGCACCATGGACTGGCCGATGATGTCGCCTGCCGCGAGCGCTGATCTGGCGCTTCCAGCGGCGTCGGGCGCGACGGCCAACACATCGCTGACGAACGCCCGACGCTCCCGGACGGTGAGCGCGCCGTCCACCGGCAAGATCTCGATCCGGTAGAGGCCATCATCGCCCGCATAACGCGCGGTCAGGGACGATGGCAGATCATCGACAGTGACATAGCCTGCCAGGAGCTGCTCTTGCAGCAGGCTCCGCTGACGCGGCCAAAAGAGGAAGATCCGCGGGGCCGCGCCGTCGATCTCCATCATGCTGGTAGAGCGGAGGGTCGTGAGCAGCCGCTCACCCGCATCGCTCGTCCCTTCGCTGAGCGCGGTCTCAAGCCGCGCGATCGACACGGCGAGCTCATCATCGACGCTGCCGCCGCTCATCAAGGCAAAGCTGAGGCCCACGCCCGCCGCATCAATAAGGTCCAGTTTGAGGGCCTGATCGTCGGGGACAAAGCTGAAGAGATGCCGGGTGCTGTCGACGGTTTCGGGCTGTCCTAAGGCTCGTGCTTTGGCGCGGACGTCGTCTTCGTCAGCCGCCAGCACGCTCAGACGATAGGGCGAGGCGCCTTCTTCCTCCGAGATGAGATTGAGCGCGACCACTGACGGCGCGCTCTTGGCCCGGAGGGCCATCGGATCGGCGTCGAAACGGGCCTGCGGCAGAAGGGCGATGGAGGCGATACCGAGGCCGCCGACGACGAGGCCAAACGGGATCACCGCCCGGTCAAGGATCATGGTCGAGGGTCGTGTCTCGGGCACTTCGGCGAGGGCCCGTCGTCCCAGGCTGCTGGGGAAGAGGCCAAGCAAGGCAGGGATCAAGGTGACTGAGACCAAGAAGGCGATCAGCACACCGACACCGGCGATCACGCCGAGCTGGTTCATCCCGATGAACTCCGTCGGCGCAAACGAAAAGAACGCAAGCGCCGTGGTTGGAGCAGCGAGGGCGAGTGCCGTGCCGATCTTGCGCGCGGTTCGGTAGAATGCGGTGCGCAGCGACCGCGTGTTGCCGACCTCCGTCCGCAGATGAACGAGGAGGTGGATCGAGAAATCAGCACCAAGCCCCACCATCAGGACGGCGAAGGCGACGGAGATCAGGTTCAACTCATCAAACAGGGTGACCGCGACGCCCGCTGTGAGGACCACGGACAGAATGATCGACAGAAGGCAGGCTGTGACCATCAGCTTGGATGAGAGGGCGACATAGAGGAGCAGGCCGACAAGCACGCCCGAAAGCGCGAACGCCCAGCCGATGCCGCGGCTGACGGCTTCGAGCTCTTCGCTGCGCAGGACCGGATCCCCGGTGATCATCACGGTGGCAGCGAAGCCTGTCTCCGCACGAACGGCGTCGGCTTCCTCTAGTATCGCTTCTTTGACGGCTTGCGCGGGCCGCAGGCGGGAATAGTCGAGCACCGGCTGAAGCGTGAAGAGAACCCGGTTCGATGGGTCATCCTCGGTGCTGAGGAGCGCCTGCCAGGAGAAGATCGCCTCGTCGTCGGTGATCACATCTGAAAGAGCGGTGTAGAGACGATCAAGCGTCTCTTGATCGGTGATGGCGCCGTTTTCTTGCTCCGCGGCTTCCGCGAGTGCTTCGAGCAAGGTCGCAACGGTTGGATCGGGGCCGAGACGTTCCAGAAGCGGTGCCGCTTTGGTCAGGCGCGCGAGGAGATCCTCAAGCTCATCGACGTCAAGGAACAGAAGGCCGTTTTGCCGGAAAAAGGGCTCTGATGGCGCGGCGAGGAGGGACTGCACCTCGTCCCGTTCGCGCAGGCGCGCGGAGAGCTCATCGGTGAAAGCGGCTGCGCCGTCCGCGGTTGAGGCTTCAACCACCACCAAGACCTGTTCGGAGAGCTTGGGAAAGGCGGCGTTGATCTTGGCCGAGGCCTGCCGGTGCGGCGCTTCGGGGCTGATCATCTCGGACGTGTCGGTGCTGATCGCGATGTTCGAGGAGACCTGCCACGCCGCAAGCGCTGTCAGCGCGGCCCAAAAGAGCAGTGTCAGGACACGGGCGCGCTCGGCAAAGGCCATCAATCGCCAAAGAAGCGCGTCAAGAAAGATCGGCTGCATGGCGAATCCGAGGGGGGTTAGAAGTCAGGCAGGTTTTCGTAGGGGTCTTCGGCATCCTCGTGGAGGAGCTGATCCCTGTTTTGCAGGTAGAGCGACCGGAGCACAATGTAGCCATCGTCGGACATGTATATCCGTTCAAGCGTGGCGGCGGCTTGATTGCGATCATCAACCGCGCGTTGGCTGTTGAGCAGGAACTGGGTGGGGGTGTCGGTGAAGATCTCGAGGGTGCTGAGCGGCGCCAGCACGAGGTTGGCCGATGACCCCACAATGCCGCGGGGTGTTGTCGGGCCCAGCACCGGAGCGACAATATAAGGTCCTCGGGGGACGCCCCAATTGCCCAAGGTCTGCTCAAAGTCCTCATCCTGCCGCTCAAACCCCATACCCGTGGCGGGATCGAACAGGCCGCCAACGCCGACGGTGGAGTTGACGACAAAGCGCGCCGTGCCGTCCCGGGCGTCGGGCGCGTCGACTTGCAGCACCTCATTGGCGATGCGCATCGGCATCAGAAGGTTGTCGGTGAAATTGCCTGTCGCCCTGCGCACGGGACGGGGGATCACGGTGCGATAGGCCGTGGCGAAGGGCTTGATGTAGAGATCATCAAAGACGCGGTTGGCTTTGTAGTTGACCTCATTGACGCCCTTGAGGGGGTCATTGGGCTCAATCGTCGCCGGGGCGGGTTCGAGCCGCTGCGGCCGGGTCGTGCAGGCAGCGAGACATGCGAGGACCAGCAACACCAACACTCGCTTCATCGCTTGTCGCCCCTGCCTTTCGCGCTGTCTTTAGTGATGCGCGCACAGGCCCCTACAAGGCAAGGGCCGTGCCGTGACAAGCCCCTTACGCGCGTAAGTTCGCCGTCGCCGCCCCTGTTTCCATCGCAAAGGTTTTGAGGGTTTCTTTGGCGATGGTGTCGGCGGTGAGGCCGGCTTCGATGTACATCTGGGCGGGGCTGGCTTGGTCTTGGTAGATGTCCGGCAAGGTCATGGTGCGGACTTTCAGAGCGCCGGTATCGAGCAG
>JBCDLG010000065.1:0-17167 GCA_038745625.1 Pseudomonadota bacterium | reverse complement strand
ATCAAGAACTCAGGCACCAACACACTGATGCAGACCCATACCCTGTTGGTGGATGTTCTTGAGGCTGAAGCCACCAGCGCCATTCAGGGCGCTTCAGCGGCGACAGGCCTTGCTTGGCTTGTCTCTCTTTTCGTCCTGGGCCTGATCTCCCATCAAGTGTTCCGTCCGATGGCAGATCAGCTGTTCACCGCTTTTGCTGATATGGAGAAAGCCCAGCAAGAAGCGTTGCACGCTGCTGAAACCGCAGAGCGGGCCAACCGCGTTCGCGGCGAGTTTCTAAAGACCGCGTCTCACGAGCTCAAAACACCGCTCAACGCGATTATGGGTCTGGCCGAGGTCATTCGCCATGGCGAGGACAAAGCCGACCGGCTTCTCTCTGAGATGTCTCATGCGAGCGATCATTTGCTCAGTATGCTCAACACGATGCTCGATTCACACAAGATCGATGAGGGTAAGCTGCAAATTACCGAAAGCGAAGTGGCTCTTGCGGACGAACTCCAAGCGATTGCGTTGATCGCAGCAGACTTCACCGAGCGGCAAGGCCTTCGGTTTGAGAGCTGTTTCAACATTCCATCGACCATCCGGGTTCAGATTGATCCGCAGCGGCTGCGGCAGATCTGTCTCAACCTACTGGACAACGCCGCACGCTTCACCAGCGAGGGCGAGGTTTGTTTCAGTGGCGAGCTGATTGAGGGCGGCGACAACCCAACGCTCAAACTCACCGTCGAAGACACCGGAAAAGGCATTGAACCGCACCGCTTGCCGGAGATCTTCGATCGCTTCTCGTCGGTGGCGTCCGTCGATGAGGCCACTGGTGGCGGCCTAGGTCTTGGCCTTTCCTTTACAAAGACGATTATTGAGATGCTCGGCGGAACCATTGATCTCCGCTCGGAGGTGGGTGAAGGGACACTGTTTATTCTCCGTATACCGCTCAAAACTGTATCTGGTGGCCAGGTCCTGGATCAGCGGGACAAATCATCTGTGCCGAAGCGTGTTCTGATCGTTGACGACAACATGCCGAACCGCATGGTGGCGGAAGCGATGGTCCAGTTGCTAGGTGGCGAGACGGTGCTTGCGGAAGATGGGCAATGTGCCGTTGACTGTGCTGCAAAGGAACGTTTCGATCTCATCTTGATGGATATCGCTATGCCCGTCATGGACGGGATCACGGCGACCGAGACCATTCGCGGCACGCACGGGCCTAATCAGTACACACCTATTGTCGCGGTGACAGCGCATGTCGCCCAGGAAGAGGTCCCCGATCTCATCAATCGCGGTTTCCAAGCTGTGGTGCACAAGCCCATGAGGAAAAATCTCATGGAGACGATTTTTGATGAGTACACAAACGAACAAAGCGACAAGGTGGTCTCCATGATCGGGGCGGCGTCGTGATCGGATTGCTCCTGAGCGTGGCGCTCGCAGCGGCGGCTTCGGGTGATCTTCGGGTGGCCGGATCATCGACAGTGGCGCCCTTGATTGCGCAGGCCGTTGAAACCGCCGATCTTCACGATGTCGTTATGGCCCCAACTGGAACCGTCCGCGGTTTTGAAGAGCTGTGTTCTGAAGCTGCTGTTCAGGTGATCGGTGCATCGCGCCGATTGAACCCGGAGGAGGCCTCGATCTGCGCCGAGCACAATGTTGCTGAGCTGATCGAAATCATGATTGACACAGATGGTATCGTTCTCGCGCAATCGGCCCGCCGCGGCGTGAAGGAGCTCACACTGCAACAGCTTTATCTCGCCGTCGGCGCCTACGTACCGAGCGACGCGAGCTGTGTCTTAAACGGCAACACGGCGAAGACATGGCGCGATATCGACGCCGCGTTGCCCGCCCGAACCATCCGTCTCTTCGGCCCACCACTGAGTTCGGGCACGCGTGACATGTTCATCAAGCTTGGTCTTGCAGCAGGCGCCCGGTCTCTTCCGTGCCTTGCGCGCCTTGAGGAGGATGACCCGGTCTCGTTCCTTAAGGCAACAACCCCCCGCGACGATGCCGCCTGGGTCGACGCTGGCGAAAACGACGAAGCGACCGCTGTTGCGCTCACCTATGTAGAGGAGGCCGTCGGCATATTCGGCATCAGAAGCTTTGAGCAAAGCGATGGCCTGGATGCGGTCCATCTGCAGGGGGTGGCGCCGACACGTGATGCGATCAGCAGCGGCGAGTACCCGCTGTCGCGTCCGCTCTTTCTTTATATGACGCCAGAGGCGCTCAATCGCCCGTCAGCGCGGATCCTTGTCCTGGAGCTTGAGAAGCAGCGGCGTGAACCACTGCGGGTCAAAGTGCACCTGACCAAGACAGGTGAGACCCGGTTTGGCCTGTTCCGCGACGTCGATGATCTGCTGAAGGCCACCACGTCGCTGCTCTGAAGCGACCATATTTCCTTACTTTTTGATTTATGGCGCGGATGTTGCTCCTGCTCGCTTAGTCCTTCAAGACGAGAGCGTTCGTCTCTCGAGGGGATCGTGAGAGATGCTAAAGGGTCACGGCATGATGAATGACGAGTTGAAGGTGGTGTCGGCTGAGGCGGCCATCGGGAATGTCGGGCCTTTTGTTGCCTCGAAGGTTTTCAATAGCTTGTTCGCCTCCGGCATGGAGCTGGTTGAGGAGACGGCGCTTTACCTGGACGAGGACGGAAAAAACGCGGCGCGATCTTTACCGCGTCGCGACGCGCTTAATTATGCCAGCGTTTCGATGCGTCTCACCACACGACTGATGCAGATCGCGTCCTGGCTGCTTGTTCTTCGCGCCGTTCGCGACGACGAACTGTCCGAGGACGAAGCCAGTCTGGATAAATATCGCATCGGCCAACCGGACAGCGTGCATCTGAGCCATGAGGCCGCTGCGGGCCTGCCGGAGCGGATGCTGAATCTCATCAACGAGACCGATACCCTCTATGCGCGGGTCGTTCGGATCGATCGCGAACTGTTTACCGAAGAGACGACACAAACCTTCGGCGACGATGCAGCGGGACAGTTAGCCGCTCTGCGATCTGCATTTCCTGGATAATCGGCACGTCGCGCCGCATAGACGGCACACCGCGTGCCATGCTTTAGTCCTCGCAAACGGCCACCCTTAAAAAGGCCAGGAGGACGATCATATGACTGATGCCCTTGAAACATTTCGCCAGGACACGCGCGCCTGGCTCGAGGAAAACTGCCCCGAAGGTATGCGCGGTGACTACAGCACCGATGACGCGTGTTGGGGCGGACGCAATTGGGTCTTCAAATCAGAAGACCAAAAAGTCTGGCTCGAGCGCATGGGGGCGAAGGGCTGGACGGTGCCGACATGGCCCAAAGAGTATGGCGGCGGCGGTCTCACCAAGGAAGAAAACAAAGTCCTCCGTGAGGAGATGCAGCGTATCAAGGCCAAGCCGGCGCATGAGAACTTTGGCATCACCATGCTTGGGCCAGCCCTTCTTCATTTTGGCACCCATGAGCAGAAGCTGAAATTCTTGCCGCCGATCGCTCGCGGCGAGATCCGTTGGTGCCAGGGTTACTCCGAACCCGGCTCAGGTTCGGATTTGGCCAGCCTCAAGACAAAAGCCGAGGACAAAGGCGACCACTGGCTGATCAACGGCCAGAAGGTCTGGACATCGTATGCGGATCATTGTGATTGGATTTTCTGCCTTGTGCGGACGGATGGATCCGGACCGAAGCATCACGGCATCAGCTTCATGCTCTTTGACATGGAGTCAGAAGGGGTTTCGACGCGGCCGATCAAGCTGATCTCGGGGCGTTCGCCATTCTGTGAGACTTTCCTCGACAACGTGACCGTGCCCAAGAGCGGTGATGAGATCGTCGGTGAACTGCATGAAGGATGGAAGGTTGCAACCTATCTTCTCACCCATGAACGGGAGATGATCTCGAGCATGAGCATGTCAGGCACGCGTCTCATCGGTCAGATCGCTGCCCAAGAATTGGGTACAGATGAGCGCGGTCAGGTGTCTGACAGTATGCTCCGTGCACGGGCATCGGAGTGTGATGTCGACGGCTGGGCGTATCAAACCCTGCTGCGTTCGGTGAAGGATAAAGCCAAACAGGGTGTGTCACTCGGTGCAGCCTCGTCGATGTTGAAATATTACGGTACCGAACTCAACAAACGCCGGATGGAGTTGATGATGGATATCGGCGGCTCGGATGAGCTCGAGTGGGAAAGCGACCGGACCAATGATGGCGAGCGTGCCCGCATGTGGCTCCGCACCCGGGCGAACTCGATCGAAGGCGGCACCTCGGAGGTGCAGCTCAACATCATCGCCAAACGGATTCTGGAGCTTCCAAGCTCTTAGATGTTTCATCGTTTGACGGAGAAAGCCCGCTGACCCGCGGGCTTTTTCGCAAAGACTTTCAAATCCATGCCTTCCCGACGGGGGGTCCTCACGGTCCACTCATGGAAACGCCATGGATCAGCCGCTTTCCCTGGCCGATATGTGGTGGCAGGGTATCGCAAAGAATTGTCATCGATCACGACAATAGTTGATGTTGAGGAGACGCTATGCCGCTTGTTTTAAGCGAAGAGCAGGAAATGCTGCAGGAGACCGCACGGAATTTTGCAGAAGAGAAAAGCCCGATCTCGGAGTTTCGCCGCATCCGCGATGAAGACATCCCCGAGGGCTTCAACCGAGACCTCTGGGCCCAGATGGCAGAGCTCGGCTTTGCTGGGATCTTGGTGCCCGAGGAGTTCGGCGGGTCAGACTTTGGCTATGTTGGCGCTGGTCTCGTCGCGCAGGAGCTCGGCCGCACACTGACCGCTAGTCCCTATCTCGCCACCGCGATCATGGCAGCGACAGCGCTGACCAAGCTCGGCACGGATGATCAAAAGGCCGCCCATTTGCCAAAGATTGCAGCGGGCGAGACGATCTTTGCGATCGCCAGCGATGAAGCACGGAAACACACGCCGAACCACGTTTCGATGAAAGCGGAGCGCTCCGGCAACGGCTTCAAACTGTCGGGTGAGAAGGCCTTCGTCGCAGAAGGAACGTCAGCAGACCAACTGATCGTTGCTGCGCGGACCTCTGGCAGTGAAGACGATAAAGCGGGCATCACCTTGTTCCTCGTCGATGCCAATGCCAACGGCGTCACCAAAGAGCGGATGCGGACGGTTGATGATCGCTCGCACGCCCGCATCAAGCTCGATGATGTCGAAGTCGACGGCGATGCGGTTCTTGGGCAGGTTGATAATGGCCTTGAAGGTCTCGAGATGATCCTCAATGCAGGCCGTGCGGGTCTCGCGTCCGAGATGGCGGGCGCGTCTGAGGCGGCCTTCGCCATGACCCTGGACTACCTCAAGCAGCGGGAGCAGTTCGGCAGCCGCATCGGCAGCTTCCAGGCGCTTCAGCATCGCGCCGCTCATCTTTACACGGAGATCGAGATCGCCAAAGCCGTGGCCCACCAGGCCCTCGATGAACTCGACAGCGACATCGCTGGGTCAGCGAGTGCCGTGAGCTTGGCCAAAGCAAAAATCGGGCAAGTCGCTCGCCTCGCCGCCAATGAAGCGGTGCAGATGCATGGCGGCATCGGCATGACCGACGATTACGATGTTGGCTTTTTCATGAAGCGTGTGCGTGTCGCCAATGAGATGTTCGGCGATAGTGATTTCCATAAGAACCGCCTCGCGGCCGTTCTGCAGTACTAGGAGAAAAAGATGAGAGAAGCAGTCATCGTCTCGGCGGCACGGACGCCGATCGGTAAAGCCTATCGCGGCGCCTTCAACCAAACCGGTGCCGTCGCGCTCGCGGGGCACGCCGTCAAACACGCTGTGGCACGCGCAGGTGTTGCGCCTGATACCATCGACGATTGCGTCATGGGCCAGGCCATGCAGCTCCGCACCGGCGGCATGAACCTTGGGCGCCAAGCTGCACTTCGCGCGGAGCTCGGTTTTGATGTTCCGGGTACGACGCTCGACCGCCAGTGCGGCTCTGGCATGGCAGCGATTTCGACAGCAGCGAAGCAGATCATTGCCGATAACATGACGACGGTGGTCGCTGGCGGTGTGGAGTCGATCTCGACCAACCAAACGCCCGACGCACAGATTGTGTTCCCGGATCCATGGCTGATGGAGAATATTCCGGATACGTATATGCCGATGATTGAGACGGCGGAGATCGTCGCTGATCGTTATGGTGTGACTCGCGACGCGCAGGACGAGTACGCTTTCAACTCGCAAATGCGGACCCACGAGGCGCAGCAGGCTGGCTACTACAAAGACGAAATCGTCCCAATGCCGAGCGTCATGCAGCGGAAGAACAAGGAAACCGGCGAGGTTTCTGAGGTCGAGGTGACGCTGGAGAAGGATGAGGGCAACCGTCCGGAGACGACGCTCGAGGGCCTCAAAGGCCTTCAGCCGGTCTATAAAGGTGGGCGCGTCATCAAAGAGGGCCAGCACATCACCGCCGGTAACGCGAGCCAGCTGTCTGACGGCGCTGGCGCAGTTGTGGTGATGGAAGCGAAAGCCGCTGAGAAGGCGGGCCTCCAACCGCTCGGCCGCTATGTCGGCTTCGCGGCTGCTGGTACGAACCCAGACGAAATGGGCATCGGCCCCGTCTTCGCTGTGCCAAAGCTGCTCGAGCGCAACGGCCTTAAAGTGGACGATATCGGCCTTTGGGAACTCAATGAAGCCTTTGCGAGCCAGGTTCTCTACTGCCGCGACAAGCTTGGTATCCCTGATGAGCGCCTCAACGTCGATGGCGGAGCGATCTCGATTGGTCACCCTTACGGGATGTCGGGTGCACGGATGACCATGCACGCGCTTCTTGCTGGTAAGCGCGTGGGTGCGAAATATGTGGTCGTCACGATGTGCGTCGGCGGCGGCCAAGGCGCTGCAGGGCTTTTCGAAGTCTACTGATAAAAAGACGTCGTGCGGATCAGGTCACCCGGCCGATCCGCACGACCTCTCCCTCTGACGCGGTTGGTTTGCGGCCGTCTTTGACGATGAGGCGGGCGGACTTGGGTAGACCCCGAACGTAGACACCCTCTGGCGCAGCCGCGATAATCTCAACCGGTACCGTGACGACGACCCCCGTCGGCCCGTCGCCTGCAACCATCTGAACGCTGAGCCCTTTGCCAGGAACCATAATCAGCGCACTTTGCGGAACCACCGCGGCAGCGATCTGCTGTGTACGGACCTCAATCACTGCAGCGTCCCCGGCCTCAACCCCGTTCAAATCATCCGTGTGCAGCTCTAGTGTCCGCAACGCGTTCGCGGCCTGCGTGTCTTTGGGATGCACATAATGCACACGGGCTGACCGGCTCTCGCCCGCGATGGCGACATCAGCGAGATCACCCGGTGTGATCGTCATGGCTTCGTGGGGTCGCACTTGCGTCCGCACCACCATCGATGAGTTATCGATGATCGACGCACAACTTGAGCCGCGCTGAAGTATGGAGCCAGGCGCCCCGTTGAGCGCATTGACTTGACCGTTGATCGGCGTTGTGAGCGCCACCGAGCTTCGGCTATCGCTATACCGGAGCTCACAAATCGTCTGTCCCGAGACGACCCGCTCGCCCAAGCGCACCGGCACCCGCATCACGCGGGCATTGTCAGCCACACGGAGCGCAACTTCCCGCTCGGGGACCGCCTGGCCAGTAAGCTGCACAGCGCGCTCATGCGCTTCCCCGGCCACAACCGTCACAGCCACCGAGGTGTAATAGGTGGGGCGCTCCGCAATAGGCGGAGGAGGCTCAAAAAGATCGTCAAGCTGAAGGGCGACAACGGCCGTCAGCACAATCAACGGACCAAAAGAAGCAACCGCCGAAAGCAGCGCATTCGACTTGGGCTCCAGATCGTCCTCAGTTGCGGCCGTTGATGCCATGACCCTCACACATGTCAGAGCGAGGCCACATCCTCGCTTTGCTCCCTGGCACCTGAAACCAACGTCTGATCAACGTCGGAAGCTCGGTGCCATATCAGGGTTTTACAAATGGGCCCTAAGCATCCAGAAACGGATAATATATCATTTGAAATAAGTTCGATGCGCGCACGGTAGGTCCGGCCATCCTCAGGATTGTAGATGCTGCCGCGCCGCCAACAGCCATTTTCCTTGGCCTTGAAGCCGCTCAGCAGGCTCATACCGATAATCGGGCGGTCGCGCAGGGACTGATCCTTGTTGTTGCTGTCATAGGCCTGGCTAGCCGCTTCGGGGCTCAGCCATTGCACCACGCCGCAGGGCGTGCCGTTGCCGCAATCCTCGATCGAGATGATGGAGCTACGGTCATCGGTGTACCATCGCCCGGCGACTTCGAGATCAGCGGCTTGGGCAACGGTGAAAACGCTCAATAGGAAGTTCGTGGCGCCCCAGCAGCCCCATGCACGCATAAGTCTCGTTCCCAATCCCTGCCGCCTCATTTTTTGGCGGCACTTCGCCTGCGTCCGCAAGTCACATCTGAAACAATCTGCCTCACTATTCCGTAAAGCGGCGGGAAAGCATTGAAGCCGCTTGACGATCGCTGGCGCTACCACGTCCGGCTTGCTAGGCGCGACGCCCGGGGCCTGCACTGCTGGCTCCAAAGGAGATCTGACCCGTGAGCACCGACGAGACAGCTGGCCGCGTGAAACTGGCCGTCCAGAAAAAGGGCCGCCTGGCCGACGACACGTTTGAGCTTTTGAAGCGCTGCGGCTTGTCGGTGAGCCAGTCGAAAAGTCGTCTTTATGCGCGCATCGCGGAGCTGCCGATCGATCTGCTTCTCGTGCGCGATGACGACATCCCCGCGCTGGTTGCGAGCGGCGCGAGCGATCTCGGTATCGTCGGCGGCAATGTCTATGAAGAAGAGCGCTGCGCAGGGCGCCTCAAAGACCGTGTGCCGATGGTCAAAGAGCTTGGCTTCTCGCAGTGCCGCCTCTGCATCGCGGTACCGAAAGAGCTGGATTATCAGGGGCCCGGCCAGCTGGATGGGCTGAAGATCGCCACGTCCTATCCAGCGCTGACGGACAATTGGCTGATGGGGCAGGGGGTCCAAGGTGCCGAATCGGTGATCATGAACGGCGCCCATGAGATCGCGCCGCGGCTGGGTGTTGCGGATGCGGTTTGTGATATCGTCTCCACCGGCGCGACGCTTGAGACCAACGGTCTCGTCGTGGCGGAGACCATTTATCAGTCCGAGGCGCTCCTGATCGGCGGTGACTTTTCGAGCGACCAGGCCAAGGCCGACACCGCCCGGGCCCTCCGCCTAAGGATCGAAGGGGTTCAACGGAGTCGCGACGCGAAATACGTGATGCTCAACGCCCCGCGGGCTGCGCTTGATAAGATCATCGATGTCCTTCCCGCCGCTGAGCAGCCGACCATCCTCGAGCTTGCTGGCAAGAGCGACATGGTGGCCGTCCACACCGTCTGCCGCGAAGCGGTGGTGTGGGAGATGCTGGAGGAGCTCAAAGCCCTCGGTGCCAGCGCCATCCTGGTGCTCGATATCGACAAAATGCTGGCCTAGCGCGGCATTCTAGGCGTTGACGAAGCCGCAAACCGCGGCCATTACGCCTCATCCTAGGCTGCCGTAGCTCAGAGGTAGAGCACTCCCTTGGTAAGGGAGAGGTCGAGAGTTCAATTCTCTCCGGCAGCACCATTTCCACGTTGCCGTCGATCCATCGCCATTGCTTGCCCCATGGTCATTTGGCGCCGTGTCGGGCCTTTTGATGCCTCGCAAGCCGAGTTTCGGATGATCGTTGTATGCCGGGCCGATCACCGGCACCGTATGCCGGCCCGGCAAACAAGCTCTTGCTGGGGCTGCGAGGGAAAATCGATATGGCCGATTTGGTCTTTGTTCTGGGCGGAGCGCGATCAGGCAAGAGCCGTTACGCTCAATCGTATGCTGAGCAGCTCTCAGAACAGCGTATCTTCGTTGCGACGGCCGAGCCTTTCGATGATGAAATGGCGGATCGCATTGCCCGGCATCAGGCCGATCGAGGCGCTGGATGGATGACAGTCGAAGCACCCATAGAACTCGCTGGGGCGATCAGCACATATGCTGCAGCGGATGCTGCCCTGCTGGTCGACTGTCTGACGCTCTGGCTATCGAACGTGATGCATACTGACCGTGATCTGGCGAGCGAGACTGATGAGCTTTGCTCCAGTCTTCGCGCGGCAACCGGGCCCGTGGTTCTTGTGTCCAATGAGGTGGGCCTCGGACTGGTACCCGACACAGCGCTGGGCCGAGCGTTTCGCGACGAGCAGGGGCGGCTCAACCACAAGATCGCCGCGATCAGCGACCGTGTTGACTTCATCGCAGCGGGACTGCCGATCACATTGAAGAGCTAAGCGCGTGTTCGAGGCGCATCTCGGCTTGTTCTTCTGCAGGAAGACCAATCCGCAGATGGGCCCGTGACCAATCGAAGCGGCGGACATAGATCCCGTGTTGGGCGAGTATTTCCCAGAGCCGATAGGCGTCCGCTACCTCAATCAGCCGAAAAAGATCTGTACCGCCACAAATAGGTATACCGCACCGCTCCAAAATCGCGTCCAGTCGCCTTCGTGCCGCCGCAAGCTGTAAGCGGGCCTCATTTGACCAGTCGCTATCGTTGTAAACCCGTATGCCAATCTCCAGTGCTGGCCCAGCGACAGGCCACGTGCCTAATTGTTCTCGCATCACCGTACGGACTGAAGGTGGCATCAGCGCAGCACCAAGACGTAAGCCAGCAAGGCCATAGAACTTACCCAGAGAGCGCAAGATGATCAGCCCTTCTTGACCGCCAGAACGCGCGAGACTGCGCCTTGGCTCAAGATCCGCATAGGCTTCATCAATGATCAGCCACCCCCCATGCGCGGCAAGGCGCGAGCGTGCGGCTTCGAGTTCGTTGGGGGAGAACACGCGGCCGTCGGGATTGTTGGGATTACAGACGACAACCGCATCCACGTCGTCAGCGTAAGTCAGTGGGTCCGCTGCGTCGATCACATCACAACCGGCCGCGGCCCATACCTGCTTGTGATCCCCGTAAGAGGGCGTGAGGACTGCCAGTGTTTTGAGATTGATCACTCTAGGGAGCAAACGAATGAGCAGTTCACTCCCCGGTGCCAAGACGATGCTCTCTTGGGAGGCGCAAAACGCCTTGGCCATCGCGGCGCGGCAGCTGTCCACCATGGCTTGTGTGGGCAAGTCTCGGAGGGCCGCGTGGCTGATATCGGTATGCGGGTAGGGAAACGGACTGATGCCCGTCGACAGATCAATCCAGGGAGCAGGGGCGTCTTTGAACCTTTGGCGCATCAGATCGAGGGCACCGCCATGGATCAGGTCGCTATCCATCGCCAAACCCCAAGACCACAGCGATCAGTACTAAGAAAAAGAGCAGAAGGGTACGGCGATAGATCAGCAGCCCATAGTTGATATCGGCTGGTTGGGGGTCGGGGGCGCTCTCGTTCAACCATGGCTCGGCAGACGCCTGGCCACCATAGTTTCGAGGGCCTGAAAGACGCACCCCCAGAGCGCCAGCCATAGCCGCCTCTGGCCAACCCGCATTCGGTGACCGGTGCCGACGTGCGTCCCTTATCATGACCCCTAGCGCTGCTGGCTTGAGACCCACAATGACGAAGGCAAGGCCAGTCACGCGGGAGGGGACGATATTGGCAACGTCGTCCAGCCGCGCCGCAAATCCTCCGAAGGCGGCAAACTCTTTGTTCCGATGGCCAATCATTGAATCAAGTGTGTTGATCGCTTTGTAGGCTGCGATGCCTGGTAAACCGAACAGCATACCCCAAAAAAGCGGCGCGATCACACCGTCCGACGTATTTTCAGCGAGGCTCTCAATAGCAGCCCTGGTGATACCGGTCTCATCGAGCAGCGAAGGGTCTCGCCCAACGATGCGCGAGACAGCCCCGCGAGCGTTTTCGATGTCGCCGAGCATCAGGGGCTTGGCGACAGCCGCCACGTGGCCGTGGAGGCTGCGCGATGCCAACAGGCTCGATGCGATAACGGCTTCTGCGACGAAGCCGAGCGCGTTGTCGGGTAGAACAAACGAGACGGCAGCCGCCATTGCAATGGTGATGGCGACAACGATCAGCGTGGTGACGAGTCCTGACCCATAGCGCAGCGCATGAGGCCAAGATGGGCGGTTGAGCAGCCCTCTACCGAGGCTGCAAAGGCCGCCCATCCAAACAACGGGATGGCGAATGCGTGCGTAGAGTGCTTCCGGCCACCCAAACGTCGCCTCTATTGCCAAAGCGCCGAGCATCAAACCAGGGGCGGGGTCAACACCTAGGGCGACCATCCGGGTGCCCTCGATTTCGCAAAAAAGGCGTCGACATCGACAGCGGCTTGCACCTCGTCCGCGATGTCATCGAGCGCTGCCTCGACCTCCGCATTGTAGGAGAGTTCTTCCGATGCCTGGCCCCCCATGCGGGCGATCCATAGGCGGCGAAAGGCGTCACTCGTGAACATGCCGTGCAGATAGCTGCCTTCAATCAAACCGTTGGCGCTGCGCGCGCCTTCCGGGACTCCATCAAGCAGAGCAAAGGGGCGCTCCGTATCCGGACCCTCCGTTGCTCCCATATGGATCTCGTAGCCAAAGATCGGCGCGGAGGTGAGGGCGCATGTCGCTTGGACGGGCGCCACCTGCTTTTGGGTTTGCATGATCGTCTGGACATCAAGCAGGCCCAAGCCATCCGCTTGGCCGGGTGCTCCGTCCACCCCGTCTGGATCTGCGATCGTGCGGCCGAGCATCTGGTAGCCGCCGCAGAGACCCAAGACGCGACCACCGGCTCTTGCATGGGCGATGATATCGTGGTGCCAACCTTGTTCCCTTACAAATCGAAGATCACCGATCGTCGATTTCGTACCGAACAGGATGATCACATCGGCATCCCTAGGGATCGGCTGACCCGGCGGAACCCATTGAAACGCTATGCCCGGCTCCATTCGGAGAGGGTCGGCATCGTCGAAATTGGCCATGCGGGAAAGCATCGGCGCGGCTATTTTGAGACCATGGGCGCTCACGTCTTGAGCGCCGTCGAGAGCGACAGCATCCTCTGCAGGGAGACGGCTTGCTGACTTCAGCCAGGGGATGACGCCAAGGCATGGCCATCCTGTATGCTCCTCGATCGCCGTCATGCCGTCGTCGAAGAGGCGCATATTGCCTCGGAACTTATTGACCAGGAAGCTCGTGACCATAGCCGCATCTGATCGTTCCATGACCATCTTTGTACCGACAAGGCTTGCGATAACGCCGCCTCTGTCGATATCGCCAATCAGGCAGACAGGCACCCCCGCGCGACGGGCAAAACCCATATTGGCAATGTCGCGCTGGCGCAGATTGACTTCAGCGGGGCTGCCGGCGCCCTCAACCAGGATTAGATCGAACCGCTCAGTAAGCCTCTCAAAGCTCTCCATCACGGGTGCCATCAAACGGTCCCGTGATGCCATATACTCCGCCGCCTCCATTGCTTCGAGCGGTCGCCCCTGGAGAACGACCTGGGCGGTCCGATCGGTTTCCGGTTTAAGAAGGACAGGGTTCATATCCGTATGGGGATCAAGACCCGCTGCGAGCGCTTGAAAGGCTTGGGCACGACCAATCTCACCGCCGGCGGGGCATGCAGCGGCGTTGTTGGACATATTTTGCGGTTTGAAGGGCGCGACCGAGAGGCCTCGCCTGACGGCCAGGCGACACATCGCAGCCGTCAACAGCGATTTGCCCACGTCAGAGCCCGTGCCCTGGAGCATGAGCGCTTTCGCTGTCACAGCGCGCCTTCCATCTCGATACGGCTGCCCTCGACGCTGGCGTGAACGCGGTAGATCTCCTTCAATCGCTCAGCGGTGAGCGTATCGGTTGGAGGCCCATCGGCAACGATCCGGCCATCTTTCATCCACAGCAGACGCGAGGCATAACGCGCTGCAAGCTGAACATCGTGCAGCACAACGAGAGCGCCGCCTCCCTTGCTCACAAAGGCGCTGATCAAGTCCATCACACGGAACTGATGACGCGGATCCAAAGCGGCAGTGGGCTCGTCGGCGATCACCAGCGGCGCCTCAGCAGCAAAGGCACGTGCACAGTGCATGCGCGCGCGCTCACCACCGGACAGCGTGTCGACTGCGCGACCCGCAAGGTGATCCAGATCGCATGCATGGATCGCCCGCTCGACCGCATCGGCGTCAGTACCTTTCAGCCGCCCGATGGCCGCGCCATGGCTAAACCGGCCGAGGGCCACCACATCGCGAACCCGTGCAGGCCAGGCCAGAGGTCGTTCTTGCGGCAGATAGGAGGCCTTCCGTGATCGGAGGGTCGCATCAAGCGTATCGATTCGAAGCTTATCGAGCTCGGCGCTTCCCGCAGTGGGTCTTGCAAGCCCGAGAGAAGACCTGATCAGACTCGACTTACCCGCGCCGTTCGGCCCTAAGAGCGCCACCAACTCGCCTGTCCGGAGGGTGAAGTTGGCGTCGTTCACAAGCGGCGTGTTCTTCACCTTAAGGCTCAGATCTTTGACAACGAGCTCAGTCATGGACGGCCCGCCTCTGCATGGCGATCCAAACAAAAGCGGGCGCACCGATGATGGCGGCAACAACCCCAAGCTTGAGCTCATTGTCTGTGGGCAGAACACGAACCCCAATATCGGCGAGCACAAGAATGAGACCGGCAAGAAGCGCAGAGGGGATCAAGGATCGCGCCGGGTCGTGATCAACCAGCGGACGCACAAGATGGGGGGCGACGATCCCGACAAAGCCGATCGCGCCGGCAAGTGCGACAGACGCGCCAGTGGCGAGACCAGCGCCGATGACCGTGAAGATCCTTTGGTTTTTGAGATTGAGTCCAATCCCGCTGGCCGCCTCTTCACCTAAGGTGAGGGCCGATAATCCGCGGCGTTGCCAAAGAAGGATCCCCGCACCCACGGCCATGAAGGGCGCCGTGAAGGTGATCTCCTGGAAACTTCGGTTGGCGACGGTCCCCAGCATCCAATTGATCATATCAGAGAGAGAGAACGGGTTGGGTGCCAAGTTCATCAGGAGGCTCATCGCGGCGCCAGCAAAGCTTGAGAGGCCGACACCGATCAGGATGAGCGTGACAACAGACGGCGTGCGCACCGCCGCAAGAGTCAGAAGACTGGTGGCCATCAGAGCACCGATGATCGCTGCGAGTGGAAGGGCCCAGGGGTTTGCAGCCACAAGCCCATAGTAGAGGGCAAAGGTCGCAAACAGTGAGGCGCTCGCAGAAACGCCGAGCACACCGGGCTCTGCGAGCGGGTTGCGAAGAAGACCCTGCAAGGCCGCGCCGCTGAGCCCCAATGCAGCACCAACGAGGTAAGCGGCAAGGGCGCGCGGGAGCCGGATGGCCCAGACGACAAGCTGATCCCCTTCGCTCGCACCGCCGAACAGAGCTGCGAGAACGCGGGTTGCTGGTAGGGGTGTCGAACCGATCAAGCAGGCGGCGAAAATAGCCACAAGCCCAGCGGCACTCAGGCCAGGGATGAGATAGCGATCGGCGTTCATTCCTCCGCAGCCTTCGCCAGCGCTTCGACAGCGTCAACCAGGAACCAACCGCCACAGGCGGTCCAAGCGCCCTGGAGCGGCACGACGTCGGCGCCGTCGAGTTGCGCTTGGGCTACCGGGTGCCGGGTCGGGCTCCAGGCGTCGGGGTGGTTCGTCAGCGTCTCGAAGAAAGCAGCTGCGACCACCTCGGGCTTCTCATAGGCAAGCCGCTCGAGCGGAAGAGAACGCCAACCGCTGTCCTCTTGAAAATTCGACAGCCCCGCCGCGACAATCAATTCGTGCACCAATGATCCAGGTCCCGTCGTCACGCCCGCCGGCGTCATATAAAGCGCGTTTGCGGTTCTTTCGTTTTCGGCAGCAGCGTTCAGCCGCGTGCGCATATCGCGCACAACGCTCTGGCCTTCTTCCGGCGCACCAAGCTCTGACGATATGCGTTCGACATTGGCAATGACGTCATCAATCGTGTCGGTCCAACCGACATGAAGAACCGGTATCCCCGCGCGCTCAAAGAACTGAACCGCATTCGGGCCGCCGCCATAGGTGCGCACGACGAGATCCGGATTCATGATGAGAACATTCTCCGCAACTGGACGGACCGTGGGAATGCCAATTGCGGCTTCGCGCATATAGGAGAAGTCTCGGGTCGCATCGGGTGAGACCGCGAGAATGCTCTCGCGATCGGCGAATTTGAGGACAAACTGATCCGCACAGTAGTCGAGACTGACAATCCGTAACGGTCGCTCTTGCGCGTCCAGTGGAGGGTCTGGCGATCCGCATGCGGTCAGACATAGCGAGAAAAGTGCGGCATTGACAAACACCGCCGCACCCAATGGGGAGGCCCGCCTCCCCAACATTAGAAGCGCGTCCTCACACCACCAAAGGCCGAGAGAGGCGCCGTTCCGTAGCCAAAGTTGTCTTGGTAATCGACATTCGTGGCGTTTTCGATCCGGGCAAACAGCTCAAAAGTGTCGTTCAGCGTATACTGGCCACGCACACTGATGAGTGTGAACGAATCGAGTGTGTTGACGCCATCGAGCTCCGAGCTGTTGAAGTTCACGCCCAAGGACAGCGTCAGACGATCCGTGGCTTGCGCTGCAAGCTCTGCATTGAAGCGATGATCGGGCTGATTCAGCGCCGCGTTCGTCGTCGTCACATTGGTCGCGTCGACATAGGTGTAGGCGCTGCGGAAGGTCAGCCAGTCATAGACATCCGCGTCAAGAGCGATTTCGACACCATTGCTCTCAAACTTCTGGACGTTGACGAAGGTAAAGGCGCCAAGGTCGAAGGCAATGAGATCATCGATCGACTGGTCGAAATAGGTGGCGGTCAGACGCGCGCGACCGTCAATGAAGGGCTGCTCAAACCCGACGTCCCAGCCATCGCTGAACTCCGCAAAGAGGTCGGGGTTGAAACCAAGCTCGCCCGCGGTCGGGGCGCGGAAGCCTTCTGAGAAACTACCTCGTAGAATGGTTCCAGTTTTTGGAACAGTGAACGCTGCTGATGCGTTGAAAGTGGTTTCTGAACCAAATTCGTCACTTGAATCGTAGCGTGCACCCACATTCAGTGTGAGGTTTTCAAAGAAATCGAGCTGGATGAGACCGAAACCGCTGGTCGTCTCAATCTCCTGGTTACCGCCGAAACCGACGGTGACTTCCGACTCCTGAACATCGTACTCTGCACCGCCGACGATGCTCAATCCATCAGCGGGCTTGAGGGTGCCCTGATACTCATAGGAGATGCGCGTGCCCAGTGCGTCGAAGGATGTCACACCT
>JBCDLG010000064.1:0-17729 GCA_038745625.1 Pseudomonadota bacterium | reverse complement strand
GGATCTATGCGTTCTGCATATTGACGGCATCGCTCATCCCCAATGTCATATCACGGCTGTCCTACTACACCATCATGGCTAGAGATCAGCTGCAGACAATTCTTTTTACTGCCTTCATTCCCATCGTGATTGAGACGATCATACTGATCGTTATGTTTGTATACGCAAAACCAATCGCTCAGCGCGTTTTGCCCGATCTATCCCTTCCTATGGTCGCCATTGACGTTAGGCTTGCAACCCGAGTCGCGCTCGCCATTGCTGGTGTCGCCTTGATCGCGCGAAGTTCCCATGCCGCCGTTCCGCTGATTGCGAGCTTATTCGAGTCGGTGTCCCATAACGCAACCCATCTTGATGCACAGCACTACCCACGATGGTCTGGCCGGGAGTGGGGCGCCCTCGGTCAGGCCGCCGTCGGCGGCATCTTCCTGTTCTTGTCTCGCCGACCATGACGAGCCGGGTTTTGATTATCGCTGGCTCTGACTCAGGTGGTGGCGCGGGCATTCAAGCTGATATCAAGACCGTCACGGCGCTTGGCGGTTTCGCAGCGACGGCCGTGACCGCGATCACCGTGCAGGACACACGCGGTGTTCATGCCGTTGAGGCGGTGGCTGATGACATCATCCGCCAGCAGATCGATGTAGTGATCGGGGATATCGGCACCGACTGCATCAAAATCGGGATGATTGGTAGCCGAGGCGCAGGTGAGGTCATTGTTGCGGCGCTCAGGCGTCACCCTGGCGTTCCAGTCGTTCTGGACCCTGTGTTGGTGGCGACGAGCGGCGATGCTCTGGGAGATACTGGTGTCGCCGACCTTCTGAAGACGGAGCTTCTTCCTCTTGCGAGCGTGGTGACCCCCAACGTGCCTGAGCTTGAGGCGCTCACGGGCGTACCCATTGCCAACGAGCGAGCCCTGGCCGCGGGAGCAGAGGCGCTCATCCGTTCAGGTGCGCGGGCTGTTCTTGCCAAGGGCGGTCATCTTGAGGGGCCGACCATCACTGACCTTCTGGTGACGGAGGATGAGGCGGTTCGTATTGAGCACGAGCGGCTGGAGACCCGCCACACCCATGGCACGGGCTGCACGCTCGCCAGCGCTGTTGCCGCGGGACTGGCGCAAGGCATGGATCTCGCCGCTGCGACCGAGCGCGCGACGCGCTATGTTGAGGCGGCGATCCGCTATGCTCCAGGCCTAGGTAAGGGGCACGGACCGCTTTGCCACGCGCTTAGGTCCGATGAGGACGGATCATTCCGGCCGATCGCCTAGGCGATATCGTTGGCGCAAGCGCCGAGCACGGTTTCGAACATCTCGGTGGTGAGGCGGCCCGTGTTGGTGTTGTAGCGGCTGCAATGATAGCTTGACCGGATACGGACCATCCCATCTGGGCCCTCAAGATCATAGGCTGTGTTGTGACCAAAAGGCGAGGCAGCGATCCGGTGACCAAGGGTTCGCAAGGTCGCATCATGACTCACTTTTCCAAGGCATAAAATCGCCTTGAGGTTCGGCAGGGCCGCCATGCGTCCTTTCAAAAAGGGTTTGCACGCATTGATCTCGGCCGCGACCGGTTTGTTCTCCGGCGGAACGCAGCGCACAGCATTGGTGATTGCCGTTTTGTGTAGCGTGAGGCCGTCATCGGGGCGCTTGTCATAGATGCCAGAGGCGAGGCCAAACTTGATCAAGGTCGCATAGAGAAGATCACCGGCCCAGTCTCCTGTGAAAGGACGCCCGGTCCGGTTGGCTCCGCCGCGCCCAGGCGCGAGGCCGACAATCAGGAGGCGAACGGTACTCGCTCCCCCCGCAGGGAGAAACGAGGGAACAGCTCCGTTGAACCAATCGGGCTCGGCGGCGGCGTTGGCTTCGCGATATTCAACCAAGCGGGGGCAGAGGGGACAGTCCGCTGGCGCCTCAGCAACCAGTTGATTCACTCGTCTTCATAGGGATCATCATCGTCCCTCTCTCGTTTTGGCGCGCTGCCATTGGACTTGCGCGCGATCACGTCCTCGAGCTCGGTGAGGTCAACGAACTGATCCGCCTGCCGCCTGATCTCATCGGCGGCGAGGGGCGGCTGTGATTTCATTGTCGAGACGCACACCACGCGGCAGCCCTGTTCCTGGGCTCGGGCGATCGCATGTTTGAAGTCACCATTGCCGGTGAAAAGGACAATGCAGTCGAGCTTTGCCGCCATCAGCACCATGTCGACAGCGAGTTCGATATCCGTCGAGCCGCGATAGCGTTTGCGACCATCCTGTCCGACGAATTCGCGCGATGGCTTGGTCACCATGGTGAAGCCATTATAGTCAAGCCAATCGACCAAAGGTCTCAGCGGAGAATAGTCCGCATCCTTATCTTCTTGCATCGCAGTGTAGTAGAGCGCGCGCACCAGGCGTGTCTCTCGCTTGAGGCGACTTAAAAGACTTCGGTAGTCGATGTCGAAACCGAGCGTCTTGGCTGTCTTGTAAAGATTGGCGCCGTCGATAAAAACGGCGGTCTTATCATCGGGGTCGAGCCCCATCCATTCACTCACATCATACTCCGGCCAATAAAGGCGCCGCGAAATTTGGAGGTATGTAGCTTGGGT
Organism: Pseudomonadota bacterium; assembly: GCA_038745625.1. GTDB lineage: Bacteria > Pseudomonadota > Alphaproteobacteria > Caulobacterales > Parvularculaceae > Parvularcula. Next base: position 15,156 of record JBCDLG010000064.1, on the reverse strand, counting down.
CGAGGCAAGTGACAAACATGACGCGCACGGCCTTGATTGGTCTTGGTTCCAACAAGCGCTGGTTAGGTCGCTCCTCCGAATCAGTGCTGCGCGATGCAGCCCAGGCGCTGTCGTCGCTCGGGCGGAACGTGCAGCTCTCGCTGCTTTATAACAGCCCCGCTTGGCCTGATCCCGCTGCGCCAGCCTACGTGAATGGAGCGGCGGCGATAGAGACAACGCTGCCCCCAGAGGTCTTGCTCCAAGGGCTTCAGGCGATCGAGGCGGCGTTTGGCCGGATGCGGTCCGATCGGCCTGAGGAGCGCTACGCGCCCAGAACCTTGGACCTTGATCTTCTGGCGCTTGGCGATGAGCGTTCGTCGACAGACAGCCTCACCCTGCCCCATCACGGCATCGAGGCGCGGGATTTTGTGCTTCTGCCGCTCGCCGATATCGCGCCCGCCTGGCGGCACCCGGTCAGCGGGAAAACGCCGCAGGAGCTTCTGGATGCGCTTCCCGCGATCACGGCGCAAAGGCGCGGTTGATCATGCGAGCCGCGCTCTTATGGTGCGCCGATCAACACCGAGGTTTTCATGCACGATATCCGCGCCATTAAGGACGACCCTGCCGCTTTCGACGCCGCGATGGAGCGGCGCGGGTCGGATGTGCGCGCGTCCCTTTTGCTGGCCATCGATGAACAGCGGGTCACCGCCGTCAAAGCGATGAACGATGCGCAGGCGGAGCAAAAGGTGGTGTCGAAGAAGATCGGTGCTGCAAAAGCCAGCAGCGATGAGGCCGCGGCCGAAGCCGCGATGGCCGAGGTTGGTCAGCTCAAGGACCGGGTGAAAGTCCTCGAAGAACAAGAGCGCGTCTTGGCCGCGAAGCTGCATGAAGCGCTGCTGCCGATCCCTAATGTGATCGATGCGGATGTTCCTGATGGCGCGGATGAAGAGGACAATGTCGAGCGCCACCGCTGGGGCACACCGAAGGAGATCCCGGGCGCCAAAGACCATGTGGAGCTTGGCGAAGCGCTCGGCATGATGGATTTTGAGGCGGCGGCGAAGCTCTCGGGCTCGCGCTTTGTGGTCCTCAAGCGGGATCTTGCGAAGCTCGAACGCGCCATCGCCACCTTCATGCTCACTCTTCATACAGAGGAGTATGGGTATGAGGAATGCCTGACGCCGGTTCTTGTCCACGCTGATCCTTTGATCGGTACCGACAAGCTGCCGAAGTTTGAGGAGGACCTCTTCAAGACGACCGGCGATCATTACCTTATTCCCACCGCGGAGGTGACCTTGACGAGCCTGGTGGCGGACCTGATCCTCACCGAAGAGGAGCTCCCCAGGCGGATGACCGCCTGGACGCAGTGTTTCCGTGCGGAGGCGGGATCCGCCGGGCGTGACACGCGTGGTTTGATCCGCATGCACCAATTCTCTAAGGTGGAGCTTGTCTCAGTCACGACGCCTGAGAAATCCGATGATGAGCATGAGCGGATGACGGCGTGTGCGGAGGAGGTGCTGAAGCGTCTGGAGCTGCCTTACCGCAGCATGTTCCTCTGCACGGGTGATACAGGTTTCGGTGCGGCGCGGACCTATGATCTTGAAGTCTGGCTTCCCGCCCAAAAGCAGTATCGGGAGATCAGCTCCTGCTCGAACACGCGTGCGTTCCAGGCGCGGCGGATGAACGCCCGGTTCCGCCGGGACGGCCAGAAGAAGCCAGAATTCGTCAATACACTGAACGGATCAGGTCTTGCTGTCGGCCGGACCATGGTGGCGATCTTAGAGAATTATCAACAACCGGACGGTTCGATTGCTGTGCCTGATGTGCTGAAGCCGTTGATGGGCAAGGACACCGTCGAGGTCGGTTGATGGCATATCTCGGGATGGGCCTATTCGCAGTGCTGACCGTGATCGCGGGTTTTCATGTCTATTGGGGCTTGGGCGGGCTCTGGCCTGCAGCGAGTGAGCCGGAACTCGTCCGTACTGTGGTCGGTGACGCCAATGGCCAGATGATGCCGGGGCGCGGCGCGACGCTTGTCGTGGCGTTCTTGGTCTTTTCGGCTGGGCTTGTGGCGTTGGCTCGCAACGCCGCGTTGCCGGGATTGATCGCCTGGATCCCTTTCCTGGGTTCGTGGGTCCTGTCGTTCGTCTTTTTGGCGCGCGGCGCTTTCACCTATCTCGCCGCCGCGGGCACCCTTGCCTGGCCCTATCCCTTGGCGGAGCCGTTCCGGACGCTTGATCAAATGATCTACGCACCGCTCTGCCTCGGCATTGGCGCGAGCTTTCTCGTCCTTGCACTGAAGGGCGGAGCAGGCTCCGCCTAGCCGCTATAGCCTGCCAGTCTTTCCGCATTGGCACGGAGCGTTTTCCGGCCAGGCGCGGCAAAGGTCTGCGCAGGCCGTTTCCAGCTTTCCGCATCCATCGGGCGGATGGTGAGACCCCAACCAAGGGAGACCCATTCCCGGGCCACCGCGAGGCTGCCATCGGTAAAGGCGTCGACCTTTTCCGCAACCATCTTGGCCGCTTCCCGCCCATCGGCCCGCGACAGCGCGATCATGCGGTTGCCAATCACAAGGCCGGTGAGAAACACGTCCTCAAGGGTCTGATCGTCAAACATGATGATCGCTCCTCATCAACGTAACGAAGCCGAACCTTGCAAGTGTTTCGGCGGCGAAAGCAAGGCATCTTTAGGGCATGGATTAGGCCGCATCGGGCCATATGCCGCTTGCTAGTGGGGGGCCTCGTCTGGTTAACCATGGCAACGCTTTTTCCAGCCGGGGTGACCATGCGCATTCTTTGTTCCAACGACGACGGCATCAACGCCAAAGGGCTCGAGGCTCTCGAGACCATTGCCCGGGAGCTGTCCGACGACGTCTGGACGGTGGCCCCGGAGGTTGATCAGTCGGGCATGGCGCGGTCGATCACCCTGACCCGTCCTTTGCGTATCCGGAAGGTGGCGCCGCAACGATTTGCCGTGGACGGAACACCGACGGATTGCATTCAGCTGGGCGTCGCTCAGTTGATGAAAGACAACCCGCCCGACCTCATTCTGTCCGGCGTCAACAACGGTCAGAACATGGCCGAGGATCTCACGATGTCGGGCACGATCGCGGCAGCGTTCCAGGGTATGACCATTGGCATTCCCTCTATCGCGCTCAGCCAGTCTCGGATGGATCGCAACAAGGTGCCTTTTGATGTCGCTGAGGCGATGGCGCCCGACATCATCCGTAAGCTGCTCGATAAGGGGTGGCCGAAGGATGTGGTGATGAATATCAACTTCCCGCTGATGCCGGTCGACGAGGTCAAGGGCGTCAAGCTCACCCGTCAGGGTCGCCGCGAGAACATCGAGCTTTTCGTCGAAGAGCGTGAGGACATGCGCCAGCGCCGCTACTATTGGTTTGGCTTTGACGGCAGGCCTAGCGTGCCGGCCGAGGGCACTGATCTGCATGCGGTCTATAGCGGCTATGTCTCCGTGACGCCGATCCACCTGCAGATCACGGATGATGAGACGATCACCAATCTCCTGGGCACGTTCTAACGGTTTTGTGACAGCGGCTGTTTGCACAAAACGTGATCGATGGGCGGCTTGTCACCGTCGTCTTCCGGCCATACGTTAACCACGTTGGATGGGGGTTTTCGGGATGAAGTGGGCAGGAATCGGTCTTGCTGTGGTCGCGGCAAGCATGGCGCAGGCCGCGGCGGCGACCATTATCGACAGTGACGACATGCTCAACGCGTTGCCTGTTGGTGGCGCGTCCACGCTCACCATTGGCGAGGTCACAGTCACGGGCTTTGATAACTTTGGGCTCCCGTCCCAGACGGAAACCAATTTTTCGATCAATTCAGAAGGCGCGGGTTTCACGGGCAGCGTAACCGGCCAGATCGGTGTCTTAGCGGGACCAGCGAACGGCGTTGATCCGGCTGAGGTCCAAGCCATGCTGTTCGAGTTCGCCAAGCCGCAGGATCTTGGGACGCTGAGTATCAATCGTCTTTTTGATGGGACGAACAGCTCGGACAACTTTCAAGAGGTCGCACGGATTGAGTTGAAGCGTGATGGCCTCCCCACAACCGTGGTCGAGCTCACCTCGCAGTCCGATACGCAAGCTGAAGTGAAGGTGAATGGCGTCGTTCAACCTGCTGGTGGCAACCCTCCTTTGGCCATGGCCGCCGACGTGCCAACGGATAGTTTTGGGTGGCTTTTGACCTTTGGCCTGTCGCCACTCTTTGACGGCATCACCGAGATGGTGCTTTTGCCGGGGAACACGAGCGGCAGGGCGAGTAACGGGAGCGATTACAAATTTGTCTCCCTCACCGGCCAGCCGACGCCTGACCCCATTCCGGTGCCGGGCGCGGCTTTGATCTTCGCAGGAGGGTTTGCTGTCGTGCGTTTTTGTTCTCGCGTCCGGTAAAGACACGCCCTCTACGGACTATTCGGGGCCGCGGCGCGGTGCGGCACTCCCAAGAAGCAAGAGCCGCTAAAGAGCGCTAAACATCACTCGGCAGCCTGCGCTTCGCCCGTTTCATGGGCGGCAAGGAATTTCTCCGCTTCTAGCGCGGCCATGCATCCCATGCCCGCGGCGGTGACAGCCTGGCGGTAGGTTTCGTCGGTGACGTCACCCGCTGCATAGACGCCGGGCACGGACGTCGCCGTCGAGTCGGGTGCTGTCACGATGTAGCCTGACTCCTTCATCTCCACCTGGCCCTTGAAAAGCTCCGTTGCCGGAGCATGGCCAATAGCGACGAAAAAGCCGTGCACGTCAACGTCGATGGTCTCTTCACCGACGGTGGAGGCGAGGCGCATGCCAGTGACACCGCGCGGGTCATCGTCGCCCAAGACTTCCTCGACCTGCCGGTTCCACATCACCTCGATTTTTGGATGTTTGAGGAGGCGGTCCTGCAGGATCTTTTCGGCGCGCAGCGAGTCGCGGCGATGCACGAGAACGACCTTCTCGGCGAAATTCGTCAGGAACAGCGCTTCTTCAACGGCGGTGTTGCCGCCGCCGATCACCGCGACGGTCTTGCCGCGATAGAAAAAGCCGTCACAGGTCGCGCAAGCCGAGACCCCGAAGCCTTGGAAGTGCTCCTCAGACGGCAGGCCCAGCCACTTCGCCTGGGCGCCGGTGGCGATCACCACCGCATCGGCGGTGTAAACCGTGCCGCCATCACCTTCGAAGCGGAAGGGGCGTTGGCCGAGGTCCGCCTTGACGATGATATCGGAGATCATCTCCGTGCCCACCGCCTCGGCCTGTGTTTGCATCTGTTCCATCAGCCAGGGCCCCTGGATCACGTCCGCAAAGCCCGGATAGTTCTCGACATCGGTGGTGATGGTGAGCTGGCCGCCAGGCTGGAGGCCATGGACGATCGTGGGCTTGAGCATCGCGCGCGCGGCATAGATCGCCGCGGTGTAGCCCGCAGGGCCTGAGCCAATGATCAGGAGCTTTCTATGGATCGTGTCGGCCATCACGCACCTCTTATTAACGTCGGACGCATGTGGATGGCGCCACTTGGCGGTTCAAGCAAGTCCAAGCTGACGGGGCGCCCTCTGGCCATGAAAAAAGCCGATGGCGCCTATCGAAAACGCCACCGGCTTCTTCGAACATGCCGCCCGCCCGACGGGCGAGCGGCCCGGAGATCTCCCCCCTATTCGAAGTTGTAACGGAACCGGATGCCGTAGGCCCGGGGCGGCGCCACGAAGGTGCCGAAGCTCCGGACATTGGCGCCTTGTACCGTCTGGTTGAACAGCTCGGTCGCCCGCGCCCCTGTCTCAGCATAGGTGTCGAAGACGTTGTCGACGAAGAACGATGCCGTCCAATCGCCCGCGTCATAGACGATGGCGGCATCGGCGATGCCGTAGGAATCGAGTGTCAGACTGTCACCACGACCACCGGCGCGGGTGAGAACCTCATCCTGCCAAGCATAGCCGAAGTTGTAGCGCAGCTCACCATCCATAAACGGATGATCATAGGTTGCGAAGATCGAGAACTGGTTCTCGGGCACCCCTGGTAGACGGTCGCCGTCTTCGCCGTCCTCAAACACCGTGCCGAAGCCCGGAGGAGAGATGCCGCGAATGAGGTCGGGCACCGGGTCGGTCAGCTCTGCGTTCACATAGCTGTACGAGCCACGAATGCGGAAGTTGTCCAGCGCGCGCCAATCAAAGGAGAGGTCCACACCTTTCGATTCCGCACCGTCAGCATTCACCGTGATCGGGATGCTGGCGTTGACGGTCGCCGAGGAGACCTGAGGGTCGGTCCAGTCAATGAAGTAGACCGCACCGTTGAGCTGAAGCGAGCCGTCGAGCAATGTCGACTTCACACCCAGCTCGTAGTTGGTGGTCGTATCGGCAAAGAACTGTGTCTCGTCACGACCAGAGAAGTCATTCGGACCTGAACCAAATTGCTGACCCTGGGTAAGGGCGCAGGCACCTTGCATGTTGTCATTCGGGTCGAAGGTCGGGCAGGTTGCCACCCCGTTCGAGTTGCCGATGCGGTAGCCTTCCGAAATTGTACCGTACACCAAGATGTCTGGTGTTGCTTGGTACGACACGTTGACTTTGTAGAGCGTGCCGTCGTCGTCCTGACCACCTTCAGCAGCAAGTGGGTCGCTCTCCAGATCGTCGCGGATTTGTTGCAACGTGCGAGGCACGAAATCATCGTCAAACAGCGGGAAGTCCACCCGGTCAAACGTTTCGAGATCGTACTCGTAGTAGCGACCACCGAAGGTAACGCTCAGCTTGTCCGTGAGGTCGATACCGATCTCACCGAACACCGCGAACTCTTCAAGGTCGGTTGTACCCTGAGCGAAGTATTCGAGGTTGTCAGGGCGCTCCGACAGACCAGCGAATGCACCATAGAACGGTGTGAACTCTGACGATGAACCCCACGTCTCAAGGTTGTTGTAGAAGAGGCCAACGATCCAGTTGATGCGGCTCTCATAGGTCGACACGAGACGCAGTTCCTGGTTGATCCGCTCTTCTCTACCGCGCTCAAGAGTGAAGGCCGTGAACGTGGGAAAGCTCTCATAAGAGTACTCGAGGGTGATTAGGAGGTCGGTTTGGTCACGCTGACCGTCGTCCTCGAACTTCGAGTAGCCCGTTGCCGAGGTCAGTTCAGCAAAACCAAGGTCTGACACCACTTCGAGGGCGAGCAGCTGGTTTTCGATCTCGTTTGGCTCTTCGACACGCATACCGGCTTCATAGCGGCCGGCAGGCACGGTGGAACGGAATGAGGAGAGTTGACGACCACCAATATCAGCCTTCTGATAATAGTAGGTGAGGTTAGCATCGATCAAATCGCTCGGATTCCAACGTGCAGCGATCCGGCCTGAGATGGTTTCTTCGTCGTTGACATCCTCCTGCGGATTGAGGTTCGCGGCGCGATCGGCAGGATCAGAGAAGTCTGGATCTGGGTTGGAGACCCCAGGCTCCTGCACGATGAACGGATAATCGATGAAACCGCCGTCGCTGCGGAAGTCCATCGAGCCTCGAAGGGCCAACGTGTCGGTGATGCGTTTGTTGAATGTGAAGCCAACATCCGAGTTCAAGTTCTCTGACTCTTCATACTGAGAAACTTCCGTGCGGATCTCAAACGAGTCGCCCGAAAACTCTGGCCGCCGAGGCAGGTAACGGATGGCACCGCCGAGCGTACCTGCACCATAAAGCGTCCCTTGCGGCCCAAGTAGCACCTCGACCCGCTCAAGGTCGTTGAGCTTGAGGTCGATGAAGACCGGGATGTCGCCAAGATAGGTCGACACCGTGCCGCCGCCATTGTTGTTGCCGTCGCCCGAGCCAAGGGGATCAGCGTTCAGACCACGAACAATGATCGGGTTACCCTGGCGGCCACCGCGGTCAACGATGTTGATGCCTGGGACATAGGCGAGCGTGTCGGCAAGCTCATCGAAGCCCTGTTCTTCAATCTGTTCGCCGGTGACGGCTGCGATGTTGAGGGGCACGTCTTGCAGGCTTTCCGCACGACGTGTTGCGGTCACAACGATGGTGTCGCCATCGTCATCATCCTGAGCGTGGGCTGTCGCAAACATGGATGTTGCGACCAGCACGGCCACGGAACTCACGGACGTGGCATATGCGAGTTTTCTGTTCATGATCCCCTTCCCCGGGCAGGAAATGCTAAGATTTAAGCGCAAACGCTATTTTACATTTCGCACTGCCGCAATGCGGCGAGGAAGATTAGCCAAAGTTCATCGAAGGGTGTCGTAAATTTATCACAAATGACGGCGGTTCTGTTAACGTTTGCGCTGGTTTTCAGCCCGCGGTGAAGCTGCCAAGACGGTTCGCTATGAAGCCAGTCAGCGATTCCGACCCGCGTCTCGTCGCGGCCGAAGATGCTCTTGCGAGGCAGTCCTATAAGGAAGCGCACGGCGCATGTATGGCTGTTTTGCGCGACGACCCCAAAAACGGCAGAGCGTTCGTGCTGCTGGGTGTTCTGACAGCTGATCATAACAACCACCAAAAAGCGATTGAGCTTTTTGATCGGGCCTGCGGAGTATCGCCCAGGCCCGATGCCCTGGCTCTTAAAGGGCGCTCACTGATTGCTCTTAATCGCAAACAGGAGGCGGTGGCGGCGGCGAAAGCGGCGCTTCAATTGGCTGAGCATGCGGCCGAGACGGTCACCGCACTGACATGGGACACAATTGGTGTGACGCTCAGCCGGGCCGGTCGCCACGAAGAGGCAATCGCGCCCTATGACCGGGCCGTGTCTCTTGAGCCGCGTCATGGCAGCTATCACTACAACCGTGCGGCGGCACTTCAATTCCTGGGGCGGATGGACGAGGCCGCGGCCGCCTACCGGGAAGCTGCCACCTGGAACCGGGGCGATTGGCGCGCCTTGCCCGCTGCGGTCATGCTCAAACGCGCTGACGACCCAGCAGAGGATATTGATCAGCTCACCGTGCTTTTTGAGCATGCAACGGTGGCTGAGGATGTCGATGGACAGCTGCATGTCGGCCATGCGATGGCCAAGATTTACGACGATCAGAAATCACCCCGAGAAGCCATGGCCTGGCTCGGCCGAGCGAAGGCCGCAAAGCGCCAGGCGGTGGGGTATGACCGCGCCGGCACGGATGCGTTGTTTGCGGCCGCGCAGGAGGCCTTGGTGGATCAGGTGGATGCGATTGCTGCTCAGCCCACTGAGGGTGATGCGCCGATCTTTATTGTTGGCATGCCGAGGACAGGAACAACGCTGACCGACCGGATCCTCTCCAGCCACAGCGCTGTGACCAGCGCTGGCGAGCTCGCAGATATGAGCCTGCTGATTAAAAGAGCGGCGGGTACGACCTCGCCCATGGTGCTCGACGTCGAGACCTTGCAAGCCCAAACGAGATGCGACGCCGCTGCTGTGGGTGTTGCCTATCTTCGCGGCGTGCGTGAGACCCTGGGCATTGATGGGCGGTTCACGGACAAAATGCCTCTTAACGTCTTTTTTGTGCCGTTTGTCCTCCGGGCCATTCCCTCAGCGCGAGTGATTTGCCTGGATCGCTTTCCTCCTGATACGGTGCTGTCCAACTATCGCCAGCTCTTCGCGACAGGTTTTTCCTACTACAACTACAGCTATGATCTGGAGTGGACAGCACAGTACACGGCGCATTTTTTTCGGTTGCTCGCGGCCTATGACAAGCACCTGCCTCCGGGGCGTTTTTTGCGGCTCTCCTATGAGGGACTTGTCGATGCCGTCGAGCCAGAGACGCGGCGGCTCCTCGATTTTGCGGGGCTACCCTTTGAGGAGGCGTGTCTGTCGTTCGAGAAAAACGCATCGCCCGTGGCAACGGCCAGTTCCGCCCAGGTGCGTCAGCCGCTCTACCGCACTGCGCTTGGCCGATGGAAGCGGTATCAGGACGATCTGATGCCCGGGCTCGATATTCTGATCAGGGAAGGCCTCCTCGACCCGGACCTTCTCAAGAGCGACTAATTCAGCGGATCAATCACGCCGCGGCGGGTGAGGCGGAGGATGATTTCATCCGCCACGCGCTCGGTTTCACGAAGCGGGGAGTAGCTCCACTCGTGCTTCATGGACGCGCCGGGTTTGATCACGCCGCGGTCCTCCAGCGCCTTGTGGAAGCGCTTCCACTTCGCGCCGCCGCCTTGCAGCTTGAGAAGATGCACAGGCTTGCCGGTGAAGGCGGCCTCGGTGATCATGTTGGCGCTCTCCTCGGTGACGAGGATTTTGTCGGCCATGCCGAGCATACCGAAATAGGGGTTCTCAATCGGCCCGACGGGTTCGCCGTCCCAGAGCCAGAGCTTCTTCGATTTGAACGCATACTCAAGGCGTTCGGCAAAGTGCTTCGGTGTCCGGCGTGAGACCGTGGCGAGCACGGAATAACCGGCGCCGATAGCGCTGGCGATCGAGCTCATGATCCCTTCTTCGGCCTCTTTGGTCCAGCGATAGGCCTTGCTCGGCCCGCCGATCAAAGCGGCGGCAAAGGGCCGGTTGAAGCGGATCTCATCCGGAAGGGAGGCGGCGAGAAGCGTTGATTCCACTTTCAGACGATCGGCCGTGAGGCGGTTGGGGCTGCCTTGGATCGGCATCACGCCGCGGCCTTTGAGCTGATCATGGATTGGCGGGATGACGAGGCCGAATTTGTCGGCTGGTGCGTGGGGATCTTGGGTCTGCACGGTGAAGCAGTGCTTTTTAAGAGCCATCGCGAAAGGCACCGTGCGGCGGCCGCAGCCGATGAACACGTCCGGCCACGGCGGCGACAGGACATCGCCCTCGCCGCTCAAATGATCAAAAGGGTTGCCCCAGAACATGCGCGGCAGCGCGTCATAGGGCTTGGCGACCACAATGCGCTTGGTGATCACGGTTGAGGGGACCCGGCGTTGGACGGCGTCGGCAATGCCGAGCACCTGGTTCTCCATCCCAGCGCGGCCGTCGGAGACGGCCCAAATGGTCAGGCGCTGCATCTCAGTCATAGAAGCCTGCCGTACGCGCCGACGGATGGGTGCGGTTTGACCCATTTTGAGCGATGACGAATGCCTCATAGCTGCTCGGTCCTTCTACCTCGAACGCTCGTTTTACCGCGCTGAGTTTTCTATGAGGCAAAGGATAGAATCCTCTCAATCGGGGACGGGAAATCTTATGGTTGACGTTTTCTTCTACCACCTCGAACGCAGCACTCCTCATGAGGTGTTGCCCAGCCTGCTTGAGAAAACGCTCAAACGAGGCTGGCGTGCTTTGGTCAAGCTGGCCGACCGTGAAGCGATGCAGGCGATGGACGAGGCGCTGTGGACCTACCGCGATGAGAGTTTCCTGCCTCATGGCACCCAAGGCGCTGAGCAGCCAATCCTTTTGACCCTCAGCGATGAGCCGGAAAACGGCGCGGATGCCGTCTTTCTGGCGCCGGGCGCGAGCATGGATCCTGCAGCCATGAACCGGTTCGAGCGCTGTGTGCTCCTCTTCACCCCGGCGGAGACGCAAGAGGCGCGGGAGCAGTGGAAAACGCTCAAGGCCGAGGGGCATGACGTGACCTATTGGCGGCAAACGATGGCAGGCGCCTGGGAGAAGGCCTCAGCGTGAGCCGCCTTCTTCTCCTGGCAGATCTTTGATCAGGGCCAAGGGCTGCATCGGGCCGTCGCCGGACGAGCCTGGTAGGCCTGCCTCCCAAAGCTGCGGCACCGGGATCGGTTGGCCCACGGCGGCAAAATCGCTGAGCCCGCCACGGGTCAAATCCTCCGCCAACTGAATACCAAGCGGCAGACCGTCGAGGCGCGAGCGATAGACTTGCGTGTTCTCCAGCACCCGCATCACATAGTTGCGGGTCTCGCTGAACGGGATGAGCTCGATCCAATCGATGGGGTCGACCGCGGGGTCGCGCGGATCGCCATAGGTCTCAACCCACTGATCAACACGGTGGGCGCCGGCATTGTAGGCGGCGAGCACCATCACATAACTGCCGCCGAAGCGCTCAACGAGATGGCTCAGATGCGCAGCGCCCAGCGTGAGGTTATAGTCCGGGTCCGTCAAAAGACGGCTTGACGAATAGGGCAGGCCTTCTTTCCGCGCAGTGATCCTCGCGGTCGAGTTGATCATCTGCATCAGGCCCTTGGCATTGGCTCGCGAGACGGCATCGACGCGGAACTCCGATTCTTGGCGGGAGAGGCCGAGGATCAACGGGGGCTCAGCGAAATTGGCTGCCGCCGCTGGAATCGGGATAAGAGGGTAGAGCGCTTCAGGTGTCTCAAGACCATTCCGGCGTGCGACCTTCCCCGCGCGGACGATCAGCTCATAATTGCCCTGGTTCCGGACCATTTCGGTGAAGGCCAGCACCTCGCCCTCGGTGCGCAGCTGTTCGTCGAGCGCCAGGGCAAACCGCCGATGGGTGATCGGCTGTTCAATCGCATGCAGCAGCACGGTGGCCCGGGCCAAGGGGTTGGTGAACAAGGCCTGGCGGTCAACATCCGTCGGCTGACGCTCCGCGGGGAAGCCATAGGCAGGGATCCGCGAGCCCAGCGTTTCAATCGCCATTTGGCCATAGAACGTGAACGGATAATCTGCCGCGACAAGATAATGGGCGCGAGCGAGATCATCCTGCCCCATCGCCTCATAGCTGCGGGCCAGCCAGTAATTGCCCCTGGCGAGGCTAATCGGCGAGGTGACGCCTTGGGTGAGGAAAGAGAAATGGTTCCGTGCACGTTCTGGGTCAGAAAGAAAGCGCAGGGCCGTCCACCCCGCCATGAACTCGGCCTCGGCGAAATCTGCGCCTTCGGTGAGCCCTGAATAGGCTGAGACGGCATAGGCGTCATCGAACCGGCCATTCTTCAGTGCCCACCGCGCGAGCAGCTTGCGCTCATAAAACCACGATCCTGCATCGCGCAGCTCCGCGGCCTCTAGCGGCGCCAGTGCTGCGATCTCGAAAGCCTCGTCCTCGCGCTCTTGTCGGCGCAGATAGCGAACAAGGTTCAAAAGCACGCCGGGGTCGCGTTGCGACGCGGCCGGAAGGGCATTGAAAAGGTCTGGGCCGTTGCTCCGCTCCCGGAGAAGCGCAACACGCGCCCGGACCTGTGCTTTGCGAACGGGGTCCAAAAGATCTTCGGCGTCTTCGACACCGGCTGTTGTGCGGCGGAAAAGCGCGCGGTCAGCCTTCGCAAAATGATCATCCGTCGTCAGAAGGTGGCCGAACTCGGCAATGATCGCGCGGCTGTCGTCGCGGTTGAAATTATGCTCGATCCAGGCGCCTTTGATGTAGCGTGCCGCCGCACGTTCGCTGCCGATCACGCTTAAAGCGCGGGCCAGGGCCCATTTGGCATGCCCCGAAAGCGGCTCGCGCCCGGCGAAATAGGCGATGACGTGGCCCTCGGGCGTGTCGTCATCGATCAGCTTCTCCCCCTTGCGCTGAAGCGTGCTCCGATTGGGCCATTGCGGGTTGCGATCGAGAAACGCGTCATACCGGTCGAGGTCGAGATCCGGCGCGTTCGACATCAGGATCGCCCATTCGCCGATCCGTCGTGCCAGCGGATCGGTGAGCGCCGCTTGGCCTGCGATGGCTTCATCATAGGCGCGATCGTCGAGCGCCTCAAAGACCGCGCGGAGCTGCTCGGCCTCAGCGCTCGCGATGAAGGGAAGGTCGAGGCCTTGCGGTTTGAGCGACGGCGCGGGCGCGGTGGCCTGCGCTGATGCGAGACCCCAAAGAAGCGCAGCAAGAAGGAGAATTGCCCGACCCATGGTGCAGGTATCCTGAATCAAAAATGAACAGAACGCACCCCCTAACCCTTGCACATCGCCTCCATCTTGCGACCGACCTCCGCCCAGCGTAGCCCACCCGGGACACCGAGACCCTGTTTGAGGAGAGACCAGGATGGCCCCAGATTGGCTGCGCGGTTCGATGACCGCCATCGTCACGCCCTTCAAAGACGGGGTCGTGGATGAGAAAGCCTTCGCCGCGCTCATCGAAAGGCAAATTGCGGGCCGCACGCAGGCGATCGTTGCGGCGGGTACGACAGGTGAGGCGGCCACCCTCTCGGTCGAGGAGCACATTGGCGTGATCGCGGCGGCAGTGGGGATCGCTGATGGCCGGATTCCGGTGATCGGCGGCTGCGGCGCCAATGTCACGGCGGACGCGGTTTTTCTCGCCGAGGAGTCGCAGCGGGTTGGTGCGCAGGGTATCATGGCGACGACGGGCTACTACAACAAACCCTCGCGTGCCGGGCTCGTGGCCCATTACCGGGCACTTTCTGAGGCGACGCCGTTGCCCATCATCATCTACAATGTGCCGAGCCGGACGGCATCGGACCTCGACGAGAGCCTTGTTGGCGAGCTGAGCCAGCTGCCCACCGCCGCGGCGCTGAAAGACGCAAGCGGCGATCTCGCGCGCCAGGCGCGCCACCGGCTCCTGTGTCCATCGGATTTTGTCTTCCTCTCGGGCGAAGACATCACCGCAGTCGGCTTCAACGCCATGGGCGGCGTGGGGTGCATCTCGGTCACCGCCAACGTGGCCCCCGCCCTTTGCGCTGAGATGCAGCAGACCTGTGCGGTCGGTGACTATGCGAAGGCGCAAGCGCTGCAGGATCGTCTGACCCCGCTCCATGACGCGCTCTTTTCCGATGCGTCCCCGGCGCCAGCGAAATATGCGCTCGCGCGATTGGGTCTCATCGAGGAGGAGTTGCGGCTTCCCCTTGTCCCCGCGAGCGAAAATGCGCGGAAAGCCGTTGACGCGGCGCTCAAGGATCTCGATCTCTAACCGCCTTATGGCGAAAAAACCTGAAGCCCCGGGCCGCAAGCTCATCGCCGATAACCGGCGCGCTCGCTTTGAGTACAAACTCGGCGACACGATCGAGGCTGGCCTGATTTTGACGGGGACCGAGGTGAAAGCGCTGCGCGAGGGGAAGGCCAACATCGCCGAGAGCTATTGCTCGCCCGAGAACGGGCCGAACGGGCCAGAGATCTGGCTGATCAACGCGAACATCCCCGAATACTCGGGCGGCAACCGTGAGAACCATCAACCCAAACGCCCGCGGAAACTCCTCCTCCACCGCAGGCAGGTGAACCAGCTCACAGGATCGGTCGAACGCCAGGGTCGGACGATCATCCCCCTACGGATGGTCTTCAACGAAGACGGCCGCGTCAAACTCGATATCGCTTTGGCCGAGGGCAAGAAAAACGTCGACAAACGCGAGACCGTCAAAGAGCGCGAATGGGGAAGGCAGAAGCAGCGCTTGATGAAGGATTTTGGCTAG
>JBCDLG010000063.1:0-17795 GCA_038745625.1 Pseudomonadota bacterium | reverse complement strand
TCGTCGGCAGCAAAGACGAGGCCAGCGCCAATCGCGTCGCAGCCGTCGACACCACCTGTCTCAATCACCGGGCCGAGCGAGAGCTGCGCTTCGCCAACATCGTCCGTACCCACCTCGACAATCTGGATGTCGCCATCGACAAGAATGGCGGCGAGGTCACCGGAAGCGCAGATATCCTCAGGCGTGTTGCCTGGCACATCGATAGAGGTGAGGAGATCACCTTCGAGCGTATAGGCGGCGAGGCTGCCCTCGCGGCTGAGCGCCAGGATCGTGCCTGCATCCGGAGCAATGGCGTAGGTCACCTCCACCCGGTGCGCGACCGTTTCAGGAACCCAGCTCGCCGCATTGCTGCCATCGACGCCGATCACGGCGATCCCCGCCTCACCGTTGGCCGCGATCACTGCGCCCTGAAAACCAAAGGCGGGCGCTTCGTAGAAAGCAAGATCGCTGACCGTGCCCTCAAACGTGCCGAGCGTGATCGAGCTTTGCACGACAGGCGGGCCTTCGGGGGTCGGGATGGCGGCGGGCTCTTCGCTGGCTGGTTCAGTGCCGGTGTCCTCAGCGCATGCGGCGAGCAGCAGCACGGAAAGGGCGGCGGGGCGCAGAAAGTCTGTCATCAAGGGTCCGGTGGGTGGCTCTCCACCTCAATAAAGCGAAGGCCACCGCCGTTGGCCAGACCGCGAACGGAGCGCTGTTCGGCCCGCTTAGAAATTGAACTTTCATGATCGTCGATGCCATATGTTGAGCATCGAAGAACGGGCGGCAGGGCTTTGGCGGCGTTACTCAAGATATTGCTGAAGGTGGCTGCTGCGTTGGTCATCCTCGCGTTGCTGATCATCACACTCTTGATGGTGTCGTTCGGTTGGCAGATGCGCCAGGTCAATCGCGAGAGGGTGGAGGACAATGATCGGCGTACGGTGCCTGAGGTCGTCGACCTCACGGTGTTGCGCGAGGTCTGGGAGGCCGATCACACCGTTTTCGTTTTTTGTCATAGCCGTGTGTCGACGATTGCGGAGGACCAACTCACCGCGTGGCTCAATGAGCTCGCAGCAACGGATCTCGACACGTCGTCAATCTATCGAGGTTGGATGAACACTCCCGGGTCTGTCTGGACACCCAGGTGCTTTGACGACGCCGATGCCGACGAGATCACCAGGGCGACTTCGGAACCTGGATCCTACTATAAGAGCTACGATTACCGCGTTGATGATGAACTCAATCCGAGCTGGGTCCATCACTTCACTCTGATCGATGGCGAAAATGGACGCATCTACCAGCAGACGATGAGCGCTCGTCCTCCTGGTTAGCACCGCCACTAAGGCCGATCACAGCTATGGCTGCCTTGCCGTTGAGCGGCTGTCACGGCGCCGAAAGTCTCTGATCAATGATCCGGCAGGTGGCTCTCCTCCCCTATAAAGCGAAGCCAGGCACGGTTGGCCAGGTTAGGAAAAAAGCAGGTGGAACAGGTGGTTCCCCAATTTACGGTAATATAGTACCGTACCAACAACGCGCTGATATCCCATCTTTTTTCGAACCACTGTTGACAGGTTTGCGCCATCTCGCCAAAGGCCCCGCTTCGCATTCAACCAAGGGAAACAGCGATGCAGACCGACGCCTCGCGCACCTACAACACCAAGCCCGCCGACGTAGAGAAAAAGTGGGTTCTGATCGACGCTGAGAACCTCGTCGTTGGTCGGCTGGCATCAATCATTGCCATGCGCCTTCGCGGCAAACACCTGCCGACCTTCACGCCGAACGTCGATGATGGCGACAACGTCATTGTCGTGAACGCGGAGAAGGTGGCGTTCACCGGACGCAAGCGCACGCAGCAAACCTATTATTGGCACACCGGCTATCCGGGCGGCATCAAGTCCCGCACGGCGGACAAAGTGCTCGATGGCCGTTTCCCGGAGCGTGTCCTTCAGAAAGCTGTCCAGCGCATGCTGCCCAAGGAAAGCCCGCTGGCGCGCAAGCAGTTCAAGAACCTGCATGTCTATGCGGGCCCGGATCATCCGCATGAGGCGCAAAAGCCGGAGAAGCTGGATGTTGCTGCTATGAACTCCAAGAACACGCCGCGCGGCTAACAGTAGGATTGATGGATCATGAGTGAGACCCAAGGCCTCGATAGCCTGAAAGAGCTGGCCGAAGACGCCGGCGTCATCAACGAAGACGCCCTCGGCGCGGAGGAAGAAACCGTTGTCCTCGCCGAGCCAAAAATTGACGAACTTGGTCGTTCCTATGCGACCGGTAAGCGGAAGACCGCTGTTGCACGTGTCTGGATCAAGCCTGGTTCGGGCAAGATCACCGTCAACAAAAAGGACTATACGGAGTATTTCGGTCGTCCGGTGTTGCAGATGGTGCTGCGTCAGCCTTTGGAAGCAGCTGAGCGACTCGATCAGTTCGACGTCGTTTGCACGGTCAAAGGCTCGGGCCCATCGGGTCAGGCTGGTGCTGTGCGCCACGGTATCTCCCGTGCACTGACTTATTACGAGCCAGGCCTTCGCACGGTGCTCAAAAAAGGCGGCTTCCTGACCCGCGACAGCCGCGCCGTGGAGCGGAAGAAATACGGTAAGGCGAAAGCCCGCCGCAGCTTCCAGTTCTCGAAACGCTAAGGCGCTTCGCCAACGATTTCCGAAAAGCCCGCCTCTCATGGCGGGCTTTTTTGTGGCTGCCGCGCGCGTGAGCTCGAGCACCCGGCGCGGCTGCGGGCTTATAGGTCGCGCGGCCAGCCAGCCGACGAGAAGTGTTGCGCCCCGCGCGGTTGAGTGCGACCAAGCCAGCTGGACGATGCTGATCTGGGGATGGAGAATGCGCTTTCTGCTGTGGGCGTTGCTAGCGATGGGATTGGCGCTGTCAGCGCCCACACAAGCGCAAGAGATTGAATTTGGAGATGATTCCAGCGCCTTTGCCAATGATGGCGAGTGCGATGATCCCCGCTTTGAAGGCCCTGGTATGACCGCAACCATGCTGTTGGAGAGCGACCGCCGGGCGGATGCCACCGATTGCCAAGAGGCCTTCAAGGCTGGGCGTGTATGGCCGCAGGGTCAGCCGACACCGCCCAACTATGAACAGTTTGCGCTTGGCGATGACTCCAGCGAATGGGCCAATGACGGTGAGTGCGATGATCCCCGTTTTGAGGGGCCAGGTATGACGTCGACCGTCCTTCTCGATAGCGATCGCTTCGCTGATGCGACCGACTGTGGCCGAGCGCTATCGGCCGGCACGGTGCAGTTTAAAGACAATGCATCGGCCGGCGGCACGCCCAATTTCGGCGACGACTCCAGCGACTATGCCAATGACGGTGAGTGCGACGATCCTCGTTTTGAGGGGCCGGGCATGACCGCAACGATGCTCTTGGAAAGCGATCGCCTTGCTGATGCCACCGATTGCCGTGCGGCATGGGAGCGGGGAGAGCTTTCGCTCCGTTGACGGATGTTCTGGCCTAGCCGCGCCTGAAGGTCAGGGCGACGCCGCCGAGGATGACGACACTTGCGATCACAAGATCTGTCGATAGCGGCTCACGCAAGAGAGGAAGCGCGAGAATGGCTGTCAGCGGCGGCACAACAAGTTGCGCACTGCCGGCCGTTAGGGCCGAGAGCTTGGGCAAGACGGCGTACCAGATCGCGTAGCCAAGCCCTGATGTGACCGCGCCGGAGAGAACTGCGAGGACGACACCCGCGCTTGTGCTTTCTGTGCTGTTGGCGAGCAAGAAGAGCGGGCTTGCAAGGATCGCCGCGCCTATAAAGTTCCTAGCTGTACGGAGCGTTGGCTCCGGCGTGCCCCGACCAAGCAACGTGTAGGCGCCCCACGCTACGCCCGCTGCCATCATCATCAGCGAGGGCAAGAGAGGCGGGGCCATGTCCCCGGGGGCCAAGAGAAAAACGAGCCCAGCCGCCGCCAGGCCAAGCCCCCCAATCGACCATGGATCGAGACGTTCACGGAGCAAAAAGCTCGCGCCGATCGTTGTGGCCTGCACCATGCCGAAGAGCAGCAAGGCGCCCAGACCCGCCCCAAGCGCCAGATAGGCGAAGGAAAACCCAAGGACATAGACCAGGAGAGCGATGACGCCGTATAAGTCCGTCTGCCGCGGGAGGGGGTTGCGCCGGGCCAGCAGCATCAGTGTGCCTAAGACCAGGGCACCGGAGGTTAGCCTGACGAGTGAAAATGCCGCCGCGCCGATCAAGCCGCCGTCGAGCGCCGCCCTCGTCAGCAACGAATTGCCGGCAAAAGCAAGCAATGCCAACAAGATAGCCGAAAAACGCCCCAGACCACGCATCATCGCCCTCTTCTTCGCCTTCGCAGGAATGTGTTCCTGGTTTCGCCTGCAATCGGGTAGGCCATGGTGATGGCCTCCCTCTCCTGTTTCCTATTCGCGGACCGGTGCGCAGCGTTACGGTGACGTTGGCGGGTCGTCACATCCTGCTTGTTGAAGATGACCCGCTGGTGTCGGCGCATCTGACGGCGGTGCTGCGTGGCGCGGGCGCCACGGTCACCGCTCTTGCCACCGTGCGGGAGCTTGTCGCTTTTGATCCGGCGACGACAGAATTGGCGGTGCTTGATCTCAGCCTCTCAGACGGCAACGTCGGTGATCACCTCGGGGCGTTGACGGCGACGGGTGTGGCGCTGCTGTTTCACACGGGCGCGGATGACGTCGCCGCCATCAAGCGGGCTCACCCCAAGGCGCGGGCGCTGGCAAAGCCCAGTTCGGAAGGCGCTCTCTTGGCGCTCTGTAGAGAGATGATTGCAGAGCGCGGCTAAACGGCCTGGGCCTCTGTAAGCGCTGGTGCGGGCTTGACCACCGCTGGCCCGAAGAGATCTTCAAAAGAGGCTTTCAGTGCACTGTCGACCGCATCCATATCGCGGCTTTGCCCCAGATCCTCAAGGCTGGTCACGCCGTAGCGGGGATCAGCAATGCCGCAAGGAACGATGCCGCCAAAATGGTCAAGATTGGGGGCCACATTGATCGAGATGCCATGGAACGTGACCCACCGGCGAAGGCGGATGCCCAAGGCGGCGATCTTGTCTTCATAGCCGTCGCCGCGCTCCACCCACACACCGATCCTGTCGGCTCGCGGGCTGCTGTCAACGCCGAGATGCGCGAGCGCGGTGATGATCCAGTCCTCCGCATCGTGAACGAACCGCCGCACATCTTTTGTGCGCCGGTTGAGGTCAAGCATCAGATAAGCGACCCGCTGGCCCGGCCCGTGATAGGTGTACTGACCACCGCGTGGGCTTTTGTAGACCGGAAAAGCGGCATCCGCGCGCAGGTCCTCTGGCTTGGCGCTTGTCCCCGCGGTGTAAAGCGGCGGATGCTCCAGCAGCCATACGCTTTCTTGGCCGCCTGCCCGCACCTCAGCGACCATCGCATCCATCACCCTGCAGGCATCGGGGTAGGGCACGAGGCCTTGGCTCGTCCGCCAAGCCACGGGTTCTGTTGAGAAGTTCGGTCGCTCTTGATCCATGGAGGAGAAATGCGCCGATCGGGTGCGGAATCCAACCCTCGATGCTTGCGCGCCCGATTCCCTTTTGCTATCGGCGCCGCTCGCGCAGCCATCTTGCGCGTATGCGGTCGTGGCGGAATTGGTAGACGCGCAGCGTTGAGGTCGCTGTGGGGTAAAACCCGTGGAAGTTCGAGTCTTCTCGACCGCACCATTTGCAGATTTTGCATCTCGGCGCCTCTTAAGATCTTGAGTACAGGTTCGAGTCCCCTGTCGAGAGTGTGATCTATCCCGCCGCCGGATACCATGCGGCGAGCGATGTGTTTGTCACGATCAGATCGTGGGAGATCACCCACCCGGTCATCGGCACCGTGATGTATCTTGGCGGTCTACCGCAAGCCAACGCTGCGGCCAGTCGTGACGCGTTTGGCGCAAGGTCGACGTCTCCAGGACGCGTCTGAAGACACGTGAGCCTTGGGCGTCCTTGTGAGCGTCTATCCCCATAGCTCCGTAGGCGGCGGTAGGGCTTTGCCTTCGGCGTAGGTCATCGCGGGTGTCACATCGCTTGCAAGGGAGAGGGGGCCATCAAGATCTGCCAGGATGCAGAGCTGCGCGAAAAGATGCGCGGGCGCCATGCCGAGGGAGCTGCCGAGCATGTTTCCCACCATGAGATCGAACCCCATGACTTTCGCGAGATCGGCAATGGCAAGCGCGCTTGTCAGTCCACCGCATTTATCGAGTTTGACGTTGAGCACCTGATAGCGACCGCGGCAGCGCTCGACGTCTTCGATCGTTTGGAAGCTCTCATCCGCACACAGCCGTAAGGGACCATCATAGCCATTGAGCGAGGCATCGTACTCAGGTGCCAATGGCTGTTCAACCAAGGTCACGCGGCTGTCGACCAGGGCTATCGTCATCGTATCAAGATCGTCCGCAGACCAACCGGCATTGGCATCGACGATCAGCTGCGCGTCCGGCGCCGCACCCCGCACCGCGCGGATCCGTTCCTCGTCACCGGACGCGCCGAGCTTGACCTTGATGAGATGGAAGTGAGGCGCCAATTGGGCGGCGCTCTCAGCCATCTGTGCGGGAGTATCGAGATAAACCGTGGCCGCTGTCAGCACGGGCTCCAGGGCAGACAAACCCGCCCGCTGCCAAGCCGCCATGCCGCTTTCCGCGGTTTCTAGCGACCACAACGCGGCGTCGAGTGCGCACCGGGCACCGTTAGCCGGCAGCAGCCCGAGAAGATCGCGGCGCGTGATGGAGCCGGTGAGGTGCGGCGCCAGCTCGTTAATCTGCTGCGCCAACCCCTCAGCTGTCTCGGGCCGGTAGAAGAGGGCGGTGCCTTCCCCGCGTCCGTGGATGATGTCGCCAGTGCCCAGGTATTTGGTCACAATGACTTCGACGCAAGGGATGGCCTCCCACCGGTGGGTGGCAATCTCGACGGGCGTCTTAAGCTGGCGAGGCGCCGGTTTGGCGATGGCGTTGAAGCTCGATGGCTGCTGGTTATTCATCTGTCTACGTTATGCCTCAGGCGGGAGCGGTGTGTAGCTGGTGATGAACTGAAAAATGCCCGCGGCCTCGCGCGCTGAGCTGGCGGTGAATGCAATACCGCAGGCGCCTCGTCGTTCGATGAAGGGAAGAAACGACAAAAGCTCAGCATTCCAATGGTGTTTAAACGTGATCTCGATAGGGAGCGCCGATGAGCTATTGCGCGGAGCCGGGCGCTCTTTGCGCAAGCTCTTGATCGTTTGTTCCCGAATACGGTTCTGCGCCTCGGCCGGCAGGAGTGTCCGTGCCGAATACCGGCCGAGCTCCGACTTCACAGCGACGGTTTCGACGTCTTCGAGGCGGCTATGGGCATGTCGGCAGCTCGCCTCGTCGCCCGTGACCAAAACCACGGGCACCCCATATTCCGCAGCGACCATGGCATTGAAGGTGAGCTCCGAAGCAGGTTGTCCGTTGATCGCGACCGAGGCGATCTGCAGACCACGGAATGTATGGGCCAAAACGCCATCAGCCTCATGGGCCCCTGTGTGGTAGCCGATAAAGATCGCCGCATCGCAATCCGTCTCAATGCCTTGCATCATGGCAAGCGGTCTTGGCCAAGAGCGCACCACTTCAGTGCCGGATGGCAGCGCGTCGAGAATGAGGTTGTCCGCACCGCCATGGCCATCTGCGACGATGACGGATGAAGCGCCCGCTTCCTTAGCGCCCTGAATGGCTGCTGTCACTTCGCCGGTCATCCAATGGCAGGCCTGATCATAGCCATGGCCGCCAGGGACAGTATCGCTGGTGTTGGCAACGCCGGCCACACCTTCGATATCGGCTGATAGAAAAACCCGCATCTGAACCCCTTGCGTCATGGCCTCTGGGAGCGCCAGGATAAAAACAGTATAACCGTACGGAAAATGGGTATGGCTGACAAATGGGCGGCATGTGTCGTCGTGTTGTTGCTCTGGGGTGCGGCAATGGCCTCGGATCCTCCGCGGACCCTTGAGGAGCTTGATCAGGCGCTCAGCGATCGTGTGCGAGAGGCGGTCCTGCCTGGCGCATCGGTGGCCGTGGTCGAAAATGGAGAGGTGGTTCTGGTTCGCGCCTATGGCTTGGCTGACGTCGCCGCCGGGAAAGCCGTAACGCCCGAAACGCTGTTTAAAGCGGGATCGACATCGAAAAACCTGACGTCGCTGCTTGCGCTGGTTCTTCAGGAGGAGGGGATGTTCGATATCAACGCGCCACTGACGCAGTACCTGCCCAACATAGGGATCGACAATCCCTATGCTGAAAACCACCCCATCACCATTGCCCAGCTTCTAGAGCATACCGCGGGGATCGAAGGATCGACCTACAACGAGTACGCCACTTCTGTCCCAGCTGTATCCCCATCGGACTATGCTCGAGCGATTGGTCCGAAGCTGAAGGTGCGTTGGGAGCCGGGTTATTACTTCTCCTACGCCAATTCCGGCCACACATTGGTCGCAGCAGCGATGGAAGCCGAGACGGGTGAGAGTTTTGACAATTTGGTACGCACACGTCTATTAATCCCCCTCGGGATGAGCGCATCGACTTTTAGCTGGTCCTATGCCGACGGCGCGGCGGTTGCGAAGAGCTATGCCAAAGATGGGGCAACCCTTCAGCCGAACTGGGACATGGCGATCCGGCCGAGCGGTTCTTTGGTCACCACCGCCGAAGACCTTGCGCAGATGATCAAGCTCTATCTCGCCCGCGGGGGCGATCTTGTCTCGCCAGAAGCGGTCGCGCGCATGGAACGACCAGAGGAGTCGGTGGCGGCTCGGGCGGGGATGCAGCTTGGCGGCTACGGGCTTGGTAATTTTGGCTTTTTTGAAGGCTCCCACCCGTTCCGAGGCCACTGGGGATCGACCGAGGGTTTTCGCACCCATATGGGCTACAGCTTGGATGCCCAGGGCGGGTACGTCGTTATGACGAATGCTGACGACGGTACCAGTCACCGCCTTCGCGGCTTGATCGGCGGCTATTTGACCCGCGATTTGCCGCCGCCTGCCGCCGTCACTCTCTCTGACGAACCCGTCGACGTCTCGGCGTGGCAGGGATGGTATCAGCCGTTTACCGAGTCGATGCCGCTGCGAGCTTGGCTCTGGCGGACGCTAGGACCAGTCCGGATCAAACCGACCGATGGCGGCTTCGTGCTTGATCCAGTGAACCCGTTCCTTCCTATGCGCACTGTCTCATCGTCAGGTGGCGCTGTTTTTGCCGAGGAGGGGGTCAGTCTCCCCAAACTGGCATTGGTGACGGATACACGTAACCAGCCTGTGCTGATCAATGGCCAAGCCTTTCGAAAGAGCGGTTTCTTGTCCACCGTTTTGCCGTTTTATCTCTTTGTCATCGGGATGATAGCGGCGGCGGTCGCAGCCCTGCAAACAGCACTTTGGGTTCCGATGGTGTTCCTTAAGCGGATAGATCGTGTGGGGATCGAGTGGCGATCTGCCATTAGCATCAGCGGCATCGCCCTTCTCGGTATGATGGGTTTGTTCGTGTTCCAAGGTCTGCTTGGCGATTGGCATGCGCTGATGCATATGGGCACGCTGTCAGTGCTCTCTGTTTCGTTGATGATACTGAGCCTCTTGGGACCCGCGGCTGCGGCTGTCGGCGTTTGGCGGGCTGTTGGGCTTGAAGGCGCACCGAGATACCGCAACTACGCGCTGGCGCTGACGGGTGCATTAGCCATCATTTGGGCCTATGTCGCGATGTCAGGCTGGGTGCCACTGGTGACATTTCGCGCCTAAGAAATGATCGCGTCGACGATAAGCCCAGCACCGAAACGGATTGGGTCGGTGGCGGGGAGGCCGGTTTCCTCCGTAGCCGACTGGATCGCTGCCAGCGCTTCTGCCTCGTTGAGACTCTGCGTGTTGATGCTGACCGCCGCCGCACGAACCGCGGGGTTGGTCAGCCGTGCGACCTGGAGATGTGCCTCGATGCTCTCGCTCAGGCTGGGTACGGGACGATTGCCAAGGCCGCGTATCGTCTTGCGCTCAGCATCATGGCAAAGGACGAGCACGTCGGGCTGGCTGCCATGCACGAGGCCCACGGTGACAGCAGCAAAGCTTGGGTGCAGCACTGTCGCTTGTCCTTCGATCACGTCCCAATGATCAGGATGTGCGGCGGGCGAAAGCGCTTCAGCACAGCCTGAGATGAAATCGCCCGGCACCGCATCAAGCGCAAAACCGGAACCTGCGATGAGCGCTCCTGTCTGACCCGTGGCGCGGAAGTCGGCGTCGATGCGCCGCGCGACCATTTCGCGATGAATGGCGAGGGCGGAGAATTTCTTGCCCACAGCGCAATCCGTACCCACCATCAGGACACGCTGTCCCGACCGCGGTTCTCCCGTTGCCATCGGCAGATCAGTGCCCGGATGGCGAACGTCGTGGAGCCGACGACCGTGCCGCTCGGCAGCCTCGGCTATAGCGGGAAAAGACGACAGGCGTTGATGAAGGCCGCTCGCAATGTCGAGGCCCGCTTCCAGCGCGCGGACCAGATCGGGAACCCAATGTTCGGGAAGAAAGCCGCCCATATTGGTCACACCGATGAGGAGGGTCCGAGCGCCCTGGGCCACGGCGTCTTCAAAGGTCATGTCTGGCAAGCCGAGATCGATGGCGCATCCTGGCAATCGGCTTTGCGCCAGGCAGTGTTCCGGCCGCCAGAAAAGAACCCCCGCGGCGGTTTTGGCACCAAATTCGGCACCTGCATCACCCAAATATAAGAGGTAGGGTCGCTCGATCTTCATTATCCGCCCCAAACGGAGAGCGCAGGGGGCGGCAGCCTATCGTCCTTGTTCAGGCGAAGGACAGAGCTGTCCTCGGCCATCCAGAGCGGCCCATCGAGATCGACAAAGCTTGCGTCCGGCGTCAGCAAAAAAGCCGGCGCGATGGACACAGAGCCGCCCAACATACAGCCAACAAATAGCTTCATCCCGCAATCATCCAGCGCATCTGCCAGATCCATGGCTTCGGTCAGGCCGCCCGATTTGTCGAGCTTGATGTTGCCATACTGATAGATGCCGCGCACGGCCTCCATATCATTGCACGTGTGCAGGCTTTCGTCTGCGCAAAGAGGGATCGGCAGGTTCATGTCGCGAAGAGCTTGATCGGCACCGGGAGGCAGCGGCTGCTCCAGGAGTTTGTAGCCCAAATCGGCAAGGGCTGCGGCGAGAGAGGGCAAGGTCTCCGCGCTGCATCCGCCGTTTCCGTCGGCGATGAGCGTGGCGTTCGGTGCGGCAACCCTCACGGCGCGGGCCCGCTCCGCATCGACGCCGTCGGGGCGTCCCAGTTTGACCTTGAGCAAGGGACGGTCGGCAACGCTAAGGGCATGGCGGCCCATCGTGATAGGTGCACCGAGACTGATCGTCGTCGCCGTCGCCACCGGCTTCGGCGCAGCCTTAAGACCTGCAAGACGCCAAGCGGGTCTCCCCTCTGAGCTTTCGAGGTGCCAAAGCGCAGCGTCGATCGCAGCGCGTGCCCCCCCTGGCGGCATGATAGACCGCAAGCTTTGACGGTCGGCATGCGTTTCGATGTGCGGGGCCACCTCCGCGACTGCCGATGCCATGGTCTCGGGTGTCTCACCTCGATAGGCGACGCCGGAGGCCTCCCCCACACCTGTTTTGCCGGCGTCATCGGTGATTTCTACACGGATCGAACGTTGCGTACGGCGCACGCCGCTTGCGATGGTGAAAGGCGCTACAAGGCGCCTCTCCATGATCCGTGTGGTTACGTACATGGCGTCGTTATGCGCTCATTCTGCTGCCATGGCCACGGCTGGAGGGGCGTAGAAGCTCTCGCTCTTGGCCACCATATCACGGAGAATCTGCGGCGGCTCAAATCGCTTGCCATACTTCTCCGCGAGCTCCTCACATTCCTTGAGGAAGGTCGGCAGGCCGATGTCATTGGCATAGGACAGCACACCGCCTGTCCACGGGGCAAAGCCCCAACCGAAGATTGACCCTACGTCTGCGTCATCGGCCGCGGTGACCACGCCTTCCTCCATGCAGCGCATGGTCTCGATGGCTTGGATATGCAGGAAACGACGTTTGAGCTCAGCGAGGTTGCGCGGTTTGCCATCTGAGGGATACCGTTCGTAGACGGCGTTCCAAAGCTGCGTCTTGTTGTTCTGGCTGTCATAGTCATAGAAGCCTTTGCCTGCTTTTTGGCCAGGCCGTTCGGCTTCTTCGACGATCCAGTCGATGACATCGAGAGCATGCCAGGGCTCACCCCGCTCTGTCATCACATCACGACCGACTTCTTTCATCGTCTCGTGGGTGATCTTATGGCCTGTGTCGATACCGACCATGTCGATCAGCTCAAGTGGCCCCATCGGCATGCCCGTTGCGCGGCCCGCGTTTTCGACCAGTGCGGCCCCGACCCCCTCAGTCAGCATACAGAAAGCTTCGCGGGTGTAGGTGCCGAACACCCGGCTGGTGTAGAAGCCGCGGCTGTCGTTGACGACAATCGGCGTTTTGCTGATCAACTTCACATAGTCCATGGCGACGGCCGCCGCATGGTCCGATGTTCTCTCACCACGGATGATCTCGACGAGCGGCATTTTCTCGACCGGTGAGAAGAAGTGAATGCCGACGAACTCCTCCGGCCGCTCGGCGGCCTCTGCGAGGCCGGTGATCGGAAGTGTGGATGTGTTGGTGCCAAAGACATGGCTTGCATCGGTCGCCGCTTCTGTCGCGGCGGTGACCTTGGCCTTGATGCCCCGATCCTCGAACACCGCTTCGATCGTTAGCTGGGCCCCGGACAATGCGCTGTAATCTGTGGTGGCGTGAACCCGCGCCACAACGGCGTCAGCCTCCTCTTGCGACATCCGCTTTTTCTTCACCTGCCGGTTCATGTAGTCGCGGACGTGTTGAAGACCCCGTTCGGCGGCTTCTTCGGAGATATCGAGAAGCACGCAGTCGCAGCCTGCCATGGCGGTGCAGCTGGCGATTCCCGCACCCATCACGCCAGCGCCGATAACGCCGACTTTGGTGAACTTGGTTTCGGGTACACCTTCAGGACGCTTCTCTAGCTTGTTGGCTGCATTGCGGCCGAACCACAAGGTCCGGATCATTGCTCGACTGACATTCCCCATAAAGAGCGTTGTGAACTGGCGACCTTCGAAGCTCAGGGCTTTGTCTATCGGTAGCTGCAAGCCGTGATAGACCGACGCCATGATGCGCTCGGGGGCAGGGTAGTTGCCCTTGGTTTGTTTGCGAAGCATCGCTCCGCCGGCGGCGAAGGTTTCTTGCCAACCGCTGCTGCCGGGTGCATCCCCGGGGATCTCAAATCCCTTGTCATCCCAAGGCGCCTTTGTCGGCACTTTGTTGTTGGTGATCGCCGCGGCCGCGACGTCGACCACGGCATCCTTTGCAGCGAGGTCGTGAACCACGCCGAGCGTCAGGGCTTTGGACGCACGGAGGTTCTTGCCGGTGGTGAGGTACGGCAGGGCTTCACGCGCACCGACAAGACGCGGCAAGCGCTGCGTTCCGCCCGCACCAGGAAGAAGGCCAATCATCACCTCTGGCAGACCGAGCTTGGCGTCCTCAGCCAACACCCGGTAGCGGCAGGCGAGCGCAAGCTCGAAGCCGCCGCCGAGCGCATCGCCATTGATCGCCGCGACCGTGGGTTTCTTCCCCGTTTCCATGGCGCGGAAGAAGGTCTGGAGTTCTTGGTTTTGAACGAAGACCTGCTCGGCGCTCATCGCCTGCATGGTTTCAAGGCCGCCAATATCCGCGCCAACAATAAAGCTGTCTTTGCCCGACGTGACCACGATGCCGTCGATGGCGTCGTCGTCCTGAAAACTCCTCCAAGCATCCTCAAAGGCGCGGAGCGTGGTCTCACCTAACGTGTTCGTGGACTGACCTTCAATGTCCCACGTGATGATCCCGACGCGCTCTCTCGTTTCTGTGCGAACGATCGTGTTCATAATGGTTCTCCTCAGACCCGCTCGACAACCGTCGCAACGCCCATGCCGGCGCCAATACAGATGGTCACAAGCGCCGTTTCTTTGTTCGCGCGCTCCAACTCATCGACCACTGTGCCGAGGATCATCGCCCCAGTGGCGCCGAGCGGATGGCCCATGGCAATGGCGCCGCCATTGACGTTGATGTCGGCATGGTCGACGTCCAACTCGTCCATGAACCGCAAGACGACTGATGCGAACGCTTCGTTGAGTTCCCAAAGGTCGATATCCGATGCGCTCATGCCAGCGCGATCGAGAGCGCGCCTTGCGGCATCAGCAGGACCGGTCAGCATAATCGTCGGTTCACTGCCGATCGTCGCGAACGATTTGAAACGGGCGCGCGGTTTGATCCCGGCTTTCTCGCCAGCTTCTTCCGAACCAATCAGGACAGCGGCTGCGCCATCGACAATGCCGGAGCTGTTGCCAGCATGGTGGCGGTAGTCGAGTTTCTCCAGCTCTGGATAGCGTTGGATGGCGACGTCGCCGAACCCCGCCATTTCGGCCATCATCGCGAAAGAGGGTGAGAGGGCGCCGAGGCTCTGCATATCGGTTTCCGGGCGCATGAACTCGTCATGGTCGAGATAGGTGAGACCATTTTCATCCTTCACCGGAACAATGGACTGCGCAAAGCGGCCATCGTCCCAGGCCGCCTTTGCGCGGTGTTGGCTGTGCATCGCGTAGGTGTCGAGATCATCGCGGCTGTAGCCGTATTTTGTTGCGACGAGGTCGGCCGCAACGCCTTGCGGGACAAAATGCGTGGGCAGTGACAAGAGCGGGTCCGACGCCAGCGGCATGCCGCTGTCACCGATGGTTACGCGGCTCATGCATTCGACGCCACCGCCGATCACGAAATCAGCGCCGGCAATGACTTTGGCAGCGGCGGTGTTGCAGGCTTCAAGCCCTGATGAGCAAAAGCGGTTGATCTGCATACCGCCCACTGTCTGATCATAGTCAGCGGCGAGAACCGCGGTTCGTGCGACGTTGCCACCTTGCTCGCCGACAGGTTCAACCACCCCGAAAACCACGTCTTCGACTTGTGACGTGTCAAGATCGCTACGGTCGCGAAGGGCGGCTAGCACTTGCGTGCTGAGCTCCACAGGGCTTACCTCCACAAGGCCACCATCTTTCTTGCCCTTGCCGCGCGGTGTGCGCACAGCGTCGTAGATAAAGGCTTCGTTCATCATCGTCTCCGTATAGGGATTTTATGCATTGGGTGCACTAAAGGCTGCGCGAGATGATCTCTTTCATGATCTCGGTGGAGCCGCCGTAGATTCTTTGAACGCGGGCATCGGCGTAAGCGCGGGCGATAGGCGTCTCCCACATATAGCCATAGCCCCCGTGAAGCTGAACACCTTCGTCCACGACCTTTTGCAACATGTCCGAACACCAATATTTAGCGGCCGCTGCGGCATCGACATTCAATTTCTTTTCAAGCTCGAGCTCGAGGCAGCGATCGATATAGGTTTGCCCGATGGCGATCTCGGTTTTCATCTCCGCCATCTTAAACTTGGAGTTTTGGAAGTTGGCGATGGGTCGGCCAAAAGCTTGGCGCTCATTCGTGTATTCTTTTGTCAAATCATAGGCATACTTGGCCGCAGCGACACAGCCGATGGCGATCATCAGCCGTTCCCACGCAAGCTCAGTCATCAGCATCATGAAGGCTGCGTTCGGACCACCAAGAAGGTTGCTCTTGGGAACACGGACATTATCAAACGTCAGTTGGCAGGTGTCTTGTGCCCGCATACCGACTTTCTTGAAAGGCTTGTCTTTGTAAAAGCCGTCGCTGTCGGCATCGACGATGATGAGCGACATCTCTTTGGCGCCACCCTGGCTGCCAGTCTTGCAGGCAACGACAGCGAAATCGCAGTTCCAGCCATTGGTGATGTAGGTCTTGGCGCCGTTGATCACGTAGTGATCGCCGTCGTCTTTCGCGGTGGTCGTGATGGCCTGAAGGTCGGAGCCCGTGCCGGGTTCGGTCATCGCAATGGCACCGATTTTCTCAGCGGTCACCATCGCTGGCAGGTAGCGCTGCTTTTGCTCATCAGTCCCGTAATTGTTGATATACGGACCGACGATATCAGAGTGCAGTGCAAAGCCGACACCGTTGATCCCGCGATAGCCTTGCTCTTCGAGAAGGATCGCTGAGTAGCGCCGATCCACCGCTGATCCGCCATAGGCTTCAGGTATTGTCGAGCAGAGCAGACCCAGCTCGCCGGCTTTGGTCCACGCCTCACGATCGACATAGCCTTGCTCTTCCCATCGATCGTGGTGCGGAACGATCTCCTCATCGAAGAATCGTGAAACTGTTTGGCGAAACAGCTCGTGCTCTTCGTCATAGAGATTTCGTTCGAGCATTTCACAACCTCCCATTTACATGCAGTACGTACTGTATATAAATTGGGTCTGCAAGATGCTAAATTGCCCCGGCAAAGGCGCATTGAAGGGACAGAAGGCGATGCAAAGTACTGTGGCGGAAAAGGCACCAGCGCGGCGAACGCAGGAGGAGCGCCGGGCCGCGATGCGCGAGCGCTTGATCGAAGCGGCACTCGCCGTTCTGCGTGACGAGGGTTACGCTTCAGCCTCCGTCAGCCGGATCGTCGAGAGGGCTGGGGTCTCGCGCGGCGCTTACCTACATCACTTTCCGGCCAAAGACCTCCTTCTTCAGGAGGTGGGGGACCGCGTCCTGCGCCGGATCTACCGGTTTGCTGGTAAAGTTGCTTTGGGGTCAGGGCGAAAAGAGGAGAGGCTCTCCAACCTGATCTGGTACATCTGGAATGACGTCGTGCGGGGCCCGGAGGGTGAGGTGCTTCTCGAGCTGTTCCAGGCGGCGCGTACGGATCAAGCCTTGGCCGAAACCCTGCGGCCGATGGCGATTCGTTCGATGCAGCTCTTTCAGCACGCAGCTGAATATTATTTTGAGCCTGCAACGCCAACCTCGCCGCCTGTCTCTCACCTAATTTTCCTGGTCCAGTCGGCGCTGTCCGGGCTGTTGATCGAAGCACCTTTTGTGCGTGAAGAGAGCTTCTTTCAGTCGCGGGTCCAGGCCCTGATTGATCTCATGGGCGCCGGGGTCGTGCCGCGAGACGTGGATGGACCGCCGCCCAAGATTGCGGCGTGGGACCAGCACGACTCGTGAGTGCTAGGGCGCCAGAGGCTGTTGCTTCCTCCCTCCCGCAGCTTATTCGGCGGGCGGCTTCCCAATGGAGCGATCAGCATGCGCTGTCTTGTGTTTTGCCCAATGGATGGACGGCATCTTTGTCGTATGGCGAGGTTGATCAGCAATCAGACCGCATGGCCGGCTGGTTCAAACATGTCGCTAAGATCAAGCGCGGTGATGTCGTCGCCATTCAGGCGCCCAATATCTTGAGCTATCCCGTGGTTCTCCTGGGGGCTCTCAAGGCCGGGGCGGCCGTGTCTGGCGTCAATCCTCTCTACACGGCCCGAGAGCTCAAGCGTCAGCTAACGGATTGTCAAGCATCTTTTCTTGTCGGGTTTGATGTCTTTGGCGCACTCATTGACGAAGTGGCGCCATCATTCCCGGACATGAAAGTCCTGATGCTGTCGGTTGCCGACGGCTTCGGCCTCGTGCGCCGCAACCTGGTCGGTGCTCTTGCCAAGCATGTGAAGCGGCTCGTTCCCAAAATGTCCGTGCCGCACACCCGGTTCGCTGAGGCTTTGCAGCACGAACGGGCAACTTTGCCTGTCGACCCCGATCTAGCGCTCAAAGATGATGAGGCTTGTTTTCTGGCTTATTCAGGCGGCACCACGGGGGACCCCAAGGGGGTTGCGCTGACCAGCCGTGGACTGCTGATCAATGTCGCGCAAGTCCAATCGATGAGCGCTGAGCGTCTTCAGAAGCCGGGCCTCACGGCTGTGCTG
>JBCDLG010000062.1:0-17800 GCA_038745625.1 Pseudomonadota bacterium | reverse complement strand
TCCCTTCTGCCAACAAAGCCACATGATGCGCCGGATGGACGCCGAGGGGAAGCCTAAGCTTCAGCCTCGGCGGTTGGTTCAGCCCTGAAGGGCCGCCATCGCTTTCTGGACGAACTTCATCGTCTGGCCCGAGCCATCTTCCAGCATTTTCTCGTCATCCTCGTTGAGGATATCGTCCATTTTGGCCGCAATCGCTTCCGCAGACTGATCTTCAGGTTTAAGGTAGATACCGTCGGTTTCGGTGATCCGCGTCGCTGCATACCCGCCCGCGCCAGCGCACAGGATCAGCCGCGAGGGCGCTTCATCACAGCAGAGGTAGATGGCTGCTGGCGTGACGCTTTCCGGGGTCATCAGCTTAAAGACGTCTTCGGGGATCAGTCCCTCGGTCATCCGTGTGCCCGCCGTTGGCGAGAGCGTGTTGACATGGATACCCTTTTGCGAGCCCTCAATGTGGAGGACATTCATCAGCCCGACGAGACCCGCCTTGGCCGTGCCGTAGTTCGACTGGCCAAAATTGCCGTAGATGCCGGAGGAGGAGGAGGTCATCATAATCCGTCCGTACTGCCGCTCCCGCATGTGATCCCACACCGCCTTCGAGCAGATCACCGAACCCATGACATGAACATCCAACACGAAACGAAAATCGTCGATGGTCATTTTCGAGAAGCTCTTGTCACGGAGCACACCGGCATTGTTCATCAGGATATCGACCTTGCCGAAGGTTTCGATCGCTTCCGAAACCATCTCCTCGACGCCTTGGGGATCGGTGACGCTCGCGCCGTTGGCGATCGCTTCGCCGCCGCCGTCCCGGATCTGCTGCGCCACCTGCTCGGCAGGGCCCAGTGAGCCGCCCTCGCCCGCCACAGTGCCGCCAAGATCGTTGACCACGACCTTCACACCGCGCTTCGCCAGCTCCAGCGCATGGGCCCGGCCAAGCCCGGCGCCCGCGCCGGTGACGATCGCGACGCGGTTATCGAATGTGATGCTCATGGGACCTCCAGAACGATTGTTGTCTCTGGTCAGGTGACATGCAGCATTTTCGTTGAAAGCCAAGTCGGCATAGGGTCGTCGCTTGGGCGCCGCGTTCTCGACGCAATTGCGAACTCCTTTGGCCGCTTCTAGGTTGCGTGGTCGGTGCGAAGGGGCAGATAATCGATGACTGAAGCGGAGCTGATTGAGATTTATGGAACGGCGCGCACACAGCTGGATGCAGCCATCACGCAACTCATCGCGCTGAACTTCGCTCTTATCATCGGGGTCTATTACTTTCTCCATCGCGCCAATATCCCGATGAAGCTGTCGGTGTTCCTGATCTATCTTTTCGGCTGGATCACGTTTGGAAGCTCAGCGACGTTTTCTGGAGAGCAGATTGAGGGTGCCGCGCAGGATCTGGTGGCGCTGAGAGAAACTGGGCCCGTTTCCATCTCCACGGAAAAATTGCTGAGTGCTTGGAGTTCGACGGGTGCGATCATCTACTTGATCGCACTGAACGCTGTGAATCTCATGCTGGTCATCAGCGCGATCTTCGTTTTGTTTTTCTGGAAGCCGCGGACACAAAAAGACTGACGTTCCGCCCCATGCGACGCAGCCGCACGGTTGTGGTGCCCAGGCCTGTTTGATAAATAGACAAGGAAAATAGGGGGTACCATGACGTCTTTAAGAATGCTCCTCAGCGGTACCGCGGCGTTGGGCCTTGTGGCCTGCGGCGGCTCCGATGAAGCGAGTGAACCTGCGCCCGCCCAAAACCCTGCACCGGCACCAACCACGGTTCCGCCGGCACCAGAAACCTCTGCAGAGGCGCCCGTGTCTGAGGCACCAGCGGCCGAAGTGGACCCGAAAGATGCCGCCGCGGCATTGATGGCGTCCTTGATCGCGGAGAAACCCGAGCAGCGCTCGACGGCACCGGCCACAGGCCTTGAAGGCCTTTGGAGCACCAATATTCGTCCGATCGCCGCAGGTGTCCGAGCATCTGGACGCAGCGGCAGCGTCAGCGGACCGGGCATCGAGGTCTGGCTCGCCCGCGGGGCTGGTGTTGTGAACCTCGACTGCATCTACGGCTTTGAAACCGGCAGCAGTGCCTCCGGCCCCTGGACGCTGATCCCATCGGCGGCGTCGGATCAACAAGGCTGCGCCACGGACGCCTCCATCAGTGTCGCAAGCGGCGGGGACGGGTCGATGGTGCTGACGGTCAACGGCATCGCCGATTTGAGTGATCCGTTCACGCTCTATCCATCGGAGCGCCGGTTCACGGGCGCCGATCTACCCGTGTTGCCCGATGCCTTTGAAGTCAGGGGTCTGCGTCTCGGCATGACCTTAGCGGAGGCCCATACCTATCTGGTCGATGATATGGGTTACGCGGCGCCTGGGATCACGATCGGCAGGGACTACCGGATCTCCGACCAGGAGCTGTCGGAGCGTGACGTGAGCTACTTTCGCAAAGCGGTTTTGCAAGGCGGTTCAGAGATCACCTATCGTCTGAACGATGACGGTCTTTATTTCCGTCGGCAGAACAGCTCTTACCCGGTCGATGAGGTGGCGATGAAAGTCTCGGGCAGCGCGGCTGCTTTCGAAGATGACCGCGGCCTCGTCACCTATGTGGAACGCACCGTCTCGCCCGCCGAAGGCACCCTCGCCCGCGACGTTCTCGTTCAATCCCTCACGGACAAATACGGTCAGCCTTCCTACACGAGCAACTTGAAGGGGATGAGCGCCGACGTGGTCTGGTTCTTCAGCCCCGAGGGCGACCTCGTCCAACCCCAGAAGACGTCCTACGTCATGATGGCCGCGGAACAGATCGATGTGTTCTACGCTGAGCATTGTAGCGGCGAGCCAACCTCGCTCAAACCGAGTGATCCAGAGTCAAAATTTGCCTTCCCGCACCAAACCTGCGGGGGAACGATTCATGCGAAAATCCGCGTCGACACATCCAACGGGACCGTCCAGCGCTTCACGGTTGCTCTCGAGAATATGGGCTACCGCAACATCCAAGCATGGGAGGAGCGGGACCTCCGCGTCTTCGCCCAAGCGTCGCAGCTGATTGCCGACCGGCGCAACATGCCAACGGCGCGTCCCGACCTATAATCTATTTTCCGTGACGAACATCCACATCAAGCCGAAGCAGCTTCAGGTGGATCGACAACCAGGATGAGAGCATGACAATCACCGAAGCAGAACTCACCAAAGCCCGTGAAATCTGGGGCGACGCCCTCGTCGCTGTCGCCAAGGCCTATGAAGAAGGCGGGATCGACAGTGCCCGCGAGGTTGCCAATGGCGCCCTCG
Organism: Pseudomonadota bacterium; assembly: GCA_038745625.1. GTDB lineage: Bacteria > Pseudomonadota > Alphaproteobacteria > Caulobacterales > Parvularculaceae > Parvularcula. Next base: position 14,521 of record JBCDLG010000062.1, on the reverse strand, counting down.
ACGCCGCCTACGGCTACAATCTGGGCGATGTGCTGTTCAAACCGACCCTGGCGAGCGGTGAGAAGACCTTCCGCCCGACCAAGGACGGCGCCCTCGCCTATTTCGTTGGCCACAGCGACGACTATCCCCTCGACGGCGGCTTTGGCATCAAAGGCTGGCGCACCGTGACGTCTGAAACCTCGGCGTTCTTCATTGAGGGCGATGTCGCTATGTGGATGGGCTGGGTGACGATGACCGACAAAGATGGCGGCGTGACCAAGGTCGACAAAAGCTGGGGCTACAAGAAAGACAGCGACGGAACATTGCGTATTGTGCTCCACCACTCATCGTTGCCTTATCAGCCCTAAGCGGCGGGCAATCGATCAGAAATACTGATAGCGGCCGCCAGTTTTGCGAAGGACTTTCAACTGGCGGCCCAAACGACTATGTGCGCCGCAGCGAAAAGAAAAAGACTGCGGAAGGATCCGTTTTGAGCACCACAGCTGCCGCCAAACCCAAAGTGAACCCCAACGCCCCGACGGCGGAAAAAGTTCTGTCCGTTCAGCACTATACGGACCGCTTGTTCAAGTTCCGCCTGACACGCCCTCAAGCCTTCCGTTTCCGCTCCGGTGAGTTCGTGATGATCGGTTTGCCGAAAGAAGACGGCAAGCCGCTACTCCGCGCCTATTCGGTGGCCTCACCCTCCTGGGACGAAGAGCTTGAGTTTTACTCGATCAAAGTACCAGACGGCCCGCTCACGTCGCGCCTTCAGAAAATCCAAGAGGGCGACGAGGTCCTTTTGGGTAAGAAACCAACAGGCACGCTGGTTCTCGACGCGCTGACGCCGGGCAAGCGGCTTTACATGTTCTCCACCGGCACCGGCTTTGCACCCTTCGCAAGCCTCGTCCGCGACCCGGAGACTTACGAAAAGTATGAAGAGGTGGTCGTCACCCACACCTGCCGTGAGGTGGCTGAACTTCAGTACTCAACCCAGCTCGTCGAGGACGTGATCAATGACCCGCTGGTGGGCGAAATGGCCGAGGGCAAACTCAAGCTCTACACCTCCTGCACGCGAGAAGAGCACCCGTGCATGGGCCGGATCACCGACCTGATCACGTCGGGCAAGCTGTTTGACGATCTCGGCGTGCCGAAGCTCGACCCAGCCACCGATCGCGCGATGATCTGCGGCTCGATGGAGATGATCAACGACACCAAGGCGCTGATGATCGAGCATGGCCTGACCGAGGGCTCGAACGCCGCACCGGCCGAGTTTGTGATTGAGAAGGCCTTCGCGGGCTAAGCGGGAGGTATTGATGAAGCGCACTCTTGCTGTCGCCGCGGCGGCTCTTCTCGTAGGCTGCGCTGGAACCCCCGCGGCTCAGGAGCCTGTCATGATCGATTTCTCCACCCTTGAGGTGCCTTCAAGCCCGAACACTTGGGTCATCGCGCCGGAGGGCTATCTCGCCACAGCTAAGGCTGACGTGATTGCGCCAGTCTTCGACCAAGCGCCGAGCGAGGTTTTTGCCGCACTCGTCAAGATCGTGGAAGAAACGCCGCGCCGCTCCGCGATCGATGCAGACACTGAAGCGCTCCATCTCGGCTACGTCGCAAGGGTCGCTTTCACGCTGTTCTTGGACGACGTGGATATCGCCGTCCTCGAGACCGAGGATGGCGGCTCAACCCTCGTCGCCTATTCGCGCAGCCGCGTCGGCTATAGCGACTTTGGCGTCAACGAGCGGCGGCTGACAAAGCTGATGGGCAAGCTAACAACAGCGCTGGCCGCGTCTTAACTGCTAGGAAACGGCCTGGGCGGCACTCGGTTCTTCATTCGCTTCCCCAGCCGCGTAAGACGCAAGCTCGAGATGAGTGATGACCACCTCAAAGAGGCGCGCTGAGGAAATCGGCTTCGCCAGGTGGTCATCAAAACCTTCCGCCATAAGATCTTTCACCTCGTGATCAAGCGCATGCGCGGTGGTCGCGATGATTGGCGTATCGCGGTTGAGCGGGCATGTCTCACGGATGGTCCGCGTGGCCTCGCGCCCATCCATGCCAGGCATTGAGATATCCATCAGGATGACATCAAAGGCCTGCTCTTCAGAAAATTCAATGCTTTGAGGCCCGTCGGCGGCCTGCACGACACTGGCGCCCGTTGGTTTGAAGAGTGTTGCCAGCACCATCAGGTTGACCGAGCTGTCGTCGACAATCAGCACACGACAATCGTGGAGGCTCGGTGCCTGCGCCAATGAGCGTTTCGCACGGGTCGACTCTTTGGCGCCAGTCACCGTCGCTTCAGGGAACGGCAGATCGACGGTGAAAGTTGTGCCCTCGCCCATCGCCGTCTCCAGCGATACGTCGCCTCCCATGCGATCCGTCAGTCCCCGTACGATCGAAAGACCTAGCCCGGTGCCGCCAAACTGCCTGGTGGTCGAGCTATCCGCCTGGACGAAGGGACAGAAGACACGCTCCGCTTGTTCCGGCTCCATACCCCGCCCGGTATCAGCGACGATCAATCTGATGCCGCGCCCACTCGGCTCGAACCGCACCTTGATGCTGCCTTGTCGCGTGAATTTGATGGCATTGCTGATCAAATTGCTCGAGATTTGCGACAAGCGGTGCTCATCCCCAGTGCGCCAGACCTTGAGATTGCTATCGATACCAACCTCAAACGCGAGGCCGCGCTCGTTCGCGGTCGGCCGGTAAAGACTATCGAGATGCGAAACCAGAGCACCCAGATCGAAAGGCCGTTGTTCCACCTCAATCGCTCCCGCCTCCATCTTCGACACATCAAGAATGTCGTTGATGATCCGCAGGAGGATCTCTCCGGAGTTTTGAATAACTTGCGTTTTCTTCCGGCTCTCATCGGATAGCTCATCTTGAGAGAGGGATTCAGCTAGCGCAATGACGCCATTCAGGGGTGTTCGGATTTCATGGCTCATATTCGCCAGGAAGTCGGATTTTGAACGGTTCGCCTTGTTCGCGTCGTCCCGCGCACGCAACGCATCGTTCAGGATCGCATTGGTCATGCGGGTGATCGCTACACTGAACAGCGTGAAAGAAATCAACGCCACCAACTGAATGGTGACGTGAACGATGCTTTTCGCATTCACGATCACGCCTGGTCCGTAGGCGTAAAGAAGGAGAGTAATGGCGCCTGTCACCACGCCGGCGCCGATCGCACCTCTCATACCGATCAGAAGGGCGCCGGCCATCGGTCCACCGATGAAAAGAACAGCGCCTGGTCCGAAGAGGCCACCCGAAGCGAGCACAAATCCCAACGTGCCTAGAGAGCTCGATATCAGCAGGATCATGGCGGCGGTCATCGTGCTGCCGCCCCGATTGAGCACCCATACAGAGGATGCATAAACGGACAGTGTGATGGGACAGATCACAATCGATGGCTGGAGGCCGTTGAGGCTTGTCGCGATGATCGCGATCAAAACGGCCACCACTGCATAGCCAAAAGCAATCAGAAAGACAGCACGACGACGCCAGAGAAGAACATACGTTTCCTCCTCCTTGGCACCCAAGAAACCGTCCAACCAACCGTACACGTAAGACTCCCTCTTGTGGGAGGAGTTAGCACAATCGGCTCTTGTATTGCTTTGATCACGGAAGCGATTTTTACTGATCACAGTGTCGCCGCGTTAACGTCTGAGAGGCCCGTGGGCGCACATCACGCTTCGACCATCACCCGATATTGACGCTCTAGACCTTCGCCGATCATTATGATTCTTCTCGCCATCACCCTTTACGTTGCCCTCCAACTCGGCATCGCCGCTTGGGCAGCGCGGGGCACCACGAATGATGATGATTACCTCGTAGCCGGACGAAGCCTCGGCGTTGGCGCGGTCGCTATGTCGGTGTTTGCCACGTGGTTTGCGGCGGAAACAGTGATCGCGACGGCGGGCGAAACGGCCAGCCACGGCCTTGCTGGCGCACGGGTCGAGCCCGTTGCCTATGGCCTTGGGATCGTCGTGCTCGCACTCTTGGTCGCTTACCGGGTCCGGGCTGGTGGCCACTTCACGCTGGCTGGGTTCCTAGGAGCGCGCTTTGGTGTTCGCGTGGAGATGGTGAGCGCGCTGATCATCGCGCTGTCCGCCACGGTGTGGGCTGCGGCCCAGCTCAATGCACTCGCCGTGCTGGTGAGCAGCTCGACGGACACGTCCTTTTCCCTCGCTCTCATCATCGGGACCGCCCTGGTCCTCGCCTACACGTTGGTCGGCGGCTTGAAAGGCGATGTGGCGACCGACATCGTACAGGGCGGTATCATCATCCTGGGCCTGATCATTCTCTTCGCGGTGATCGTGGGTGAGGCAGGCGGTGTCGTTGGCGTACCGCTCAGCGCACTCGCCCTCAGCACAGAGGACGAGACCGTGTTCGACAAGCTCGATATCTGGCTCGTGCCCATCCTCGGCACGATCGTCGCGCAGGAGGCGATCTCACGGCTTCTTGGCGCCAAGTCGCCCGAGGTGGCGCGCAACGGCGCGCTCCTAGGCGCAGCGATTTATCTTGCGGCAGGTTTGCTGCCGGTGGGGATCGGCCTTGTCGGCCCCACCTTGGGCCTCGATCTTGGTGACGGGGATGCGTTCTTTTTAAGTCTCAGCGAAGCGGTACTCCCCGCCTGGCTCTTTGTGATGATCAGCGGCGCCCTCCTCTCAGCCATCTTATCGTCCGTAGACAGCGCTCTTTTGGCCGCTTCCGCCGCGATCACCGAAAGCGGCATTCGGCGCTATCGCCCGGGGCTCACCCCGCGAGGGCGGCTGCGCGCCGCGCGGCTCGCGACGATCGTCGCCGGGCTTATCGCCGCCGCCGTGGCCGCGTCGGGTCAGTCCATCAGAGAGATCGTGCTGACCGCCTCCGAGGTGTCCGCGCTCCTCGTCGTGCCCGTGGTGATGTCGATGCTCACAGCGCAGGGCGGACGATGGGCTGCGCTGATGTCGATCATCACGGGCGCCGCCTCGCTTGTTGGCCTCAATTGGATTTTGGCGGTGCCCGGAGGATTTATCCTCTCGATCGGCCTGGGCGGTGTCAGCTATGGCCTCACCCTTATCTGGGAACGACATCAGCCAGCAGCGACAAACTCGTCGCGCTTATAGCCCTGGAGGTAGAGAAGCGCGGTGAGGTCCATGTGCTGGAGCACCACATCGGCCGCCTCAGCCAGCACAGGCTTGGGGCGAAAACCAACGCCCAGACCCGCCGCGGTGATCATCGCGCGGTCATTGGCGCCGTCCCCCACAGCAATGACATCTTTGGGCTGAAGGTTTTGCTCTTTACAAAGAGCTGCGAGCCGCTCCGCCTTCGCGTTCTGACCCAAGATCGGCTCGGCCACCTGCCCTGTGAAGAGAAAATCGGTCGAGCGCAGGCGGTTGGCATAGATGTCGTGAAAGCCAAGCCGCTCGGCCACGGGCGCGGCGAACATGTCAAACCCGCCGGTGACCAGCGCCGCCTTGGCGCCGTGCGCGACCATGGTCTTCACCAACGTCGCGGCGCCCGCCGTAACGGTGATCCGCTCACTGAGAACGGACGCTGCCTTGTCAATACGGTGCCCTTTGAGAAGCGCCACGCGCGTCTTGAGCGCGCTTTCAAAATCAAGCTCACCGCGCATCGCGCGATCGGTGATCTTGGCGACCTCCCGGCCAAAACCAAAGGCATCGGCCAGCACATCGAGGCTCTCCTGCTCGATGATCGTTGAGTCCATATCCGCAAGAAGGAGCTTCTTACGCCGCCCTTCAAGCGGCACGTCGGCGATGTCGAACCGCGCCGCCCGCATGCTCCGCGCGACGTCATGGGCCCGGCGTTTAGGCAGATAGATCTCTGCGGCATCCGGACCCAACGTGGTCATCGGGACACCGATCTTCCAAGCGACAGGATCGAGCGCATCGGGTGCCCTTTCCCCCATCACCACAACAGCATGTTCAGCATTGTCCATCGATCAGAACCGCAACGGCACAACCCGTTTGATCAGCGCCAATTCGCGGATGGTCTCAAGGACCTTTGGCGGCAGCGGCTCATCGACAGCGATCAATGCCAGGGCTTCACCGCCAGCCTCCCGGCGCCCGAGATTGAAGGTTGCGATGTTCGCCTCGGCCTTGCGGAGCTCATCACCGACCGCGCCAATCATACCCGGCTTGTCCTCGTTGATGACGAACAGCATGTGGCTCTGCAGGCTGGCCTCAAGCCGGACATCGTCGATCCGCACAATCCTGGGCTCGCCGCCAAAGAGCGCGCCCGTGGCGGCAAAGCTCTGCTCTCCGGCCTTAACCGATACTGTCAGGGTGCTGCCGAAGTTCGGTGAGGTCTCGGTCTTCTCCTCAGTGATGGCAATGCCCCGGTCCTTAGCGATCGAAACAGCATTGACCGTGTTCACCGTATCAAGCTGCGGTTTGAGCGCGGCCGAAACGGCGCCAGCTAAGATGGGGCCGGTCTTCAGCTCCGCCACCTGCCCGGCAAACCGGACGCTGATCTCGGTGATCGCGCCGTCGGACAGTTGACCAACAAGGCTCCCCAGGCGCTCACCCAGATTGATGAAGGGGCGCAACAGCGGCGCTTCCTCCGCCGTCACCGACGGCATGTTGAGGGCGTTCTGCACCGCGCCGGTCAGAAGATAGTCCGCGATTTGCTCAGCAATCTGAATAGCGACGTTCTCCTGAGCTTCCTGGGTAGAGGCCCCGAGATGCGGTGTCACCACGACATTTTCGTGGTCAAACAGAGGATTATCCTTGGCAGGCTCCTCCTCGAACACATCGAGTGCGGCGCCAGCCACCCGGCCGTCATTGAGCGCTTCAAGAAGCGCCGCCTCGTCAACCAAACCGCCGCGGGCGCAGTTGATGATGTAGGCGCCCTTGCGGATGACATCGAAGGCTTCTTTGCCCAGAATGTTCCGTGTTTTGTCTGTGAGCGGTGTATGCAGGCTGACAAAGTCGGCGCGGGTGAGAAGCTCGCTGAGGCTGACAAGCTCAACGCCCATCTGCGCAGCTTTCTCTTCGCTGAGGAACGGGTCGAACGCGACAACTTTCATCTGCAGGCCCTGTGCACGGCTCGCAACGATCCCGCCGATGTTCCCCGCCCCAATCAGGCCCAGGGTTTTGCCGTAAAGCTCGCGGCCCATGAATTTCGACTTCTCCCATTTGGAGAGCTTGGTCGAAGCATCCGCCTGCGGAATACGGCGTGCGACGGCGAACATCATCGCGATCGCGTGCTCAGCGGTGGTGATCGCGTTGCCGAAGGGCGTGTTCATCACAGCGATGCCCGCCGCTGTCGCCGCCTCGATGTCGACGTTGTCGACGCCGATTCCAGCGCGGCCGACCACCTTCAGCTCCGGCGCAGCGGCGATCACCTCAGCCGTGACCTTGGTGGCCGAGCGGATCGCGAGGCCGTGCACGTCGGCGAGCGCCGCTTTCAACGCCTCGGGGTCCTTGCCCAGATCAGGCGCGAACACGGTTTCAATTTTGCGGGCTTCCAGAATGCGAACAGCATCCTCGCCCAATTTGTCGGAAATCAGAACTTTGACCACGGAGATTATCTTTCGTGCTTATAGGGATGAAAGCTGTTGATCGAAGGCCCAGTCGAGCCAAGGGGTGAGCGCCTCGATATCGGATGTCTCGACCGTCGCGCCGCACCAAATACGGAGGCCAGGAGGCGCCGCGCGGTAGCCTGCGATATCAAACGCCGCCTCTTCTTGCTCGAGCGCTTTGGTCATGCGCTTGATGAAAGCCTGTTGGTCCTCCGCGGACAGCGCGGCAACGCGTGGGTCGGTGATCTTGAGGCATACGGATGTGTTGGAGCGAATCTCCTCTGGCGCGAGAAAATCAACCCAGTCACGGGCACTGACCCATGCCTCGAGCGCGGCAAGATTGTTGTCGGCTCGTGCTTTCAGGGCCGATAGGCCGCCCAGGCTCTTCGCCCAGGTGAGCGCATCAACATAGTCTTCGACCGCGAGCATCGACGGTGTGTTGATCGTCTCACCACGGAAAATGCCTTCATTGAGCTCGCCTTTTTTCTGGAGGCGGAAGATCTTCGGCATCGGCCAGGTCGGCTTATGGCCGTTGATCCGCTCCACGGCGCGGGGGCCGAGAATGAGGATCCCGTGCTGGCCCTCACCGCCCAGCACCTTTTGCCAGGAATAGGTGACGACATCGAGCTTGTCCCAGTCGAGGTCCTGGGCGAACGCCGCCGACGTCGCGTCACAGATCGTCAGGCCTTCACGATCCGCAGCGATCCAATCGGCGTTCGGCACGCGTGCACCAGAGGTCGTGCCGTTCCAGGTGAAAACGACATCGTAGGATGGATCGACAGCATCGAGATCCGGGATCGAGCCATAGCCCGCCTTGAGGACGGTCGGCTCAATTTTGAGCTCGTCCACCGCGTCCTTCACCCAATCGAGGCCAAAGCTCTCCCAGGCGGCCACAGTCACGCGGCGCGGTCCGAGCAGGTTCCACATCGCGATCTCCACGGCGCCGGTATCGGAGGCCGGAACAATCCCGATCAGGTGGCTGTCGGGCACCTCGAGCACCTCACGGGTGAGGTCGATCGCTTCAGCCAACCGAGCCTTGCCCAAGGACGATCGGTGCGATCGGCCAAGCGCCGCGGTGGGCAGGCTTGAGGCTTCCCAACCGGGGCGTTTGGCGCACGGGCCGGACGAGAAGGACGGCTGAGCGGGGCGTTGTGTGGGTCGTTCCATAAAGCGCTTCTGGGCAGGGTTTTAGGTGCAGTGCAAGAGGTCCGCTTCTGAGGCAGCCATCACGATCCCTAAAAGCACGATAGCCCTTTCGCCATGCCTGCCAGCGCCGCACCCAGACCCTTGGCAGTGGAACCGTTTCGGTCGATAACGGTTCCGATGAGCAGCCTCCAAGACGAAACATGGGCGCAAGCGGGCCTCTCCATAGGCCGTCTATCCGAGGCCGTTCGCCGCTCAAAGCTAGGCCGCCTCTGGCTTCACCATGAGACAGCGCTGGTCGTCTCGCGGCTTTTCAGCCGCGGCGCCCAGCCCATCGCGCCGGAAGACCTGCTAGCGCTCACCGCGCAGATTGGCGATGGAGTCCCGACTGTCGAGGAGGCGGCTGCGCGGCGGTTTTGGTTGGACGCTCTCGCCGTTTGGAGCCGTGCTCCGGGAGATGACAGGGAGACGGTATCCCTGACCGCAGCCACAGAGACACTGCAAAAGCTCCGCGCTGGCGGGATGTCCTCCGGTGAGCTGGCGATCGAGGCGCCGCTTCACCTCGCCAAGGCCACCGGAGGCGTGCTGCCCAGCATCAGCCTCGCTCTGCCGCCCGAAGACACGCCGTTTTTGCCAGCGTTTTCCGGCGCGCTGAGGGACGAGTGCATCGAAGGCCTGCGCCGTCTCGAGGGGCTGGAACGCGATTTCGCCCGCTGGCAATCCTTGCTGCCTGGCGCTCGTTCGGACAGCCGCCTCGAAGACACGCTCGTGCTTTTGGGGACGGTTCATGCGCTGACGCCGCGCTATGTCGGCGACAGTTTGGGGCTCACAAGGCAAGCATCAGCGCGGATTTTGCGGCGGCTCGCTGACCTCGGTGTGATCCGCAAAGCCACGAAGCGGCAGCGTTGGCTGGTCTACTTGGCGGAAAACGCGGCACCAGCCGGGATCATCCCTGAAACCACGATCGGCGCACCAGGAAACGTGATCGACACCGCGCGGGTCGATGAGGTGCTCGAAGAGGCCTACGCGGCGCTCGATCGGGCGGCGCGGCAGGATGTCGTTTAGTCGAGAAGGTCCTGAATTGCGGTCATAACGGCCTCACGATCCTTGAGGCGGGCTCTTGGGATCGTGAGGACGAGGTTGCGGGGCTTGCGCTCCGCCTGAGCCAAAAGGCGACCCTTATCGTCGTGGATCCGGCGAACATCCCGCTCAGGATGGGCCTTGGCGGCGCTTTTGAGGACCTGGAGCGTGGCCGAGGCCGTCAGAGAATCCCCGTTTGCACGAGCGTCGGCCAGCGTACGCGCTTTCGCTAAAACCGCGGGGGACGCGTCACTGGAGAGAAGGGGCGAAAGCTCGGCCGCGTGCCGGATGCCGATATCGCGCACATCGGCATAGGCCCCGAGGACGTCTTGCGGGAGCTCTCCAATCCGCAAGTACCGGCTGAGCCAGGTGCGATCGACGCCGATCCGTTCGGCCATCAGCGCTTTGTTGCCGTCGTAATAGGCCTCAAGCGCCCGGCCGTAGTCGCGTGACCGCTCAAAGTCAGAAATGTCCTCGCGTTCCCGGTTCTCGAGGTCGGAAAGACGAAACGCTTCCTCGTCCGTGATGTCACGAATATCGACGAGATAGAGAATATCTTGGCGGTGCTCCGCGGCGCGCAAATGGCTAACCGCAAAATGACGGCGCGCACCGCAGATCACCTCATAGGCGTGGGGGCCGTCTTTCAGAGGCCGAACGATCGCTGGCATCTCTTGGCGTCCGACCGCTTTGATCGACTTGATGAGATCGGAACAGCTCTCCGGCGTCAGCAGGTCGTAAAGCCGGTTGTGCTTGTCCCACATCTGGCACTCGGCGGGATCAACCAGGCGCAGCTTCCCGTTGCGAAGCCTGCCATCGGCAGCATCGGAGAGGAGTGCACCACGCTCGGCGGTGTATTCACGCTTGGGCTGATCGCTGGTCTCGGCACTACTTTCAGCCCTTGCCGTGATGGCGTCAGCTAGGATTCTCGCGCGTTTCCGGGCCATACCTTAGGTCCTCGTCGTGGCGGCGTGCACATGTGCACGCTGGGTGGTGAGGGTTGGCGTGCACATGTGCACGGTCACGCGATTCCCTCCTGGCGCAACTTCGCGCGGTGGCTTGGCCAGGTCTGCCGGACTTTGACCTCAAGATCACCCATCACGGCGAGGAGGTTGTTGCGGCACCGCCGCGCTGTGCGGGACTGGCCGCCCGACATCTCGAAAACCGTGCGCATCTCGACGGATGCCGTGTCGAACTCTGCTGAATCGAGCAGCGCCGTCGGCAGGATTGAGCCAGAAAAGGCCCGGCCCATCACGTCGCGCATCACCTCATGGGCGCCCTTTTGCTCCACCACCTTGGTCGCCAGCAGCGTCACGAAGCTGTACTCGACGGGCGTTGCCGTCTGCGCGTTGAGCGCCTCGACCACCTCTTCGAGCATGGCGAGATAGGCCGCCGTCGATGCAAAATCGATCGAGGACGGCGGGGTCGGAATGAGAATCGCCGACGCGGCTTGGAGCACGCTGAGCGAGATCATGCCCAGCGCTGGCGGCGGGTCGATGATCACCACATCGTAGGATGCCGCGGCCTCGTGCAGCCCCGTTTTGAGGCGCGATAGGCGCGCCACATCGCCCTTCACCTGCTGCGAGAGAATGTACTCCGCCGAATAGAGCCCGAGATTGGCCGGGACCAGGTCCAGTCCGTCCCAGCTTGTCGGGCGCACAGCATAGCCAATCCCGTCTGACCGGTCGGCGATCAGGTAAGGCAACAGCGTCGTGTCCGTCTCGATGTCGACATCCGGGTTGAAGCCAAAAAGCGTGGTGGTGGAGGCCTGGCTGTCACAATCGACGATCAAAACGCGATAGCCCCGCTCAGCGAAATACTGCGCGGCGTGGGCCGAGATCGTGCTTTTGCCGACGCCGCCTTTGAAGTTCTGGACCGCGAGGATGACCGGCGGATCGCTGGGGTCGCGGAAAGGCCGGGTCCCGAAGTGATCGCGCATGCGGTTGACGTCCGCGAGCGCATAACCCGCCCGCTGGCCCGAGGCTCGCAGCTCCGGCTGCGGCAGGTCCCCGGCGGCCTCGGCGCGACGCACCGCATCAACCGAACGGCCGGCCAGTTGAGCGGCCTCCGTGAGCCGGTAGCGGCGCGGTCCCCCCTCCTTCACCCGGTCCTCGGCGATGTCGCGCATCGATCCGAGGATACCGTCAGCGGTGGTCACCAGCTGGCTGATGCTCTGGAGTGTGGCGGCGCTGCGCTCCGAAATCTCGCTCACCCGGGGTCCTCTCACGAATGCTGCGGATTTTCCGGCTCATGCCCAAAAACCGCAGCAAACACAAGAGCCGCGATTCGGCCGCTGATGCCATTCGTGTGATCAGGGCCTGTGGAAGACGTCGGTCTCGTGCGTTCGGGGACAGGTGTTCGTGTCATCACGGCCCCTGATCTCGTGCTTTGAGGGACGATGACTCGTGTTTTCACATCCCCGAATACGCGATTTCACCTTTTTTCTCAGGGGCTTCCGCTTCCGTTAAACCCCTAACCACAGATAACTGTACTAATCGGCTGACGCCGGGGTTTTGGTAGGAAGAATGATTTTTCTGCAGCAGCCCATCCGAATCGATTCGGATGGCTGAGTCCGAATCACAAGCTGTGGATTCGTGCTTTGACGGACAAAAGGGCGTTTTCGTCCCCGAAAGCACGACTCGGTCGCAACAGATCCGCGAAAGCCCAGAAACCATGGGTTTGCGCATAGGACTCACCTCTGGCTGGCGATCGATGCTCGTGGTTTCAGGGATAAATCCCCATAGGCACGAAGCCGAATCGTGGACTCTTCGCGTTCCGGTCCTCCCACTTGGTGGCGGACAGCGTTTTGGAGTTCCCTCATGTCGGCCCAACTCAGCCTCGTTGATCTCGATAGCCCGCTTCATGGTCAGGTGAAGGGCGAGCGCTCGGTGATGGCCTTTCCGTTCTTTGCCCTCTCCAAGGGAAGGCGCATGCAGCCGATCACCTACACCGATGACTATGTTTCGATCGAGGTCCGCGCCTCGCAAACAGGTGTGGCCACGATCTACGACAAAGAGATCTTACTCTACATCGCAAGCTTGCTCGTTTCGCAAATGAAACGACAGGAAACGCCGAGCCAGGAGTACGCTTTCACGGCCCATGACTTCCTGCGCGTGATTGGCGGCAACCGCTCGGCCCGCTCCTACCAGCGGATCCATGGCGCCCTCGAACGGCTGCAAGGCACGCAGATCAAGACCAACATCGAAGCCGGCGGCGAGGGCGAGGACGGCTTCTTCTCCTGGGTCTCCGAAGCGAAGATGAGCTACACCAAGACCGCGGATGGCAAGAAGCGGCTGTCGCGGGTGAAGGTCAGACTTTGCGACTGGCTTTATCGCGCGATCATCAAGGATCAGAAGATCCTCACCTATGACAGCAACTACTTCCAGCTCTCGCCGATTGAGCGTCGCCTCTATGAAATTGCGCGGGTCCATTGCGGCCAGCAGCGGTTTTTCCACATCGGTCTCGGTAAGCTGCAGACCAAGGTCGGCTCTGAAGACCGTCCTGCGAAGTTTAAAGCGGCGCTCCGGGAGATCGAAGGCCGCCAACCGATCCCTGAATACGACCTGACTGTTGTCGATGATCCCCATTCCGATGGCGCGCGGTTGATCAAAAGCGGCGGGTTCGCCTCCGCCATCAGCAAGCGCAATCCGATGGTGCTGTTCCGCCCGAAAGGCAGGCCACGTGCCGCTGATCGCCGGGTGGAGATCGTCGACACCCCACAGATCGAACAGCGGCGCCCCGAACCGCGGGACCTGGCCGTGAGCTCCCACGCTCTGGAACAGGCTGGTCGCTTGTTCCCCGGCTTCGACAAATACGCCGTTCTCGAAGAGTGGAAGCGTTGGGCCGCGGACAAGGATGCGCCGCGCCGGCCCGATGCTGCCTTCCTCGCGTTCTTCACCACCTATGCAAAGAACAACCCGCTGCCGAATTGATGGGTTTTCGCTTCCTCCACACCGCCGATTGGCAATTGGGGAAGCCCTTCGCTGGGTTTGAGCCCGACCTTTCAGCCTCATTGAGAGCCGCGCGGCTCGCGATGATCGACCGGATCGCTGGGATCGCGCGAGAGGAGAGCGTCCAGCATGTGCTCGTTGCGGGTGACGTGTGGGACCAAGCGATGCCGTCCGATCGTGTGCTTTTGCAGCCAATTGATCTAATGGCTGCCGCGTCAGCGCTCGAATGGTGGCTGTTGCCAGGCAACCACGATCCCGCGGGTCCCGAGAGCCTGTGGCAGCGGCTGATCACCCGCGGCCTTCCTCCCAACATCCACCCCGTCCTTGAGCCCACGCCGGTACCGATGACCGATGATGTCTTCCTTCTTCCCGCGCCCTGGACCTCCAAACGCCCCGGTCGAGATCTGACGGCCGCGTTCGATGCGATGGCGACACCGCCCGGGGTGAGGAGGATTGGTCTCGCCCATGGCGGGGTCCAGGGCTTCGGCTCTGACCCAGACGCTTCCTATCCGATCGATCCTGACCGCGCGGAGAAGGCGGGCCTCAGCTATCTCGCGCTTGGCGACTGGCACGGCACGAAGAAGGCGGGTCCCAGGGCCTGGTATCCCGGCACGCCGGAGCCGGATCGGTTTCGAAACAATGATGCCGGCGCGGTGCTTCTGGTTGAGGAGGGTCAGGAAGAAGCGCCCCGCAGGATCCCGACCCATAGCTTTCTTTGGGAGATGCACGAGCTGTCCGTCGAGCGGACCATGCAGCCTCATGACGTGGTTGCCTCTCTGACGGAAGCGACTTGGCCCGCGCACCAACGCTTAGCGCAGGTCGAGCTCACCGGCCGCGTCTCGCTTAATCAACGCCGGGC
>JBCDLG010000061.1:0-17972 GCA_038745625.1 Pseudomonadota bacterium | reverse complement strand
GCGGCTGGCGGAGCACTTCGGCGTTGGGTCGCCCCTTCGCGGGGGCGTGGATAGAAACTTCTTGGCACTGACGGCCATGATGGCCGAAATCGGTCGCCCCTTCGCGGGGGCGTGGATAGAAACTTGTACAGAGTCGGGTGGATCATCGTGATAGCGTGTCGCCCCTTCGCGGGGGCGTGGATAGAAACTAATGCAGAAATCCGAACGACCGCATGACCAAGTCAGAGGTCGCCCCTTCGCGGGGGCGTGGATAGAAACTAATGGCCCATGTCCAAGAGTCGCTGATCTCTGGTCGCCCCTTCGCGGGGGCGTGGATAGAAACTCGTCTGTCGACACAACGCCCGCCCTTGACGATAGTCGCCCCTTCGCGGGGGCGTGGATAGAAACGCCACGGAGAATAACAGCGATTTGCCCGTCTGAGGGTCGCCCCTTCGCGGGGGCGTGGATAGAAACGGTATGTGCCCGAAGGCCTCGAAAATACGGGTGAGTCGCCCCTTCGCGGGGGCGTGGATAGAAACGTTATGCAAGGGATCACGAACCGAGTGGATCAACGTCGCCCCTTCGCGGGGGCGTGGATAGAAACCGCTCTTTGACGTAGTGGTGGACGCACCGGCCGGTCGCCCCTTCGCGGGGGCGTGGATAGAAACAACGGTTCGGCTCGGTTTCGAGGCCGGTGTTGATGTCGCCCCTTCGCGGGGGCGTGGATAGAAACCACTCGTCAAGGTCCTGCTCATCGGGATCATGGTCGTCGCCCCTTCGCGGGGGCGTGGATAGAAACGCGACAACACCCTCATGCTCAAACAAAACCCGGATGGTCGCCCCTTCGCGGGGGCGTGGATAGAAACGGTGGCTCCGGAAGGGGCATCCAGTGGGTGGGGGGTCGCCCCTTCGCGGGGGCGTGGATAGAAACCTACCAGCGTTTGCTGGACCGAGTGAACGAGAAGTCGCCCCTTCGCGGGGGCGTGGATAGAAACCTCCTGGTGAAACGCCTAGGTCAATTGGCGGAAGGTCGCCCCTTCGCGGGGGCGTGGATAGAAACGTTGAGATGCAGGCCGCAGATCGTGCCGCGCAGGTCGCCCCTTCGCGGGGGCGTGGACACCAAACTGCGAAGAACTGGAATTCATTTGCATAAAGACTATTCTTGCGGGATTGAGTTGGTTTGACTTCAACCCTGCCTGAACGGCGAGTGTGCGGGGTGAATGGTCAAGGATCGAAGACGGCGCAGGATGCGCCGCGCGGCGGCCGCAGGCATCATCGATGCCGAGGCTCGGGAGACCGCGTCCTTGAGCAGAGGGGCAACGAAATGCCCCTCACTCGAGTGGTCCAGACACGATAGGCTGGTCGTGATCAATCGGCGAAACGATTGGTTGGTTCAGGTTCGGCTCAAGGCCGGTTCTGAGCCATAGCTGGAGGGTCCACGGGAGGGCGTAGCGCCTCCCTGGGAAGCAGCGGCGGTTTACCGTCGCACAGCTTGCGGGTCGCCGCAGGCACACGTTCCGCGCGCGACTAATGCCAGCCTGTCATCCGTATACTACAAAGCACGTTAGGAGCTGATGCCGCCAAGGTGCCTCAGCTCAGCGAGGTGCCGGTAAAGAGTGGAACGCCCGATGCCGAGATGCTTGGCGGTGCTGGGAACGGACAGGCCATCACTGATGAGATAGTGGGCTTCGGCGAGCATCGCGGGGGAGAGCGCAGGCGGTCGGCCCAGCACGCTGCCCTTTGCCTTTGCTGCTTCAATACCAGCCTTCGTTCGCTCGACGATCAATGCGCGCTCAAAGTCGGCGATGGCGCAGAGCATGTTGAGGGTGAGCTGACCAACGGCAGTGCCCAGATCAAAGGTCTCGCAAAGGCTGCAAAAACCGATCCCGCGGTGATGAAGGCTCCAGACGGTATCGGTGAGGTCCCGCATGGATCTCGCAAGACGGTCCATGCGCCAAACGATGAGGCTGTCGCCAGGTTCCAATGCCACCAAGGCGGCGCGATAACCTGGCCGTTCGAGACACGTGCCGCTGATCCCTTCGTCGGTGTACAGGCGGTCATATCCGGCCTGCTCAAGCGCACGGAGCTGCAAGTCGAGTGTTTGTTCCGTCGTGCTGACACGGGCGTAAGCGATGCGCATCGGACGGCCTCCTTTCCCTTGTATCCTGCGGCCTTGCGCCTCCCGAAAAGGTTCGGTTCCAAGACACGCGTATTCTCCCGGCCCGCTCCACCAAAACACTGGGCTTGCGAGCACCCTTAAAGGCTAATTCATCCAATCCTGATACGGAACGTTTTTGGGACTGTTATCCCCAGCTTTTATCTTGGGTTTGCCGTGCGAAGTGCTGGCCGATGACATTGGCCGCCATCCGGTGATCGGCGATAAGCCTGCGCGCGAGCTGCTGAACGCGCACTTGCTCAATCTCCCGGAGCGGGAACGGCAGGCTTGGGTAAATGGTGCGGTAAACATGTCGGCGCAGGTGGTGGCAAGTGAGCGTCCTGAACTAGCGGGGTGTCTGCTCAATTGGTTCATCGAAGGTGGCAGCGGCCACACACGGCTGGATAAGGTTATGCGCTCCTATCCATCCGAACGCGCCACATCATCTGTCTTCGCCGTGGCTAAGCTAGGTTGCGATGATCTTTAGGGGGCTGGCGCAAACTCCAGCACGTCTTCTTGTTCGGGTTTAGCTTCAGGCTTTGCGAGGCCGCGCTCGCTCGCAACGCGCGGGTTATCGAGAATCCCGTTGGCCTTCTCGATCAAACCTTCAATTCTTTCGATCTCGTCCTTGGTCATACCACCGCCGTCAAGAGACCGGCGGCTGTCATCAACAACGCGTGTTTGAATTTCGGAGAGTTGGCCAGCCCAGCGCAGGAAAGCTTGATACTCTTGGGCCGTCACCACATCTTCTGGAATGTCGTCCGGCAGCTGATCATCGGGAACAATGGTCCCCTCCGCGGTTACAAAGCGCCCGTCGTCCCGGCGATAAATCGCAGTACCATCGGCTAATCTGGCGGTACGGCTCTCGATGTCTGCCCGCCAATCTTCTAGATCAGCAAACGCATTATCTAAGCGGGATTGCAAGTCATCCAAACGTTGCAACGTGGCTGCGATCTGGTCCGCGCTCGCCATTTGCAGCAAGACGGCATGAAGCCGTCTGCGCTGTTCTTCCTCTTTGCGCTTGATAGACTTGGGATCTTTGTCGCCCACCAGGAAGCGGTTGTGTTTGGTCCCATTGCCGTCGGTGGCCAGTTCCACGGCCTTATCACGCAGGTCAATCTGATCGCGGCTCAGGCCAATCTCGCCATCTTGTCGTTCCATCAGGAGGCCCCATAGCCAAATCCACGCCGGGCTACACCCCGGCAGCCTGCTCTTCTTACGGCGTAAGAAGAGCAGTCATCGATCATCTTTGACCCCGATGTCTCCCACCTGTCCCGTAAAATCAAAAACGTAGCACGTTTCTCAGCCATAAAATCATTATACGGATTGATTATTAATAAAATTTTAATTAATAATCTTGGCTTGGCCACCTTCTTGCACTGCGGGGAGGTGGCAGAACTCGAGCATAGAACGTAGGAATGGCGGGAGAGGATTTTTCAGCTGCGGCCGCGAAGGCCACTTTGGAGATAGAGGACGTGTCCAAGGACCCGCTGATCGCTTTCATCCTGGAACGTGTGTGCGAGCATTTCGATACCACTAAGAAGAATCTTCGATCATCTCGAAAGGACGTTGCGACAGCAAACGCCCGGCGAGCCTTCCTGTTCGTTGTTCACTACGGCGCTGAGCGGAGCGTGCAGGTTGGGACTGATGAACTGGAAGCGCGGCGAGAGTCGGGGTTGCTCTCGTTGAAAAGGGTCCATGCGCTTGATGGCGAGTTTGGTGATGCGGTCCGAGCCGTTTGGTCTGCTGTCTCAAAAAAATTCGACAATTTTCCAACGATCGATCCCTATGTTGATGCATCTTACGGTGAGCGAAAATTCATCAGGAGAGAACGAAAAACTGCAAGAAAACTGCTGGCCAAGGGCGGTGAGCGAGCCAGCGCGCCACTCACCGTTCAGGTTGATGATGACCTGCCCGACATGCTCGCATCATTCGTGGAAGCTGCAGACATGACCAAGAGGGAGGCTGTTTCGCGCGCCATCCGAAGGTTCATTCGGGAAGAAATCGAGAGCCGCGACTTGTCAATACCCGAGCAGAGGTAATTATTCGGATAAAGCGCATTATTTATCTTCTTTAGCCACGATTTTGTGATAATCATGGGGTGCTGCTGAAGCGCCGTCGGTAGCAACAACATAACTCAGTTTCATGCACTCGCGTATCTGGTGCTGATCGTGCTCGTTTCTTCTTCATCTCGTTTGAGGTGTCGAGATACGAGAAGCTGAGCTGTGTGTCTTCGTTCTGTACGGTGAGCAAAATGAAGAGACTATCAATGACCCAAAACCCTCCAAACTGCTTCGACCCCACTTCAAGTCTCAGCTTGATACCGCCCGAACCACTCGCTGTGCTGAGGCCAGAGCGATCCGATCCGTATTTATCGTTTCAAACGTGGCACAACTAACGTTGTTGTTTCAAAATATGTCTGGGGCAGGGTATGGCGGACAGTTCAATCAAGGGAAGCGAGCACACCGAACTCATTATCGTTGTGCTGATTTCACAGCTCGAAGACCGGCAGTATCGCGATGATGCGACGCGTTTTCTAAGCGAGGTCCTTCAAAGGAAGCACATAAAACCCGAAGGGCTTGTTGATTACGTCGAGAGAACTCTCGGCGAAACAAACTACGCTAGCGGAGTGTTCATTGGTGGTGTGTGGTACCCCCGCCCACTATCTTTGTCCAAACTGACAATGAGCGACGAAGAGATTGACGGTCCTCAGACCGTGAACTCCGACGATCTGGGTGATGACCCAGACACTGAAGTGCGTTTCGAGCGAGCCGATCGAAATCGAACAGACTTTGTCACTAGGACCTTCTACAGAGGGCCGGATGATCCGGAGAATAAGCCATCTTCGCTCTATTGGGGCCTCTACCGGTGTTTGATGAGTGTGTTGTTGGCTCGGCACCGGTTTGAATGGCTTCAATTCAGGATGGAGCTAGCGGAGCAGCGGCGAGGACCTGATAAAACAGTACCCGATCCAGGGACCGTGATTAGCTAGGGCAATATGAGGCCTTCGGATGAAAGTCCGGAGGCCTTTTTTGATTTATAGCTTTTGGCCTTATAGGTACTGTCTTGGCGCCTTTCTGACCAATTTCCGAAGGGCCTTGAAATCCTGCCCTATGACAACCTCACCGGAGCGTTTCGCTCGTCATACGGAGGATGTCATGGGGTGAATCTAAAGCAACACAGCCAAGCCAGCCAGTCGACCTTTATGGGCTCGGTCAAGTGGTTGGCCAACATGCTAGCAGTCATCATCACCTTCTTTTTGACCCCTAAAGCCTACTCGCTAACGGAGTCATTTGTGATCGATTATACGTCTGATCACTATGGGTACGGATTCGAAGACATCACATCGTTCGTGTGGGGTATATACCTGGCACTGACGATATTCTTCTTCTCGCGTGCAACGGTGTCGACTTCGCTGGTCATGGGCGGCCTCGCATTGGCAAGCCGCATGTTCTGATAACGTAGCTCAATATGGATTGGAAGAAGACAATGAGTGACTATGAAAAAGTGGGTCAAGGCAGTTACGGTGTGTACCGCAAGAAAAAATCTAATTGGGGTGGTTGGATCGTTGGCCTAACCATCGTGATGCTGATCGTCGCTGCTGCTGCAAGCGGCGCATAATCACAAAACCACCGGAACTAGTTCTCGGGGAGCGCACCGTCGCTCCCTTTTTTTGTGCTCAGAAACTAAGGAGAGCAGTCAATGTATCAGGCAGATTTCAACCCAGAGGATGATCGTTTTGGGACGGCTAGCTTCGCGTCCGGCCATGACGTCCGCCGGGCCGACTTGCGAGACCCCAGAGGTGTTCCCGTCGGCTTCAAGGACGGATCATTGTTGAAACTAGGAGGGGACGCCCCGCTCATAACGGTGGGCGGCGCCGGAAGTGGCAAGTTGAGGGATCTGCTCTCCTACGTCCTGTGCATTGGGCCGTCGTTGCCCATGATCGTTCTTGATCCGAGAGGAGAGTTGGCGGCCATTTCAATCCATACACTGGCTCCCCGCGGCGTGTACGGATATTGCTGGAATCCCTTGGGTATGCATCATCCCGTCTTACCGCAACATGCATGCAACCCGCTGGACATCTTGAAGCCAGATATTCCTTACTTTCACAGCGATTGCGACTTCATTTCGGAAGGCCTTATACCGCTGTCAGGTGGTGGTAACGGCAAGTATTTCGAGTTGCGGGCGCGCGAATGGCTCAGCAGCTTCATGAAAGCGGGGGTCGAGTACCGTGGGCGGATAAACCTCCCTGATCTGTACGAAGTCATCGGGGTCATTGAGACAGACCCGAATGCATGGGCTGATGAGCTCGAACGGATGCTTGCGTCCCGTTTTCCTGACGTTCGGCGCAACGCAGGTGAGATGCTGGCCAAGCAACAGGACTCGCCGAAGGAGTTCAGCGGAATTCTGGGAGAGATCTACGCCCATCTGTCGTTTCTCAATGATCCCCACCTTCGCGCCGCACTGTCGGGCGACGGTCGAGACTGCTTTTCACTCGAAGCGCTGACAAACCCTACGCGGAGATCGCGCGTTCATCTCAATGTCCCTGCGGAATATTTGTCAGTGTGGTCACCAGTGATTCGACTCTTCTTTACCGTGACGATGCTGTACAAGGCGCGTTGTCCTGAGCGTGAGCGAATTCTTCTGCTTGTCGATGAGGCGGGCCAGCTAGGACGGTTCGAGGCTCTGCTGCGTGCATTCACGTATGGACGCGGCGCTGGCGTTCGCGCTTGGGCAGTCTTTCAGGACGTGGGGCAGATCACGAGGAATTTTGGCGCGTCGGCATTGCAGGGTTTCTTGGGGTCTGCCCAGCTGCGACAGTTCATGGGTGTCCGAGACTTCGAGACTGCCAAGTTGGTTTCGTCGATGCTCGGTACACAGACACTCTCATACGATGACGACTTGGCTCAGGGCAGAGCGCAAAAGAACAGACGCAACTTGATCAGGAAGGCTCTGATGGAGGATGCTGACCCGTTTGAGTTCTCTTTTGACAGAGCCCAATTTGGCCGGGAGGAAGTGCATCGCACCAAGCAGGCGCGGGCGCTTCTCACACCGGACGAGATACTAAGCCTGCCTGAAGACAAACAAATCCTCTTTGTGTCTGGCAAGAACATCAAACCTATTCTCGCCGAAAAGTATCCTTACTACTTACGCCGCGAGATGGCTGGCTCCTATCTGCCC
The DNA here is from genome assembly GCA_038745625.1 of Pseudomonadota bacterium. GTDB lineage: Bacteria > Pseudomonadota > Alphaproteobacteria > Caulobacterales > Parvularculaceae > Parvularcula. The sequence continues at coordinate 10,657 of JBCDLG010000061.1, read as the reverse complement.
AACCCATATCATCCGCCCCGGGATAGTGTGACAATCAGAACAAACTTTGGATCATCAAAGCGCGCGGTCAAATCAGGACCGATTCCTGAAAATTTGAGGCATTTTCCGCAGTATCAACAGGGAATGATGTACTGGATCGATGGGTTTTCTCTAACATCGTGAAAGGAGCTCGCCTTTGAGCGAAAAAAATGAAGAGCGTCCGCGTGAAGTCGCGGGCGCTCCCAAGGTCCGCCCCAGCCATATTGCTTATCAAGTCGATCAGGGGTCGGATGAGAAGTCGTACTTTAGCCGCGTCGGGGCTGCCTTTGCGCACAGAGATGGGCAAGGCTTCAACGTTAAACTCAAGTCGTTCCCGGTCGATGGCCAGATCGTGCTTCGTGCTCCCAAAGACCGCCTCGAAGCGACCAGGAGCGACAGTGATCGATCACACCAGCAACGAACCCATCATGGAGATCGCGAGCGGTGAAACAACCTTTTCACGGCGCCGCGCATGGGCCAACACCTGACGTTAAAACCAAAAGCGAGCTGCAAGCGCGGCTCGCTGCCCGCTCCAAACCTAAGCTTGAGCCGCATTTGAGACCGAACGGCAGTGTAGTGCATGCTGTCCATCGCCAGGTGCATGTGTCGAACGAGAAGCGCATTCAGGAGCTGCGCTCAAAGCTGAATGATCGGCAGGCGGATCTCCGACAGCAGCTTGCCCAGAGCAAAGGACGCGGTCTTGCAAAAGCGGGGTTTGGCAAAGCCAACGAGATGGAGCGAGCACGATGACGAAGGATCAAAGAGATAGTCGCAACGCGTCTCAGAAGCTCTCTAAGAATGGCTTCACGCCGCAAGACAGGCTTCAGCTGGTCCGGCAGGCGCGCATGTTGAACGAGGTTCATAAGGGCCTCCGTCACATCCGGGAAAACGATCAGCATACCCGATAAATGACTGGACAAAGCGTGAACATTATGGTTTGATAGCGGAATAAATTTTGAACCAGGCGCCGCCATCATTCCTTGCCACGGACGACACCAGAATGATGAGTGGAAGGCCTGTAAGCGCTCATCAAACCCAGATTGTACCAGCCACCGCCTGCGGGATCATGCTCGCAGGTGAGGGCACCATTGCCACTCCAGAAAGGAGACATCATTGAACGAAAGCCCGCCGCACGAGACCGAGATCATCCACCAACCCGCAGCCGACCTGCGCCTCTATATGCTATATCTTGATGATTGGGAGGCGAGCAAAGAGGAGAAGCGCGAGTTTCTTTTGACCTTGCGCGATATCCTGATGCAGTTCGTGGATCTTGGCTTTGGTGTCGATGCAACGCAGCTAGTGACGTGGCTTGCGGATCAAGAAAGCGCGGGCAATTTGCAGGCCGATGTGATAGGCTCCTCTCATCACAAACGCATACAGATTAAAAATCAACCTGAGACAAAAGCTGTTTCGGATAGGAGAGAGGAGTCGCCATGAAGACGCCGAATGCACGATCAACCAAACCTGCGGCCAAAGCGGTCATCTATTGCCGCGTCTCCTCAAAACGCCAATCGAAAGAGGGGTCGGGTCTCGATAGCCAGGAACATCGTTGCCGTCAGTATGCCGCCCAACATGGTTATGATGTCGTCGCTGTCTTTCCTGATGACGTGTCCGGCGGGGGTGATTTTCTGAAGCGCCCTGGCATGGTGGCGCTTCTCGCATTCCTCGATGCGCAGCCTGATGAGAATTTTGTCGTTATCTTCGACGATCTCAAGCGATTTGCGCGTGATACGGAGTTTCACCTCAAACTGCGCAAGGAAATGGAGCGGCGCGGCGCTCGGCGTGAATGCCTGAACTTCAACTTTGAGCAAACACCGGAAGGCCAGTTCGTCGAGACCGTTCTCGCGGCCCAGGGCGAGCTTGAGCGCCAACAAAACCGCCGTCAGGTCATCCAAAAAATGCGCGCCCGTTTGGAAGCAGGCTATTACGTGTTCCACGCGCCAGTCGGCTATCGCTATGAGAAAGTGCGAGGTCACGGCAAAATGCTTGTGCGCGACGAGCCTGGTGCGAGTGTCGTCGTGTCAGTCCTTGAAGGATATGCCTCGGGGCGCTTTCAAACGCCCTCCGAAGTTCAGCGGTATCTGAGATCGCAGGCCCATTTCGTAGGACCCGTCTGGAAGAGCGCAGCTATTCAGTCGGTGTACGATATGCTGCGCCGTCCAACCTATGCTGGTTTCATCAATATCGAGAGTTGGGGCATTCGCATGCATCGCGGCCGGCATGAGCCCTTGATTTCCTATAATACGTGGAAACGTGTCCAGGCTCGTCTGGATGGAAGCGCTCTTGCGCCTGCGCGTAAGGATCTGAATGCGCTGTTCCCGCTTCGCGGCTTTGTCGCGTGCGCCAGTTGTGGGCACCTCATGACCTCGGCGTCTTCGCGCGGGCGAAGTGCGCACTACCCGTACTATTTCTGCTGCAATAAATCGTGTCCGGAGCATCGCAAGTCGATCAAGAAGGCGAAACTCGAAGCTGACTTCGAAGAGCTGCTCGAGAGTTTTCGTCCCGCCCCGGCCTTGATCAAGCTCATCAAGGCCATGCTGTCTGACCTGTGGGAGGCACGGCTCAAGCTTGGCGCCTCACAGCGCGATGCGTTGAAGCGTGAGCTGACATCCGTCGAAACCAAGACAGCGAACCTGGTGGAGCGCCTGGTCGATTCCGATAACCCGTCCGTGGTCCGCGCCTACGAATCTCAGCTTGCGAAGCTTGATGAGAAGAAGCGTGATCTGACCGCGAAACTGGCTGAAAGTGGCCGACCAAGAGGAGACCTAAGCGGCACTGTTCGAACCGCCCTGGCATTCTTCTCAAACCCTCAGAATCTCTGGGCTTCAGGCAATCTTGAACACCGCCGTTTGCTGCTCAGACTGGCTTTCTCTGAGCCCCTGCAATACTGCCGAAATGAGGGTGTTCGAACCGCCGCAATCGCAGAGCCTTTCAGGGTTCTAGAGCAATGGAAGGGGTCTGATTCTAGAATGGTGGAGCTAGGCGGAATCGAACCGCCGACCTCTTGCATGCCATGCAAGCGCTCTACCAATTGAGCTATAGCCCCGTCGCCTCAAGCGAGGAGCGCGCTCATTAGCCATCTGAACTGGGCGATGCAAGCGGGCTTTCGCCGGTTTGTGCGCAGCCGCCCGGGCCTGCCTGAGAGGGTGCGGGAAGCGCCTGGATCTCAAAGCCGCGGGCGCGGGCGCGTTTCAAAAAGATCTCGAGGCTATGAAGCGTATGGTTTGTGCGGACCGCCCGCGGGCCGTCATGGAAGATGACGATGGCGCCGGGGAACGCGGCACCTCCCAGCTGTCGTCCATAGACGCCTGCGGCGAACCGGTTCCAGCTGTCCCAGCCCGTCTCCGTCATCCCGCCCGCGTCCCACGGGAGGAGCGAGGTCAAAACGTAAGGCCGCCCCATCGGCGCTTCGTAGCCCAGCGCGCGCAAGGCCGGGCCCATGCGCTCCGCCCGATATTGGCCGAGGGGCGGGCGGTAATAGGCGGGCGGCGCGCCGGTCAGGGCTTCGATCACGCAGTGGCTTTCATGGAGCTCCGCCGCGAACTCTTCGGCCGAAAGGTCCTTGGCCGAGCGATCCCAGGTCAGATGGTTGCCGAAACTGTGCCCCTCTTGTGCCGCGCGCTGCACCAGGTGCTCGTGCCCCGCAATATGGTCCGTGTGCACGAACATGGTGGCCTTGGCGTCGTACTGCGCCAGAAGATCAAGGATGATGGCCGTTGAGGGCGAGGGGCCATCATCGATGGTGAGATAGATCATCCGCTCATCGGTGGGCAGACGAAAGAGCGACTGAGGCTGCATGCGCTCGCCAAGGGGCACGAGCACCCGCTGGCCATGGCCGCATCCCACCAGCATGAGGAGGAGTGCGGCCGGGGCCAGGAGCGCCAAACGCCCCATCATGCGGCGTCTTCCGCTGTGCCGATGAAGCCGCCCGATTGACGCTTCCAAAGCGAGGCATAAAGACCGTTTTGGGCAAGGAGGGCGTTGTGCGTGCCTTCTTCAACGATCTGGCCCTGGTCGAGCACAATCAACCGGTCCATCGCAGCGATGGTCGAGAGCCGGTGGGCGATGGCGATCACCGTTTTCTCGCCCATCAGATCGTCGAGCCGCTCCTGGATCGCGGCTTCCACCTCGCTGTCGAGCGCCGATGTCGCCTCGTCAAAGATCAAGATCGGCGCGTCTTTCAGGATCACCCGCGCGATGGCGATGCGTTGCCGCTGACCGCCTGAGAGTTTGACGCCGCGCTCACCGACATGGGCCTCCAGACCTTGGCGCCCCTTTTGATCCTCAAGCTCTTCAATGAAGTCCCAAGCCTCGGCCTTTTTCGCAGCAGCGATGATCTCATCTTCGGAGGCGCTTGGCCGTCCGTAGGCGATGTTTTCCCGGATCGAGCGGTGCATCAGCGAGGTGTCTTGGGTCACAACGCCTATCGCCGAGCGCAGCGAGTCTTGCGTCACCCTGGCGACCTCTTGCCCATCAACCGTGATCTTGCCGCCTTCGACATCGTGGAGACGCAGCAGCAGGTTCACCAGCGTTGATTTGCCAGCGCCGGACCGTCCGACGAGGCCGACCTTCTCGCCCGGCTGCAGCGTCATCGCGAAGTTGCCAATCACGCCTTTGTCTTTGCCATAGCTGAAGGTCACGTCGTCGAAGATGATCTCACCGCTCTCAACACGGAGGGTTTCATCGCTCTTATCTTCGATGGTCAACGGCTTGGACATCGTCTCCATACCGTTCTGTGTCATGCCAATGTTCTCGAACAAGTTGGCGATCTCCCACAGGAAGTAGTGGCTGATGCCTTGAAGCCGCAGCGCGAGGGTCGAAGCGAAGGCCACGGCGCCGAGGCTGATTTGGCCGTTCGTCCACAGAAAGATACCAAGTCCCAGTGTGCCCGCGATCATCACACCATTGATGAAGTGCAGGAGCGCTGAGAGGGAGGTCGCCAGCCGCATTTGGTGATAGACCGAACCCAGCATGGTTTGCATGCCCTCGCGCGCATAGGCATCCTCGGCTGGCCCGGTGGAGAAGAGCTTCACGGTGCCGATATTGGTGTAGGCATCAACGATCCGCCCTGTGAGCATTGAGCGGTCTTCTGATTGCCGCTCGGACACAGCCGCCAAACGCGGCAGGAAGAACTGCATCGCGCTGAGGTAGACGACCAGCCAGACAAGCAGCGGTACGGTCAGCCAAGGGTCATTGGCGAAGAACAACAAAAGGGCTGAGCCGAAATAGACCGTGCCCCACACCATGATGTTGGTGAGCTTGACTGCCGTCTCGCGGGCACCGAGCGCTGTTTGCATCAGTTTGGTGGCCACCCGGCCCGCAAAGTCATCGGCAAAGAAGGACGCAGACTGACGGAGAAGGTATCTGTGCCCCCGCCAGCGAATGTTCATCGCCATGTTGCCCATAATGCCTTGCAGCAGCACCAAATCATCAAGGGCAGACATGAGTGGCCAGGCAAATGCGATGATGAACACAGTGAAGATCAACTCAGCGCCGTGCTCAGCCATAAAGCCCTCGCCGCCCGATTGGGCAGCAAGGTCGACCAGCGCGCCGATGCGCTCAAACGCAAAGACCTCCATCAGGGCAATGATGGTCGAGGTGATGATCATCGTGCCGAGCAGCCAGCGGAACGGCTTGGCATAGTGCCAGATGAACGCGAACAGCTTGGCAGGCGGACGGGTGGGAGCCTCGTCCTTAAGCGGATCGACGATACGTTCGAACGTGCGGAACACCATGATACCCTCTGTGCTCCCTTGCGGCTTGGGTGCAAGGCAGCCCGCCCGAATACACATAAGGAATAAAAAAGCCAATGATGTTTTTGTGACGCCTGCGGATTGCCCTCTTGGGTGAGGAGATTGCGCAACAGGCGTAGGAATTTCTCATCATTACCCCTACATACGATCCGTGGGACGAGGGAGCGCAGCCGCGACTGGGGCCGCGTGACGGTTTGTTGTGATCTACATCGTGATCAATGGTCTGCCGATCCTGGCAGCTGCCGCTGCGGCTTTCGTGTTCGGTGCGATCTATTATGGGGTGTTGGGGCGGCCATGGATGGCTGCTGCAGGTCTTTCTGAGGACGACATCAAAGGTCCTTCGGGTCGGCCTTCGCCCTGGCCATTTGTCATTTCATTCCTCGCTGAGATCTGGATTGCGGCGATCATCGCCGGTGCGTTGATCCTGGCCCCGCCCGAGGCTGGCGCCTGGACGATGGCGTTTGGCACGGCCTTCATTCTTTGGATCGGCTTTGTCTTGCCCGTGATGCTGGTGAACCACCGCTATGAGGGACGGCCCCTAGCGCTGACCATCATCAACAGTGGTCACTGGCTCGGCGTCTTTATGGTGCAGGTGTCGGTGTTGCAGGCGATTGGGCTCCAACCGCCTGCGGTTTGATGGTCGGGGCCCGCGTCTTAGGCTTTCCGGCGTTTGCTCCGCATCGCGGCGCCGCCAGCGAAGATGCTGCCGAAGAGAAGCGCTGCGCCTGGCACGGGTACGGGTGCCTCCGGTGTCAAAGAGACTGTGACGCGGGCCAAAATGTCTGGATCTGGGCTCCCCAGAAACGCTCTTGCCAGAAGCGGGTCGAGGAAGGTCTGACCGTCGGCCAGCAATTCGCGGGTAAAGTCTGTCCGTATTGCTGGTCCAATCACGCCGTCCACAGTTTCGGTGCCGAGTGAGCCGTCGACGCCAGCTAGGAACGCAGCGCCATCAAGGAGTATATTCTCCTCGGTACCCGAATCATAAACCCGGCCACGGGTGATGTCGAAGACTTGCTCGCCGATGAAGTCCCCATTGTCGTCGAACAGATCGACTGGGTTGTTGAGGCCAACGAACGTATCGTTGGTTGGCACCACCATGGACAAGAACTGGAACCAATCATTGGCGAACGGATCGACTTCCACGACGATGGAGCCGCTCTCTCCAGGGTCAATCGTGCCCGCAACACCGCCAGGGGCGGTGACCGCACCGGTGATGGCATCAGCCTGAGCTGCCTCGGCTGCGTCATCGAGAAGGCCAAACTGCCCAACTTCGGCGATTTGTTCGAGAGCAGCGCTTGCCGCTTCGCCGACGTTGAAGGCATCGAAGGTGCTTGAGCTGTCGAGGAACGAAAACCAGACGGGCGTCAGGGAGAGGCCGTTGCCCTCGTCACTGTTGGTTTGGAAGTTCTCGACCGTGATGGTCAGAGAGGTGGCATGCGCCGCCCCGATGGCCGCTACCAGCACGCCGACTGTTCCCAATACAGACTTTTTCAGGTGATTTTTCATCCTCGTCTCCAAAAGCAGGGGTCAATTCCCCGTCTGCTTTTTCGGAGCGCGAACAACGTGGTTACTGAGATATTTGAGTTTTCACTATAAATAAATTTAAGCAAAAACCGACCGAATAAAATTCGACTTTAGAATTCCTGTAAGAAAGATCTGAGGCGACGCAGCAGGGTGGCCGCGCCGCTTCATGTCATTTAACGCGGTCCGATCATCTTCTCAGGACGGACGATCTCATCATAATCTTCCTCGGAGACAAAGCCGAGGCCGACCGCCTCTTCGCGCAGCGTGGTGCCGTTCTTGTGCGCCGTCTTCGCGATGGTGGTCGCGTTGTCATAGCCGATGGTGGGTGCGAGGGCAGTCACCAGCATCAAAGAGCGTTCCATCAACTCTTGGATCCGCTCCTCATTGGCTTCGATGCCGACGACGCATTTGTCGGTGAAGCTGATGGACGCATCGGACAGCAGGCTGATCGATTGCAGCACGTTGTAGATCATCACGGGCTTGAAAACGTTGAGCTCGAAATGGCCTTGGCTGCCGGCGAAGCTGACGGCGGCGTTGTTGCCCATCACCTGGGTGCAGACCATGGTCATCGCCTCGCACTGGGTGGGGTTCACCTTGCCGGGCATGATCGAGCTGCCTGGCTCATTCTCCGGCAAGCGCAGCTCCGCAAGACCGGAGCGGGGCCCAGAGCCGAGGAGGCGCAGATCGTTGGCGATCTTAAAGAGGCTCACCGCGATGCTGTTGAGGGCACCATGAGCTGAGACGAGGGCGTCGTGGGTGGCCAGCGCCTCGAACTTGTTCCTTGCCGTGACGAAAGGCAGTTTGGTGAAAGCCGCGACCTCTTCGGCAAAGGCTTCGGCAAAACCAGGCTTGGCGTTCAGGCCCGTGCCCACCGCCGTGCCGCCTTGTGCGAGCTCGTAGAGGCTGGGGAGTTCGGCCTCGAGGCCCTGGATGCCGTAGTCGAGCATTGCAACGTAGCCGGAGAACTCCTGGCCGAGGGTCAGGGGCGTTGCGTCCTGCAGGTGTGTCCGGCCGATCTTGATGATGTCTTTGAACGCCTCTGCTTTGTCATTGAGGGCATTGCGGAGCTTTTGCAGCGCTGGCACCAAACGGTGCACGACCTCTTCGGCTGCTGCGATGTGCATCGCGGTGGGGAAGGTATCGTTTGACGACTGACTGCGGTTCACATGATCGTTGGGGTGGACGGGCTCTTTTGAGCCGATCTCACCGCCGAGGATTTCGATGGCGCGGTTCGCGACCACCTCATTGACGTTCATGTTCGACTGGGTGCCTGAGCCTGTCTGCCAAACCGACAGCGGGAAGTGCGCATCGAGCTTGCCCTCCGCCACCTCGGTGGCCGCGTCGACAATCGCTTCGCCGATTTTGTTCTCAAGATTGTCGAGGCCCATATTCGCGCGGGCGGCCGAGCGTTTCACAACACCGAGGGCGCGGATCATGGCCGGCGACATGGTCTCAACGCCGATCGCGAAATTGATCAGCGAGCGCGCCGATTGCGCGCCGTAATATTTGTCTGTGGGAACCTCGAGGGGGCCAAAGCTGTCGGTTTCGGTACGGGTCTCAGCCATCGCTGGGGTCTCCTTCGTCGTTGCCCGCCAGGTAGGCGAGCCTGATCCGGAGGGCAATGTCGGGGCGGCTGTGAACTTATCGCGGACCCCTGTTCGCCTTCCGTGGTCGTCGCTGGGGTTCTAGCATCGGGCCAAAGACAGCACGGGGCAGGCGGTATGGGATCGGGAGCGGGCAAAGTTCGTGTTGTGACCAAGGGTGACGACACGCTCGTCATCATCGATGCGGCGACCACCCAGACACGACCCCTCAAGAAATACGTCTCCTCCTTCATCAAGCGCGAGGCGGCCAGCGTTAGGCCATGGTTCGGGCCGTTTGAGGTGAGGATCTGGACCAGCGTGATGGCTGAGAAGCGCGGCGCGCATGACGTCGACAATGTCGCCAAGGCGGTGCTGGATGCCTTCTCCGGCGTCTTTTGGCGGGATGACCGCCAGGTGGTGCGGCTCATCTCGGAGCGTTTTCGAGGAGATGCGAACCGGATTGCCGTGCGCCTTCGTCCCTTGCGCGAGGAGCTATCGCCGGTCGAGTTGGATCAGACACTGCTCGGGCGCCCCGATCCTCAATAGGACATCGAGCCCGCTTTTTTCTCTTCGGGCAGTGCGTTGTGGAGCTTACGCCGGAAGGAGAACATGCCGCGGATGAAGACGTAGAACCCGGCCCAGCGCACGAGCAGGCCGACGGTGTTGTCTTGCCAATGGTCCGCATAGCCGATCAGTGTGTCGACAATGACGCCCACGCCAACGCCGTCGCGGAGCATCGCATAGTAAGGCCACAGCTGATCCACCGTGAGCAGCAAGAGCGTCATCTTCCATGGCCGGAACCGGCTGCTGACGAACAGTGACCCGAGCAGCACCAGGATCAGCGCGCGGGTCAGGTCCGAGCCGGAAAAGCCCAACGATAGGAGATAGAGGAGGGCGTCCATGCCTCGCTCTTGCGCGCATCATGGTTAGCCAGAGGTAAAGAGCGGGCTGGTCGCCGACTACTGGGCGGCGAGATCGTTGACAAAAGCGTGCACGGCCGAGTCGATCCGGCGCCACTCCGGCAGATAGGGCTCTTTGAAGGAGTAGCGGACCCAGACATCCTCGGTGATGTCGTAGATCCGAAAACAGTCCGGCGGGATCAGATCGTCGTCGCCATGGTCGTAACAAAAGAGCACGGCCTGTTCTCCGATCTCGGTGGTGCCGATGAACATGATCCGGTTCTCATAGCCCGATCCCGGCGACAGGCTGGAGCTCGACTGGAACTCATAGCGTGTAAGACCATGCTCGCTTGGCACGCCGCCCGCCTCGGTGACGTGCTGCATATAGAGGATCTCAAGCCGTTCCCGCTCGTCAAAAGGCGTGTTGTTGGTCTCGATGGTGACATCGATGCGGCGGGAGTTGGCCCGGTTCTCGATGAAGTCGATCCGCCGCGAGGGCGTGTAGCCGTCCATCCGCGGCCACGCCGCATAGAGCGATAGCTGCTCACGGCTGCCTGGGCGGCGGTCTTTAGGAAAAACAGTGTGGTTCGCGGGCACGTCAAAGGCGACGCCGCCAACGGTGATGATCACCGACTCCTCAGCAAGGCTTGGCCGGGGCGCATCGCCAGCAAGCTCTTCAGGGCGGGGGCCGAAATAATAGATCAGGACGAAGCCGGAAAGGAACAGCGTCGCGAGGAAAATCAGGAAGGGATAGCGCCAGCCCGATTCCTCCTGGACGATGTCGCCTCCCATGGAGGTGTTTGCTCGCGATTGTTGTCGCCGCGCCATGCCAGTCATCCCCGAGAGGTTCGAAAAAGCCCTCTTGCGAGAGAAGCTTTAG
>JBCDLG010000060.1:0-18124 GCA_038745625.1 Pseudomonadota bacterium | reverse complement strand
TCTTCGCCGCCGGCATAAGGCACCAACGGGTCGGCCGTTCCGTGAACAACCAATGTGGGGGCTGTGACCGCTTCGCCGTAGGGGCGAATGTCACCGGTTTCGAGAATAGCCGCGGTTTGCCGACGCCAACCGGAGACGTCAAAACCGCGGACAATCGAGTCCCGAAGCCAAGCGCGCAGCTCGTCCTCCGTGTTGCCCCCATCTTTGGTCATGATGAAGGCCCACATTTCGTAAAGATGGTCGACCGCCTCGTCCAAGGTCTTTGGTGCTGCGCCGCGTCCAAAGAGAATGCGCGCAGCCTCTCCCGACGGAAAGGGTAAGGAACGGTTGTTCGTCGTGGTCATCAGGCAGGTGAGGCTCAGCACACGGCCTGGTGCGCCGCCAGCGAGAACCTGAGCGATAATGCCGCCCATCGACAACCCGACGACGTGCGCTGCGCCAAAGCCAAGGGCGTCAAGGACCCGCGCCGCATCATCTGCCATGTCCTCGATCCTATAGGGCGCGCTTGTCGTCATGCCAAACATCCGCATGCCATACTGAACAATCGGATGGGGCGCTCGTTGTCCTTTCAATCGCCCTGACAAACCGACATCGCGGTTATCGATGCGAAGAACGCGGTACCCTTGATTTTCAAGTGCTTGCACGAGGGCAGGGGGCCACTGCGTCAGCTGCAGACCCAGGCCGTTGAGGAGCAGCACCGGTGGCCCATCCTTGGGGCCGGTCAGCTCATAGGCGATGGGAACGCTTCCTTGGATGATACCGGGCATGATCTTGGGTCCTCTTGATACGCAGGGACGAAAACTCTTGGCCTATGATGTGGGCGGGCTGGGGTTAAGGGGACACCGCAGCAGCGTGTCCCCATAGGCCGTGCCGATATAAAGTGCGCCGTCGTGGTAGAGTCCGACGGTGGCGCCAGAGACTGATCCGCTCTCGTCGTAAAAGACATCACGCGTCTCACCCGTCGCCGGGTCGACCTCGATGATGAGGGACGGCGCCACTTCGGACTCTTTGCGCTCATGGGCCTGAAAGGCGAAAACGTCAGCGATGCCTGCGACGAACAATCGGCCATCAGGCGTGACCGTCACATTGTCCGGCGTTGTGGCAACGGGAATCCGTTTTTGCTCGCGGATTTCGCCTGTTTCTGCCGCCACCTCGAACTGGCGAATACGCCGTCCACGGATTTCATTGACCCAGAGGGTTTGGTTGTCCTCAGACAAGGCGATACCGTTGGGGTAATTGAGCCCTTTGGCAACGATTGAGGTCTCGCCGCGGTCGTGAAAACCGACATCACTGATTGGCAGCAAGAGATTGCTTTCAGCGACGTGGCCTGGTCCACGGAGATACCGCCAATCATTGGTATAGAAGAACCGGTCCTCATCAAGCACCGTCACATCATTCGGTGAACGGATCAGCCTGTCACGGATGGACTTGAGATAGGTGAGCGATCGATCGTCCTCCACGCGGAAAACCTCAATCGAGTGGCCCATATCTTCGTCGGCTTTGCCGTAGAGCTGCCCGTCATGGCTCACCACATAGAGCAGCAGGCCATCGGGACCTTCAAAGAGGTCGATCCCATGCGGATGGAAGGTGGCGGGCGCAGCCGTCGAGACGAAGACTGGGTCGCCGCCATTGGGGAGCCAGTAGATCCCGTCGACAAAGCCGTTGATTCGCCCCGCGCGATCGGTGGCCGAGATCAGGATGCCTTCGCCCGGGATTGACACCAGGTCCTCGGCGCCAGCGAGGCGAAAGGACTGATCGCACTGATCCACAAGGACTGGCTGATGATCGACGTAAATGCCCGTGAAACGGGAATAGGTGATTCCCAACTGCACCACGTAAAGCACTGCAATTGTTGCCAAAGTCAAACCGATGAGGCGTCCCTTGCTCACGTTCTGCTCCCCTTATTCGTTATCTTTTTCATGCCATGTCATGCCAGTGTTTGAAAGTCACCACGCCGCCTGACACCGCGCATATTTTGGGCATTTGGGCCTCTATTTGCTTTGTTCTGACGCGGAGATCTGTATGGTCTACGCTTTCGAGCAAATAGAGGAAGGATGGGACCGTGCCTGTTCTCGGTAACGGCGGCTTGGATCGCTTTCACACCACGCGGCGTTTGCCGCCCTACGTCTTCGCGCAAGTGGCCGAGATGGTAGCGGCGGAACGAGCGGAAGGTCGTGACGTGATCGATCTGTCGATGGGCAGTCCGGACCTTCCTGCGCCGCGGGTGGTGATCGACGCCCTCAAAGAGGAAGTCGAGCACGCCGATGCGTCGCGATACTCCGTCAGTGTCGGTGTCGAGCCGTTGCGCCGAGCGTGTGCAGACTATTATGGCAAGCGCTTTGGTGTGAAGCTCGATCCTGAGCGGCACATCGTGTCGACCTTGGGGTCGAAGAACGCTTTCGCGAATCTTGCCACCGCGATCACTGCACCGGGCGATGTCATCCTTGTGCCGAACCCGTCCTATCCGATCCACAGCTTCGGGTTTATTTTGGCAGGGGGCGTCGTGCGGCCGCTGCCGATGAAACCTGGTGACGAGGTCTTCCGCAAAGCCGAATGGGCGATCCGCTACAGTGTGCCCAAGCCCATCGCGATGGTGATCAACTATCCCGCGAACCCCACGTCAGAGGTGGCGAGTCTCGAGTTTTATCAAGAGGTCATCAAGTTCGCGCGGAAGCACGAACTCTACATCCTGTCGGATTTGGCGTATGCGGAGATCTATTACGATGATCCGCCCCCGTCGATTTTGCAGGTCCCGGGCGCGATGGATCTCGCGGTCGAGTTCACCTCGGCGTCCAAGAGCTTCAACATGGCCGGCTGGCGCGTTGGTTTTGTCGCTGGGCAGGAGCGTTTGATTTCTGCTCTGACGCGGGTGAAGGCGTATCTTGATTACGGTAGCTTTGCGCCGATCCAGCACGCCGCCGCCCTGGCGCTTGAGCAGTTTGAAGACATCGCACCTCAGGTGCGGGCGGCCTACGCCTCGCGGCTCAGCGCGCTTCTTGGTGCTGCAAAGGATTCCGGTTGGGATCTGCCGCGCCCTAAGGCCAGCATGTTCAGCTGGGCCGAGCTACCAAATGGTGAAACTGATAGCTTGGCCTTCTGCCAACGGATGGTTCGCGAAGCAGGTGTGGCTTTGAGCCCCGGCGTGGGCTTTGGCGAGGCGGGCGAGGGCCATGTTCGCGTTGCTTTGGTTGCTGACGAAGAGAAGCTTGCCGAGGCGGCGCGGCGCGTCGGCGAGGCGCTCAAACGAGGCTAGCGCCATGGCTAAGGCGCCCATTCCCGACGCTGGTTTGCTCGTCGTCAAGGTGGGCTCGAGCCTGGTCGCGGGCGGGAAGGATTTCAGCCATCCTGGTCTCGCGGCCGACCTCGCGCTGCGCACCGGCCCGGTGATCGTCGTGTCCTCCGGGGCGGTCGCTCTCGGCCGTGAAGCCACCGGCGAGACCCGGCGGGGCGCTGATCTTGTGCTTGCTGAGCGCCAGGCCCTCGCGGCGATCGGCCAACCGCTGCTCCAGCGGCGCTGGCGGGAAGCCTTTGCCGAGCAGGGCCGGAGCACGGCGCAAATCCTTCTGACACCGGACATTACTGATCACCGCTCGCGGTATCTGAATGCTCGGTCAGCTCTTCGTACACTGATCGACCGCGGCGTCGTGCCGATCATCAATGAGAACGATGCGGTGGCTACCGAGGAGCTGCGTTATGGGGACAATGACGGCTTGGCCGCACGGGTCGCAGGTCTTGTCGAGGCGGAGGCGCTCCTTCTGCTTTCTGATATCGACGGGCTTTACGACAAGAACCCCAACGAGCATGCCGGTGCGAGGCCCGTGGCGTATGTTCCTTGGGGTGGGATCGACGCCTACCGCGCGGCGGCTGGCCCCAGCGCTTCATCCAGTGGCACGGGCGGTATGGCGAGCAAGATAGAGGCCGCGTCCCTGGCGACCGGATGGGGTGTTCGGACGATCATCGCCAGTGGCCACCATGAGAGGCCGCTTTCAGCGCTTGACGTGGGCAGCCGCTCGACGCGGTTCGAGCCAGGGCCTCGCCTCGCCTCGCGGCGGCGCTGGCTGGCTGGCGCGGTCGAACGTCAGGGTATGGTAGAGATCGACCCCGGTGCCGTCAAAGCGGTCACAGACGGCGCCAGTCTTTTGTCCGTAGGCGTTAAAGAGGTGCTGGCGCCCTTTCTCACCGGCGATGTGGTCGAGGTGCAGCATGCCGGCGAAGCGATCGCCTTTGGTCTCGCTCTCTGCGATGCCGCGGCGATCAAGGACACGAAAGTCCTTGTCCATCGCAACGACATGGTCCTCAAGTCTTAGGTCAAAGGGCAGAGAGAACAGCCTCTGTGGCTTCTTCCGTTCCGGCCTGTCCGCCGAGGTCCTTTGTGCGGAGGCCCCGCTCCAGCGCATGGGAAACCGCCATCTCGATCGAGGTCGCTGCGTCGTTCATATCTGCTGAATGACGAAGCAACATCGCGCTCGAAAGGATCGCGCCAAACGGGTTGGCGATGCCTTGGCCCGCGATATCCGGCGCGCTGCCATGGATCGGTTCGTAGAGGCCGGGCTTGCCGGGCGCGCCCAGCGAGGCGGATGGAGCAAGACCGATCGACCCCACAATGGCGGAAAGCTCATCAGACAGAACATCGCCGAAGAGGTTCTCCGTCACCACCACGTCGAAATCGGCAGGTCGGGTCACGAGGTGCATCGCCATGGCATCAACGAGCACGTGTTCGACGACGATGTCGGGATAATCCGCGGCCACCGCGTCAACCGTTTTCCGCCACAGCCGCGAGGTGGCGAGAACATTCGCTTTATCGACCGAGGCGAGACGACCGCGACGTTTCTTGGCGGCTTCAAATGCCACGCGGGTGACGCGATCAACCTCTTCGCGGGAGTACGGCATGAGGTCGGTCGCTTGCGCATCGCCCTCTTGCCGCTCGCCGAAATAGATCCCGCCGGTCAGCTCACGGATGATGAGAATATCCGTCTCTTGGACGATTTCTTTGCGGAGGGGTGATGCGTCTTCCAGCCCGGCGAAAATGCGCGATGGCCTCAGGTTGGCGAACAGCCCCATCTCTTTGCGGAGGGTGAGAAGCCCCGCCTCTGGGCGCGGTGCGCCTTCGTCTCGGGCGGCTTTGTCATAGGACGGACCACCTACCGCGCCGAGAAGCACAGCGTCAGAGCTGAGGCAAGCATCTTTGGTGGCAGCTGGAAGCGGCTCGCCCGCCGCGTCGATGCCTGCGCCGCCGAAAGGATGCGGTTTGGCCTCTAAATCGACGCCTTGGTTCGCGCAGACGCGGCCAAGGACCCGCAGCGCCGCGGAGGTGACTTCGGGGCCGATACCGTCCCCAGGCAGAACAGCGATGGTGAGGCTCATGATGCTCGTCCGTGCTCCCGCTCAAATGTCTCGATGTCAGGCACAGCGTCCAGCAGCACCGTCAGCGGGTCCGATCCCTGCAGCAGGCACCTTCGCGCAAACGGCTCGGTGGCGAAAGCCACCACATGATTGCCAAAGCGGATCTCTTCCTCCTCGAGGTCGATCGTCAGCTCACGGTTTGGCTCCTTCATCAAGAGATCGAGCGTGGCTTCGTCCACCTCGACCGGTAGCAAGCCGTTTTTGAGGGCGTTCGATTTGAAGATATCGCCAAAAGAGGTGCTGATCACGGCGCGCACGCCAAAGGCATCAAGCGCCCAGGCGGCATGCTCGCGCGAGCTGCCGCAACCAAAATTGTCGCCCGCCACGAGGATCGCGTGGGTATCCGGATTGATCGCGTTGATCGGATGGTCGAGGGTGTTGCCATCCTGATCAAACCGCCAGTCGCGGAACGCCGCGTCGCCCAGGCCATCGCGATCGGTGGTGGTGAGAAAGCGGGCGGGGATGATCTGATCGGTATCAACATTGGTGGTGGGGACCGCGACGGTTTTGCTCGTCACTTGACCAAAGGGCTTCATGCGGTGACCTCTATGCTGCGCGGATCGGCAAGACGTCCGACCACGGCCGATGCGGCTGCTGTTGCGGGGCTTGCGAGGATGGTGCGCACGCCTTCACCCTGACGACCACGGAAGTTGCGGTTGGAGGTGGAAACCACCACCTCGCCAGGGTCGCCTTTGTCGCCGTTCATCGCAATGCACATCGAGCAGCCTGGCTCGCGCCATTCTGCGCCGGCTTGGAGAAAAATCTCGTCGAGGCCTTCGTCCTCAGCTTGCTGCTTCACCGCCGCGGAGCCTGGAACCACCAGCATACGGACGTGATCAGCAACGCGTTTGCCGCGGAGGAGGTTAGCGACCTGCCGCATGTCTTCAATACGGCCGTTCGTGCACGAACCGACAAAGACCCGATTGACGGCGATAGCGGAGAGGTCCGCGCCGCCTGCGAGGCCCATATAGTCAAGAGCGGCTGAGGCGTTGGCATCGGTCGCGTCGGGCACTTGGGCCGTCACGGGAACCGCTTCGTGGGGGCTCACGCCATAGGTGACCATGGGTGCGATCGCGGCAGCGTCGATTGTGATCTCGTGATCGAAAGCGGCATCGGGGTCGCTATAAAGTTCTGACCACGATGCAATTGCCGCTTGCCAATCATCGGGAACTCCAGGGCGTCCTTTGAGATAGTCAAAGGTCGTCTCGTCCGGCGCGACCATACCCGCGCGGGCGCCTGCCTCAATTGAGAGATTGCAGAGGGTCATCCGCCCCTCCATCGACAAAGCACGGACAGCGTCGCCTGCATATTCAAGCACATAGCCGGTGCCGCCATCCATGCCGAGGCGAGCGATCACCGCCAGCGCCATGTCCTTGGCCGTGACACCCGGCGCTGTTTCGCCTTTGAACATGACACGGAGCGTCTTTGGCTTGCGCTGGAACAGGGCTTGTGAGGCCAGCACATGACCGACTTCGGTGGTACCAATGCCGAAGGCGAGGGCGCCGAACGCGCCGTGGGTACTGGTGTGGCTGTCGCCGCAGACCACCACGGAGCCGGGATGGGTCCGACCAAGCTCCGGACCCACCATATGGACAATTCCGCGCCGTGGATCATCAAGATCTAGCAGCTCAATGCCGTGTACCGCACAGTTGGTTCGCAAGGTGGCCACCTGGTTCTCAGCGGCGGGCGTTGCATAGGGTAGGCGCCCTTCCGTGTCGGCGGGCAGGGTCGGCACGGAATGGTCGATCGTTGCCAAGGTGAGGTCGGGCCGCCGGACCTTGAGGCCGCGCTCAGCCAGCACCTGGAATGCCTGCGGGCTCGTCACCTCGTGGATGAGATGGAGCCCGACATGCAAAATGGCGGGGCTGTCCGGCGCCTCGTCTCTAACCAGATTCCGCTCCCAGACTTTCTCAAACAGCGTTTTTCCGGTCACGCGTCAGCCACCACCCGGTTCGAGGCGCCTGCCACCAGGGTCCGCAGCTGGTCATCCGTGATGTCATGATGCTTGTCGGCGAGGACCTTGAAGGCGGCGAAGATCGCGTCCCTCCCGTCGACGGGCACTTCGTGGCCGAGCTCCTCAAGCCGCGCAAAGAGAGCGTGCTTGCCGGAATGCTTGCCCAGAACCAGGGAGCTCACCGGCGCGCCCACATCCTCAGGCTCCATGATCTCATAGGTCTTCCGATTGCTCAGCATACCATGTTGGTGGATGCCAGCCTCATGGGCAAAAGCATTCCGTCCGACAACGGCCTTGTTGCGCTGGACCTTCTCGCCGGTGATGTCTTCCAGGGTGCGGGAAGCATCATAGAACTTGGTCGTATCGATGTTGGTGGAGACCTCATAGGTATCGCGCCGGGTACGCATCGCCATGACCACCTCTTCCATGGCGCAGTTGCCTGCCCGCTCGCCGATGCCGTTGATCGTGCACTCGATCTGACGCACGCCTGCGCGAACAGCAGCGAGGCTGTTGGCTGCGGCCATCCCTAAGTCATCGTGGCAGTGGGTTGAGAAGATCACGTCATTCCCGGGCTCGACAGCCTCGATCAAATAGCGGAACACCTCATAGGTCTCCTCTGGGGTGAAATATCCCACCGTATCGGGAACATTGAGGGTGCTCGCCCCAGCTTCGGCCGCGGTTTTCAGGCATTCGGCGAGGAAGGTCTTTTCCGTCCGCATCGCGTCCTCGGCGGAGAACTCAACGTCTTCGAAAATCTTCCGGGCGTAGCGAACGCCGTGATCGATGGCGTCGAGGATCTCACCTTTGCGCATTTTGAGCTTATGTTGACGGTGTGTCGGGCTCGTACCAATAAAAACGTGGGCGCGCTTACGTTTAGCGCCGTCCAGTGCCTCGGCTGCCGTGTCGATATCGCGCTCGGTGACCCGGGCGAGGGAGCAAACGATCGGCCCCTCGGCCTCTTGTGCGATCGCCTTGACCGCCTCTGCATCGCCGGGGGAAGCCGCGGCAAAGCCCGCTTCGATAACGTCGACATTCAGTGCGGAGAGCGCTTTTGCCATCCGCAGCTTGCCCTTCATGGTCATCGAGAAGCCGGGGCTCTGCTCGCCATCCCGCAAAGTGGTATCGAAAATTCGGACGGTATCGGTCGGTGTGTAGGTCATGGTTCCGGGTGCTCAATAGTTCGCTAGTTCAGGTAGGAAACCCTCCTCACGAAGGGCATGGATGATGCGATCCATATGCTCCGGACCCGTGGCTTCGACAGAGATATCGAGATGGGTTTCCTTCGCAGGCAGATCATTGAAGACTTTATGATAGGCAACATCGATGACGTTGCCTCCTGCTGCGCCGATGGCCGTTGAAACCCGAGTCAGCTGTCCGGGCACGTCCATCAACGCGATTCTAAGTCGTGCGAGCCGCCTTTGCCGTGCGAGATCGCGCATCAGAATGGCTGAGAGAAGGCGAGCATCAATATTGCCGCCGCAGAGGATGCTACCGACGCACTTGCCGCGGAAAAGGGACGGGTGCGCCATCATCGCCGCGAGACCTGCGGCGCCTGCACCTTCGACAAGCGTCTTCTGGGTACTGAGAAGAAGGGAAAGGGCCCGCTCAAGATCGCGTTCCTCGACGGTGACGATTTCGTCGACCAACTCACTCACCACTTTGCGGGTAAAGGCGCCGGGCTTTGCCACCGCGATGCCTTCGGCCAGGGTCATACCGCCGCAAGGCCGCGCGCTGCCGCGAACGGCATTGATCATGCCGGGATAGAGCGAGGCCTGCACGCCGATCACCTTGATGTCCGGACGCTGAGATTTTGCCACCGCGGTCATACCAGCAATCAGCCCGCCGCCGCCGATCGGCACCACCAGCGTGTCGAGATCCGGCGCCTGGGCCAGCATTTCCGCCGCCACCGTGCCTTGCCCGGCGCAGATATAGGCGTCGTCAAAGGGATGCGCGAGGGTGAGGCCGCGCTCAGCGATCAGGCGCTCCGCCTCCTCGCTCGCCGTTTCAAAACCATCACCATAAAGAACAACATCGGCGCCGTAGCGGCGCGTTTCTTCCACCTTCACCGATGGTGTGTGCGACGGCATGACGATGGTGGCTTTGATGCCGAGGAGTTGAGCATGCCGCGCGAGACCTTGCGCATGGTTGCCAGCCGATGCAGCGATCACGCCCGCTTCTCGCTCATCGTCCGTGAGCGACAACAGCTTGGCCAGGGCACCGCGCTCTTTAAAGGCGCCGGTGACCTGCATATTCTCATATTTCAGGTAAAGCTCGGCTCCCGTCTTCTCGGAAAGCTTCGTGCTCGGAAGACAAGGGGTGACTGCGACATTCGACCAGGCTGCATCGTCTTTCTCAATGATCGCACGCCAATCCGCTGCGGGCAAACCGAGCGGATTGGCCGCAACAGAGGGCTCTTCGTCAACCGGAGCGGGAGCGTCGTCAAATGACGGCAGCATGGGGGATTTCCTTCCACCGGCTCGGTTTTTCACGGCTGCGACGCTCAAGGCGAACGGCCCGCACATTGTGCAGACGTTCGATCTGAAGGCGGAGGGTCTCAATCGAGCGGTTGTTGCCTGTCGGCGAGACCTGAACCCGGGTTTCGACGCCGCCCTCGACCTCTTCCACGAGAAGCGATCGCACGTTCCAGCCGCGCTGCTCGATCACTGTCCAAACACGGCGCAGTGTGCCGTTCACATCGTCGGATTCGATCGTGAACGTCTCAATCGTGGCGCGGCGGGTGTTCGGCGACAGGGCGATACTCATGACTTAGCCTTCCAGCATTTCGCTGTTGGATTTGCCCGGTGCGACCAGCGGCCAAACATTTTCGGCAGGATCGATGATCGCGTGCATCAGGATCGGGCCTTCGGCCGAGAGAAGGCGATCAATCGCGCCGGCGACTTCGCTCCTCTGGCTGATGGTGAAGGCTTCGATACCGAAGGCCTGTGCGACCACCGCGAAGTCGGGATTGTCCGAGAGATCCACCTCAGAGAAGTTGCCGTCAAAGAACAGCTCCTGCCACTGACGAACCATACCAAGGCGAGAGTTGTTGAGGACGATCACTTTCAGCGGGATCTTGTACCGGTTGAGGGTGGCGAGCTCCTGGATGTTCATCATCACGCCGCCATCGCCATTGATCGAGACAACCGTGCTTTCGGGCTCGGCCAGCTGCGCGCCGATGGCGGTGGGCAGGCTGTAGCCCATGCTGCCGAGACCGCCGGAGGTCAGATGCGCTTGCGGACGGGTGAAATGGCAGTGCTGCGCGACCCACATTTGGTGCTGGCCGACATCGGGTACGCCGACGAAACCGTCGCCGGCCGCGAGCGACAGATCACGCAACAGCGCTGGGGCGAAGATACCCTCGCCGGGAGCATCATAGCGTGCTTTGAACTCGTCTCTCCGTGCACTGTTGAGTTGAACCCAGGAGCCAATCGCCCCTGGTTCGGGACGCAGGCTGTCGATGGCTGGGATCAGCTCACCGGCCACGGAGACATCAGCGTAGCGGAGTTTCGAGATCTCGCTCTTGTCCCGGTCGAAATGGATCACCCGCGCTTTCGGTGCGAAGCCGTCGAGACGACCCGTCGCCCGGTCGTCAAACCGGCCGCCGATATTGATCAGAAGATCGCATTCCTGCACCGCCATGTTGGCGGACCGGCTGCCATGCATGCCGATCATGCCGAGGAGCTGCGGATGATCCGTCGGTAAAGTGCCAAGGCCGTGCAGTGTACAGACAGCTGGGATGCCTGAGCGCTCAACAAGCCTCCGCACATGTTCTGTCGCTCCGGCGCGGGTGATTCCGCCGCCGAGATAGAAAAGGGGGCGCTCGGCATCGCGCATTGCAGCTTCCGCCCGGCGCAGGCCGTCATCATCCAGCGGCATCACCTCTGGGCCATTGCCGCCGAACGGCTTTGCGTGCGCTTCGGTTTGCTGGACGTCTTTCGGCAGATCGATCAGCACGGGGCCAGGGCGGCCATTCTCGGCGATCTCGAAGGCCTCGGCGATGATCGCTGGGATGTCAGCAGGATCGCGGACGATATAGCTGTGTTTGACGATCGGCATGGTGATGCCGAACGTATCGACCTCTTGGAAACCGTCCGTGCCCATCAAAGGCTGCGCGACCTGACCGGTGATCGCGACCATCGGCACTGAGTCCATGTAGGCGTCAGCGAGGCCGGTCACGAGGTTCGTGGCGCCGGGCCCAGAGGTGGCCATGCAAACGCCAGCCTTGCCCGTCATCCGCCCAAAGGCCGCCGCGGCAAACGCGCAGGCTTGTTCGTGGCGACACAGGATGTGCTTCAGCCCCGCGCCAGTGAGGGCATCATAAACGGGCATGATCGCGCCGCCGGGATAGCCAAAAACGGTTTTGACGCCCTGGTCGACCAGAGCGTCAATCACCATCCGCGCGCCTGTTCTGGGTGCTGTTGAGGCCTCGGGCTCGTCGTCAGGTTTTGCTGCTGTTGCGGTGTTCACGGCGCACATCCCATAAATTGGGCGAAAGGGTTCACTTTGGGGGCTTCGTCCTCGTCGTCTTCCGCGACGTCAGGCTCGGCAGGGGCGACTGGAGCCGGAGCGTCAGTGACAACCAACGCGGGGGCCAGCTTCTTGTCTTCGACGGTAATCTTCGGCTCCAGCATGATCTTAGCCTTCGTCTTTGTTGTTTGCGCCTGGCTCAGCATTTAGCCAGGTCATCTTTCCACGGAGTTTCCGTCCGACGTCTTCCATCGGATGATTGAGGTCTGCGGCCAGCATCGAGCCATAGCTTGGCTTGCCGGCGAGGTTCTCGGAGATCCAATCGCGGGCGAAGGCGCCGGTTTGGATGTCTTTGAGAACGGCGCGCATTTTCTCGCGCGAGTTCTCATCGACAACGCGTGGGCCGGATTTGAGGTCGCCATAAGCCGCGGTCTCGGAGATAAAGTCATGCATCTTCGCAAGGCCGCCTTCGTGGAGGAGATCCACGATCAGCTTCAGCTCGTGCATGCACTCATAATAGGCGAGCTCTTCAGGATAGCCTGCCTCGACCAAGGTCTCGAAACCCATCACGACGAGTTCCGTCGCGCCGCCGCAGAGGACGGCTTGCTCACCAAAGAGATCGGTTTCGGTTTCGTCTTTGAAGGATGTTTCAAAAACCGCCGCTGATGTGCCGCCAAGGCCATCAGCGTAAGCGAGGGCGCGGTCACGGGCTTCGCCGCTGGCGTCCTGATGGACCCCAATCAGGCATGGCACGCCGCGGCCACGTTCGAACTCGCGACGGACAAGCGCGCCGGGCCCCTTCGGTGCGACGAGGATGACGTCAACATCCTTCGGCGGGGTCACCTGGTTGTAGAGCACCGAAAATCCGTGGGCGAACATCAACGTCTGACCGGCCTTCAAGGTCGGTGCGATGTCGTTCTTGAAGATCTCTTGGTGCGCCATATCGGGGGCGGTGAGGGCGATGAACTGTGCTTCTTCGGCGGCTTGCGCAGGCGAGACGACGCGGAAGCCGTCAGCCTCGGCTTTAACCTCCGACGGACCACCACGACGGGCACCGATGATCACATCAAGGCCAGAGTCCTTGAGATTGAGCGCATGGGCCCGGCCTTGGCTGCCATAGCCAATGACGGCGATCGTCGTGTCCTTGAGGACCGGCTTCACGTCATCTTTGCTATATTCTTTCAGCTCTTCACTCATTCAACATTCTCCTGAAGGGTCGTGGCGCCGCGGCTCGCAGATGCGGCGAGGGCGGCGTATTTGTCGAAAACCCCGCCAAAGCGGCGCAGCTTACGCGGGGTGAAATCTCTGCGGCGAGCGTCCCAGTCAATATCAGCGTCGATCCGGCGTGCCTCGGCGTCGATCGACAGGATATCGCCGTCCTGAAGGAGGGCGATAGGTCCGCCCACGGCGGCTTCCGGCGCGACGTGACCGATGACAAAGCCGTGGGAGGCGCCCGAGAAACGGCCGTCCGTGATCAGCGCCACTTTGCCAGCGAGCCCTTGGCCAGCCAGGGCTGCGGTGACGGCGAGCATCTCCCGCATGCCGGGCCCGCCTTTGGGCCCTTCATAACGGATGACGACCACGTCGCCTTCTTGGATGCCGTTCTCTTGGACGACCGCGAAACAGTCTTCCTCGCATTCGAAAACGCGCGCGGGACCTGAAAACGCGCCGTCGCCATAGCCAGCGGTTTTGAGGACCGAGCCTTCCGGTGCGACATCGCCATAAAGAATGCGCAAGCCGCCGGTCTTTTTGACAGGCTCACTCACCGTGCGGACAACCTGTTGGCCCGTCGTCTCTTCTGCCCGATCGAGCTCTTCAAACAGTGTTTTGCCGGTGACGGTCATCGCGTCTTCGATCAGGCCTGCTTCGCGCAGGCGCTGGCCGAACAGCCGGCAGCCGCCCGCCGCGTAGAGATCCTGCGCCAAGAAGCGGCCGCCTGGTTTCATATCAGCGATCACCGGCACGTCGCGGCTGAGCTGATCAAAAATGTCGATCGAGAAGGGGACACCTGCTTCTGCGGCAATCGCTGCGAGGTGCAGAACCGCGTTGGTGCTGCCGCCCGAGGCGACGACAGAGGTCGCTGCGTTTTTGAGAGACGTCTCGGTGACGAGGTTCCGCGAGCCCTTGCCAAGCGCGTTGCGCGCGACGAGTTCGCCGCAACGTTTGGCTTCCGCGGCCTTGCCCTCATCAGTTGCCGGAACATCTCCGGCTCCGATGGGGGCAAGGCCTAAGAAGGCGAGGGCCATCGCCATGGTGTTGGCGGTGAATTGGCCCCCGCAGGCACCAGCGCCGGGGCAGGCGGCGCGTTCGACGGCACCTAGCTCGTCATCGTTGATTGTTCCCGACGCGTGGGCACCGATCGCCTCGAACGCGTCTTGGATAGAGATGTCTTTGCCGCCTAGGCAGCCTGCAGCGATCGTTCCGCCATAGAGGACCACGCCCGGCACGTTACAGCGCGCGAGCGCCATGGCTGCCGCCGGAATGGTCTTGTCGCAACCCACCAAGACGATCGCGGCGTCGAGCGCATGGCCGCGGACGGCCAGCTCAATCGAGTCCGTGATCACCTCGCGGCTGACGAGGCTCGCGCGCATGCCCTCATGGCCCATGGTGATGCCATCGGAGACCACCGGCGCGCCGAACTCCATCGGCCAGGCGCCGCCTTCGCGGATCCCTTCGCACACAGGCTCTGCGAGCTCTTTGAGGTGCATGTTGCACGGCGTGACAGAGGAATAGGTGTTGATGACACCAACAAGCGGGCGCTCAAAATCCGCATCCTGCATGCCCGTGGCGCGCAGCATCGCACGGGCCGCGGCCCTAGCCGGTCCCTTGGTGATCGCGTCGCTGCGTTTGTCTTGCGTCATGGTGGTCTTTGGTTCTCCAGATGAAAAAAAAGCTCCCCTGCTGGGGAGCTCCGCGTCGGTCAGGATGTCCTGCTCCGATGCCGCTCCCTAGGGGCTGCCGATAATAAGAAGGACGAGGACAATAGGCAGGAGTGACGCCACGAAGACGCCGTGCGGTTCCACAAAAGACATGGTCTTGGCCATGGGAGAACTCGATCCTGCAGCGGGAACCTTTCCCGCGTCAGCGCTTGAGTATCACAAGGTTGCGTGCGCCGCAACGGAAGTCCGGCAGGAAAATGCAAAAAATAGCCGCCTGGCGACCGAATTGTCTAACGGCCCGGAGGCGTGCGCGCTGATGGTCTCGATGCGCGGGCGCGCGCGACATGATCATACGGCCGAGCGCGGCGCGCAGTTCGCGGGTGACAAGCCGCGTGGGCTTGGTTAGAGCCAGCCTTCGGCGCGGGTATAGCACAATGGTAGTGCAGCAGCCTTCCAAGCTGAGGATGCCGGTTCGATCCCGGCTACCCGCTCCAGTCGTTTCTTTCACCCCCCATGGCATGTTTCGCGAAACGCTGCGCTCTCGGCTGGGCGCAGAGACGTCGCCGCCAAAATGGACAGTGCGGGTCGCAACCGTCTAGCGTTCGGCATTGAAAAGCGACGCGACCGATGGGTTGTGAATGAGGGCCGCTATGAACAGTTTGAGCTGGATACGGACGATGGGCGCTTGCGCAATTTTACTCGGATGCGATGCCGGTCAATCGTCGCCACCGACCGCTGGCACCCCAGCTAATTTATCCTTGTGGGAACTTCACGCAACATACTTGGAAGACGCCAAATATATCGATCTTACTCATGCTTTCGAGCCGCAACAGGCCGTGTGGGGAGGGTTTGGGCGGGCTGAGTTCAGGCCGGCGAGGGCGCGTTCGGATATGGGCGAGTACGCTTCTGTCGGGGATGAGTTTGCCTACGAGGACCACGGATTTATCGCCACCGAATATCTCTTGCCTACAGATCAATATGGTACCCAGCTCGATCCTCCGGCTCATTGGAATGACAGGGGTGCGACGATCAGCGATATACCTGCGAGCTTTGCTATCCATCCGCTCGTGGTGATCAATATCTCTGAGAAAGTTCAAGATGATGAGGGCTATCATCTGCAGGTCGACGACATCGTAGCATGGGAGTCCGCATACGGGAGAATTCCTACCGGTTCAGTGGTGATGGTGCGTTCCGATTGGCACAAACGTTGGGGCGAAATTGAACGCTTCAATGAAAAACCATTTCCGGGCGTCGGCCTTGAAGCGATCAAGTTTATGCACGAGCAGCGCGGTATTCTGTTCCATGGCCATGAGCCTCTCGACACCGACACGACCCCCAATCTTGAGGGCGAGTATTGGCTGATGCACAACAACTATGCTCAGGCCGAGGGGGTGGCGAACCTCGACCTTGTGCCGGAACGCGGTGCACTGATCATGGTGGGTTTTGCCAAGCCCTTGGGCGGAACTGGCGGTTATGCGCGCTATATCGCCATTGCTCCGCCTGACTGGCCCCATGGCGAGACGATTGCATCGATCAAGGGAAAGCCGTTGCCGGTTCAAGAAAGCCCGTTGCGACGCGACGTCAACGGTGTGTTGCGGCCCGAATAGGCGCCGTTAGACGGCCCCTGACCGACGGCTCTGATTGGGGCAGTCTGAAGCCTTCTCTCGTGATGGTGTACGCGCTAGGCCCGGCATGCGCGAAAGCTGGGAGTGTTTATGCGTCTTGGGATCACGTCAGCCGCTGGTTGGTTTGCCGCTTTGGGTATGTGTTTGACGATGGCATCGGCGCAGGACGAGGAGCGCCCGCCGAGCCGCCGGGCGATGAGCCAAGCTGCGGGCTATAAGGCGCAGTTCACCTGCTCGGGCCTCTTCAACGCGGGCAAGTCGCTGGAGCAAATCGCGGCGCATGAACTCACCAACATCTATCCCGATTATGGCCCTGCTATGGCGCGCCTTCCGGATGCGGATGTTGATCAGCGCCGAAAGACAGTGTCCGTCACCTACGCGGATGATATGCCGCCGCGCATTGCGGCTTGGCGTCCGCATCTTGGCTGTGCGTCCTTGCCGCCAGGGGCATCGGACACAGGCCTTCTTGCGCGATCCACTGCCAAGAAACCGCGGCGTAGAGCCAGCACGCCGTGGCCGCAGGGCGATCGTCTGCCAACCGATGATTTGCCCGAGAATGTTGACAAGGCCATGCTCGCGAGTGCGTTTGATGGCGCTTTCGCCGGGGATTTTGGCGGCGTGACCAGCGCCGTCGTGGTTGTCCAGGATGGGCGCTTGATCAGCGAGCAGTATCTTGAAGGCTTTGATATCACCACGTCCCAGCGGACATGGTCCGTGGCGAAATCCATCGGCGCGACGGTCATTGGTGCAGCGGTCGAGGACGGGATTGTGGCCGTTGATCAGGTGACAGGCATCGATCAGTGGTCAGCTGATGGCGATCCGCGCGGCACGATCACCCTGGCCAATCTTCTCCATATGGGGTCAGGTCTCGACAGCGAGCCTGCTGGTAACCGGACAGATGCGATCTATTTCGGCGGTGGCCTCGTAACAGATCACGCAAAGGGCAATCTGCTGGCTGCTGTGCCGGGCGAACGCTGGCGCTATGCCAACAATGACACGATGCTCGCGCTCCTCACCTTGCGCGAAGCGATGGAGGATGATGCGGCCTATTTGCGCTATCCCTTTGAACGTGTTCTTTATAAAATCGGTATGCTGAATACGCATCTTGAGACCGATTGGCAGGGCAATTTCATTCTTTCAAGCCAGGTTTGGACAACGGCGCGGGACCTCGCGCGGCTCGGCATCCTCTATCTCCAGGACGGTGTATGGGAAGGCGAACGTATCCTGCCCGAGGGGTGGGCGGACTATGTCGCCAGTCCGGCGCCGTCGCAGCCGCCGGGTGCGGATGAGCGCCCCAGCCGCGGCTATGGCGCGCAGTTTTGGCTCTATCAGGGCTATCCTGGAATGCCGGACGGCACTTACGCTGCGCTCGGCAACCGCGGGCAGTTCGTGATTATTGTCCCTGAGCGGAATGTCGTCATTGTCCGGCGAGGCTATGACTATCGCGGTGAGCGTTTCGATGGTCCGGCCTTCGCGGGCGCTGTCTTGGCGGCGCTGGAGTGACTCATCAACCGAACGCCTGATGCCCTGTCTGGGCACGGCCCAAAATGAGGGCGTGGATGTCGTGGGTGCCCTCATAGGTGTTCACGGTCTCAAGGTTCATGGCGTGGCGCATCACGTGGTAGTCTTCACTGATGCCATTCCCTCCGTGGACATCCCGGGCCACCCGCGCAATGTCGAGCGCTTTGCCGCAATTGTTTCTTTTCATCATGCTGATGGTTTCCGGTACCATCTGGCCTTCGTCGAGCTGTCGGCCGAGACGCAAGGCACCTTGCAGGCCGAGCGCGATCTCGGTC